>SHZB01000069.1 GCA_009692485.1 Myxococcales bacterium
GGCGAGCAACGCGGGAACATCCACTTTGACGAACGCCGGATCGCCGATGAACCTGACGCGATCGGCGAGCGCGCCGCGAAATGTCTCCGCCAGCACGTGAAGGTAAGCGCCACTCTGGTAGCCGTGCGCGCGAAGCTCCGCGGGCGTGTGCATCGCGAGCGTCTCGAGCAAGAGTAAGCCGCCGGCCGAGGGTGGCGGTGCCGTCACGATCTCCGAACCGGCCCACGCGAGGCGCAGGGGAATGCGCTCGATCGCCCGATATTCTGCGAGATCCGCGGAGCTGAGACGCCCGCCCAGGCGCCGTGCCGTCGCGACCATTTCATCGGCGAGCTCACCTGAATAGAAGGTCATCGGCTCGGGCGCGAGCTTCCGCATCGTCGCGGCGAGCACGCGGTTGTGGGCACGATCACCCTCGTGGAGAAGCGTGTCCTTCGCGACGAACACCGCACGCGCCTCGCGGTTGCTGAGCACCCACGCTTCGTTCCACGCGAGCGCGCGGGCGAGGTGCGTGCTGACGACGAAGCCGCGCTCGGCGATGTCCGAAGCAGCCACGAAGCGGTCAGCAAGCGGCAATTTTCCGAAGCGGCGATGGAGCTCGACGATGCCGGCGATCACTCCGGGCACGCCGACGAAGGCACCACGAAGGCTGTTCTTGATCGGCCGCGCGAGCTCGGCGCGGCGCAGGCCGATCGGCGCCGACTCGCGAAAATCGAGGAAGGCCGTAGCGCGGGTCGCGGCGTCGAAATGGAGGGCCACGCCACCGCCACCGAGCCCCGTCGAATCTGGCGCCACCACCGCGAGCGCGAGCATCGCCGCGATGGCCGCGTCGATAGCCGTGCCGCCATTGCCGAGCACCTCGAGCGCGACCCGTGCCGCGGCCTCGTCATCACACACGACGGCGACTTGCGAAACAGCGCGCGGCACCGGCGGCGCTGGCGATGCTGGCGATGTTTCGAGGACGGGCACGCTCGCCGCAGCGGAAGGCGCGGGCGCTGGAGTGCGAGCGAGCGCGGCAGCTCGAGCGTTCACGGAAGGGCCGGAATTTGCGCGGGATCCGGCGATCGCGGGCGACGCGGGAGTTGCGCGGGATCCGGCGATCGTGATCGAAGGCGGCGCGCATCCGAGAACGGGGGCCGCCGACAAAGCGAGCGACAGGAAGAGCAACAGCGCGCGCGACAGACGGCTTAGCGCGGCCACGAGCACACGGAGCGGCATCGCGGCGAGCATGCGACAGTCGCACTGCGCGAGTACCGAAAAATCGTTCGGCACACTCGGAGCTTCATCGCCGTGTGCATGCGACGGTCGCACGGCGCGAGCACCGAAAACTCGCTTGGCCCAGCGTGGCAAACACGCGTCGCAGCGGCGTCTCGCATCGGCGTCTCGCATCGGCGTGTCGTTGCTTGCCTCACGCTGCGCGCGTATGCACCCCGCCATGCGCTTCGTGTTCGTGATGGACCCGCTCGAACGGCTCTCGCCGGACAAGGACACGAGCTTCGGCTTCATTCTCGCTGCGTTGGCGCGCGGCCACGATTGCATGCACGCGCTCATCGGCGAGCTTGAACGCGAGGCGGGCCGTGGCTCCGCTGCGGTCACGGCGGTGGTGCGCCCCATCGAGCACAGGGAAGACACGCTCGCGCTCGGTGCGCCTCGCCGGCTCGAGCTTGCAACGGTCGACGCCGTGTTCCTTCGCAAAGATCCGCCCTTCGACGCGCGCTATGCCTATGCGACGCAGCTGCTCGACGGACTGCGCTCTACGACGCTGGTCCTCAACGATCCACGCGGACTGCGCGACGCGAACGAGAAGATTTACGCGCTCGAGTTCCCGCGCTGGACGCCACGAACGCTGATCTCGTCGAGCCCCGAGCGGATCCACGCGTTCGTTGCGAGCGTCGGCGGGCGCGCGGTCATCAAGCCGCTATCGGGCGCGGGTGGCTTCGGCGTCATGGCCGTGCGCGGCGACGACACCAACGCGCGTGCCATCGTTGAATACCTCACGAACGAGGGGCGCGAGCTTGCCGAGATTCAAGAGTTCATCCCCGAGGTGAGCGAGGGCGACAAGCGCGTGCTGGTCCTCGACGGCGCGGTGCTCGGCGCGATCTTGCGGGTCCCGGCGAAGGGTGAATTGCGCGCGAACATCCACGTCGGCGGCTCGGTACTGCCGACGGAGTTGACGGCGCGAGAGCGAGAGCTGGTAGCGGACGTGGGCCAGCGGCTCCAGAAAGACGGACTCTATTTCGTCGGACTCGATCTCATCGGCGGCTACCTCACCGAGGTGAACGTCACCAGCCCCACCGGGATCCGGGAGCTGAGCCGCTTTCTCGACCGCGACGTCAGCGATGACGTGATTCAGTGGGTAGAGCGAAAGGCCCAATGCCATTGAGCCGCGCCTCGCGAGATTGCCATTGAGCCGCGCCTCGCGAGATTGCCATTGAGCCGCGCCTCACGAGATTGCCAATTGCGGTAGTTGAACTTGCCAATTGCGGCAGGTGAACGTGCCAATCAGCCGCGCGTGCTTGCCAATAGGCGGCGCATCGCGAGAAAGTTGGCCATTGGCGAGGACGTATCCGTAATAGCAAGATGGCCCCGGAAGCCCCTTGTTGTGCGGTGTGCGCGTCCGAAGAATCCGTCGTCGGTGTCGTGGTCGGCGGGCGCCAGCTTTTTCTCTGCAAGAGCCATGCAGAGAAGCTTGGCAACACGACGCCGGCTAGGTTCGAAAAGCTGGCACAGCTCGATGCGACAGCGGGCCTGACGCGACGGACGCAAGGGGACCGCCGCGCCTCCGAGCGACGCATGTTTCCGCCCCGCCCCGAGCTGCGTAGGCACGATGACGGCCGCCGCGATGGCGATCCGCAGTCGTGAGCGCTGTGCTCGACGAGCCCCGAATCGCGCGGTGATGCGAGCGTTCTAGCTAAAACGCGACGCCGATCGCGAGCGTACCGAGCAGGCGGATTCGCGCGCTCTCGTCGTACATGCGAAACCCGAGCGCGGTGCCGCCGTTCTCCGCCAAGGGACAATGCGCGTCGCCGGCAGCGACGTCCGCCGAGGTGCATGGCAACACCTCCAGCGAGGTCGAGTCGGCCACGGCGGCGCCGACTCCAAAGCCACCCGATACCGCGAAGCCACCCCTTCTGCCGAAGACCTGCGTCGAGCCGAGCAAGACGCCAAAGATCGGGCTCGCCACGTGCTTCTTGCAAGTGCCAGTGGCGGAGTCCGCGTCGCAGAGGTCTGGGTTTGGCTTGCCAATTGGCGTATTGCCGGCGGTGCGGCTCAGCGTGGCATCGAAGCTCTCGAGCTCGGCGTGCGCCTTCACCCAGAATCCGCGCAGCGGCTCGCCGCCTGGATACCACGCAAGATTGAATCCGAGATCGAAGCCCTTCTGGTCGAGGCCCTCGGTCGGCGACGCGAAGATCCATGAGCCCGTGACCTCCGCAGAAAACGGAAGACCGCCCCACGCCACCTCACCTTCAAAAGTGACTCGCCGATAGATGAGATCGAAGGGGTCATAGCGCAGTGACCAAAGGCAGCACGCGCGCTCGGGTGCAAGCGGCGGTGGGGCCGGAGGCGGCGGCGGTCCATAGGCGTAGCCACCCCCCGGGTATGTGGCCGGCGGCGAGTACGGCGGCTGTACGGTCCACGGCGCGGGCGGCGGCGCTGCGGGTGGCGGCGCTGCGTACGGCGGCGGTGCTGCGATTGGCGCGGGCGGCGGTGCTGCGGGGTCGGCAGCGGGCTGCGAATGAGCGACGGCGCTCGTGCTCGAGATGGCGAACGCCACGACCGCACGCATCGATTCAAGCCGGAAATGACGCATCATTTGGAGCGTGCTCCTCGCGCACCGCGCTTCGTTCGAGCTTTCACTTTCGCGCGTGGCACCGCCCGGCGCACGGCGCAATACCGTGCCCCGCGACGCGCTCCGTTGCGTTCGACGTCACCGCGAAGAACGAGCAACCCAAGCGGATGCGCGATGGCGCGTGGCGCGAGATCGAGCGCGGCCGCGAGCACGCCGATCGATACCTGGCGCTCGAACTTTCGCAGTCCCTCGAGCACGCGACGACACACCAGCTCGAGGGCGTCGCTCGATCGGCGCACGCGGTCCGTTCCCGCACGCTCGTCTGCGGCATTCGGGATGGCCTCGGGCTCACGAAAGACTCCAAGTTCTTCGAGCAGCAGGAGCAGCCGGTCGCCGAATTCACCGAGCGCGTCTCGGACCTTTTGTCCTATCTGAGCTCGTGGTGACTTGGGGGTTTTCTTCCGCGTCCGTGCGGCGAGCGGAGCGGCTTTGTGGCCAACGGTTTTCTTGGCGAGTTTCGGCACAGGTTCACCTCGGTCAAACTTACCTGTCAAAGTTACCTGTCAAACTTCACTGTCAAACTTACCTCGGCAATGCGGCCGCCGCGTGCGCGTCGAAGGCCCTCATCATGGCCTGAAATTGCCAGTCCGCGAGCATGCTCCCGCCGCGCCCCGTCGGGTGAAACAAGTCGCTCGAGCCAAGCCCGGCCTTGACCCAGGCATGCATCGAGCCGCCGCCGCCCATCGCACGATACTGGTCCCAGAACGCCCAACCACGCTCGCTGGCGAGTCGCCTTTGATTCTCGACGATGACGTGCACCATCGGTCGTGAGTAGCCCTGCGAGGGCTTGTTCGAGGCCATGTCGGGCGGTCCGACCATCATGCGCGACGCGTCGGGGACCGCCTTCTCGAGCTGCGCCATCACGAGCGCGAGGGAGGCGCGATACTCCTCCATCGGGACCATGTTGCCGTCGGTGATCTCGTTCGAGCCGAAGCTCAAGACGACGAGGTCGGGCCGCGCCGCGCGCAAAACTGCTGCGAAATGCGCGTCATCCGACTGATCAAGGAAACGCGCACGCGCCCCCGTGATGCCAAGCGCGCTGACAGTCACGCCCGCGACGTCGCGCTCCATCCGCACGCCGAAGAGCCGCACGGGCCGCGCATCGAGCGTGCGAATCGTCAACGCATGCGGACCGTCCGTCGTTCGCACCGTGTGCCAGCTCAGCTCGCTCGCGGCCTCGGTCTCGAGCACCTGCCGCACGCCGCCGTCCTTGCCCTCGTCCAGCACAAGCTCGACTGCGCCGCCGCCTGGAGCCCTCAGATACTCGAGCTCGAAGCGCGACACGGAGCGGCCCCACTCGGCCTGCCCCGCGGTGCCAAACGTCGCCCAAATCCCCTTGTTCTTCGCGACGAACGACGCGCAGCCAAGCCCATAGAGGGCGTCCGCCGCGTAGGGCCCAACGCAAGTGCTCGTGCGCCACTCGCCCGAAGCCGCGCGCGCGACGTCGATGTGAAAGTACCCAGGCCACGCATTCGCGAGGAGCGCATAGCCGTGCCCCGCATCCCCGAATCGCGTCTGATAGAGGCGCCGCAATTTACCCGTCACGAAGTCCGATGCGATGATCGAATCTCCGAAATACAAGACGCGCAAGACCGGTGCCTCTGCGCCTGCTTTCGCCGCTGCGCTGGCCTCTTCCGCGCCGCCGCCGGTCCCGCTCGCTCGCGCCGCCGCAACCGCGCCAAGCTTGTTGAAGAACCTGGCGAGGGCCTTGCCGCTCGCGTCCTCGATCTCGCGCGTGTTGGCAATTGGCGGCGGTTTTTGCTGCTTTTCGCGGGCGATCGGGCCGCGGCTCGCGTCGTCGAGGGGTGCATCCAGCTCTCTCGCGCGCGCCTGTTGATCGTAAGTCGCCCCTGGCAACTTCGCCTCGCCAATGGCGCTCGGCGGCAAGGGTGCAGCAGCGACGGGAGGCTCCTCGACCACGCCCCCTTCCACCTGAGCCTCGCTCGCAGCGCTCGACAGCACGCGCAGGCGCCCGAAGGACGGGTGCGAATAAGGCAATAACACCAAGAGCCAAGCACCGGCCGCCGCGACCAGAAGCCGCCTCGACACCGGCAACGCCGCGCTCAACCGATCGCTCTTCACCCGCAGCTCCGAGACCTGCCGCTCCGCCCCCGCGCGCTCGACCGACAGCGTCGAGGCCAGCTCGCCGAACACGTCGTGGGCCGCCTTCGGCTCGGCATCGACGCGCAGCCCGGGCTCGGGATAGGTCGGCGTGTCGGCATCGCGGACGCCACGCAGGTAGCGCACGACGCGCACGACGATGAGCGCCAGCGTCGCCCCGAGGAGCAGCGCATTGCCCAACAAGAGGACCGGAGGACTCACGACGAGCGCGCGATCCTAGTAGGTCGTCGGCGAGACGCTAGAAAGCTGTGTTGACCTGGCGCGCGACCTTACGGATCAGGACACCCTGCGGATTGCCGACTGCAATGCACGGCCAGGGTGGCTAGCCCGCATTCCTGGCGTCACAAAAAAATTGGGCGCATCACCGCGACCCATTAGCTTCTCGCGCGCGTGCTCTTCAACACTCTCACGTACGCCTACTTTTTCACGACCGTCTTCGTGGTGACGTGGCTGTTGCGGCCGTGGCGCCGGCTGCGCTTGTTCGTGCTGCTCCTCGCGAGCTACGTCTTTTATGCCGGCTGGACCTTCGTCGGTTGGGAGGCGCTGCTCGAGGCCACCGGCACCGAGCGGGTGCGCCTCGGCTTCGAGTCGGTGAAATTCGTCCCGCTGCTCTTCGTGGGTACGAGCGTCGACTATTACCTTGGCGTCTGGCTCGACCGCATCGAAGCGCCTGCCCGCCGCAAGCTGATGCTGATCACGACCGTCGTCATCAACGTCGGGATCCTCGTCTTTTTCAAATATTGGAATTGGGGGGCGGACAGCTTCCTATGGCTATTTCGCGACCAATTTGGCGTGGCTCTGCCGGATATCCATCTTCGCGTCGAGCTGCCGATCGGGATCTCGTTCTTCTGCTTCATGTCGCTCAGCTACGTGGTGGACGTCTATCGGCGGACGATCCCAGCCTGCCAAGGCTATCTCCACTACCTCACGTACATCTCGTTCTTCCCGCATCTGGTCGCCGGCCCGATCGTGCGCGGTCGCGATCTCTTGCCACACCTCGAGCGCGACACACATCTGACGGCCGAGACCGGCGGCGAGGGGCTCTTCCTGATTGCGACTGGCCTCTTCAAGAAGGTCGTGATCGGCGACTTTCTGGCCACCAACTTCGTCGACCGCGTGTTCGGCGAGCCGTCAAGCTACTCCGCCGTCGAGAATCTGGCCGCGATGTACGGCTATGCGGTGCAGGTCTACGTCGACTTCTCTGGCTATAGCGATATCGCCATCGGCTCAGCATTGCTGCTCGGCTATCGCTTCAAGCTCAATTTCGATCAACCCTACAAGGCTGCCAACATCGCTGAGTTTTGGCGCCGCTGGCACATCTCGCTCTCCACTTGGCTTCGTGACTACGTCTACATTCCGCTCGGCGGTGGGCGCACCGGAAAGATCCGCAAGTACGTCAACGCCTTCATCACGATGGTCGTGTGCGGCGTCTGGCACGGCGCCTCCGGCACCTACGTCATCTTCGGCTGCGTGCAGGGTCTCGCCGTCGCGGTCACCCACGCCTTTCAGGAGCTCCGTGATGCGCCGGGCTCCAGCTTGAAAAAGCTCGCCCTCGCGGCGCTCGTCTCGGTCGCTGCGGATCAGGCCATCTCACGCGCCTTCGCGGCGAGCGGTCTTCACGGCATCGCGATCTTGCTGCACCTGCTCATCCTCGGTGGGTGGCTCGTCGCCCTCGCCACGATCGCGCTCACACGGCTTCTTGGCGGCAAGGCAGCGGCACCCGTGCGTGTCCTCTGCACCGCCGCGACCTTGACCTTCGTCGCGCTCACCTTTGCCATGTTTCGCGCGGTCACGCTCGAGAAGACCAGCGCCATGTACGAGCGGCTCTTCACACTTACGACCTACACGCCAAACCTCGACGCGAAGGTCGTCGCCCTGATCTTGGGCGCGCTCGTGGTGCAATGGCTCCCGCGAAAATGGGCAGATCACACGCGCGAACGCTTCATTGCGGCGCCGGCCGTAGCACAGGCATTCGCGCTGTTCTGTCTCGCCCTCGCGCTCCGCGAAGCCGCCACGATGGAAGCCGTCCCATTCGTGTACTTCCAGTTCTGAGCGGGACCGACACCCCCGCGCCGCTTTCAGCCATGCGTTGAATGGTGCAATACTTCGCCAATGCTTATCCGCAGCTTGAAATCTTTGGGGCTCGCAGTCACCGTCGCGTTCACTGTTTACGCGTGCGTGTCCGACGAGACGACCACGACAAGGACGGCCGGAGTCGGAGGCGCGGGCGGCGGAGGCGCATCCCCCCAAGGCGGCTCGGGTGGTGCGGGCGGTGAAGGCGGCGGCCCACCGGCGATCTGCGAAGAGGACGGCAGCGTGCCGCGGACATTCGATGCGCTTGGTCCCTTCGGAGGGTATCGCCACGACCGCGCCGCGGACTTCACGGTCCCGCTCTTCGGTGGCCAAGACTGGACCTTGAGCGAGCAATTCTCGGGCTGCGATTCCTACGTCTTCATCACCAACGCCCGCAGCAACTCCGCGGTCGACAAGACCTCGCTCTGGGAGCGCGACATCGACGCCCTCATCAGCAAATCGCCGGCGAATGCCCATTACTTCTTCCTCGCCGCGCGGGTTCTTGCCGACGCAGCTGCCGAGCTGGGCGCAATGCAAGGCCGAATCGACGCGGCGCTCGCTCTCCTCGAGCCTGCGGCCGCGGCAAACTGGAAGGGCCGACTTCACGTGATTGGCAAGCACTACAGCGAGCTCGACGGCTGGCTTCGCGACATCGTGACGAGCACGGATCTGGGGCGCGGCGGCTTCGCGATCGATCGCCGCCAAGAGGTCCGCTTGTTGGGGCATTTCGCCGACGTGACGCGCTACCAGAAGGCGCTGAGCGACGCCGGCGAGTGGCCGTGGGAGTCGAACATGGCCTACGCGACCCACGAGGTGCGCCATTACAACTACGAGGCCGCCCGCGATCGAAAGCTTGCCGAAGAGACCGCCACGATCACGGTCGCGTGGGAGCTAGAGGTCTTGAAATACGTGGTCGAGAAAGAGGTCGAATTTCCGGCCGCGGCGGAGTTCGCCAACTTCGACACGCTCGAGATCGATCTCACGATGGATTGCGCCGATCCGAAGAAGGGCGAGTTCGGCAATTGCGGTGCATGGGACTACATCTCGAACATCGATCTTTGGGAAGAGAGCACGATGAGCTGGCGCGAGCTGGCACGCTTCATCACGACCTATCACCGCGCCGGTCGCTACGTCGTGGACGCCACCCCCATGCTCGCCTTCTTGAAGGACGGCGGCACGAAGAAGCTCCGATATGTGGTTAGCCCAGAGTGGAACCAACAAGCCTATCGGACCGACATGGGCTTCCGATTCTCCAACCGGAAGAAGGGCTATCGTCCGACGAGCGCGGTGTATCTCTATAACGGAGGCGGTTTCAATAAGGGTTACAACGCCACGCACCTGCCGGTGGATGTCGACGTGCCCCCGACGACCAAGCACGTCGAGCTCTGGGGTGTGCTCACGGGCCACGGGATGGACACGCTCAATTGCGCCGAGTTTTGCCGGCACCAACACGAATTCACGGTCAACGGAAAGGCCTATCTGAAAGACCATGAGACCGTGGGCAAAGAAGAAGGCTGCATCGCTCAGATCGAGAATGGGATGGTCCCCAATCAGGGCGGGACGTGGTGGTTCGGGCGCGGCGGTTGGTGTCCGGGCCAGCAGGTCGATCCCTTCGTATTCGACGTGACGGCCGACGTGACGGCAGGCCAAAAGGCGAGCGTCAGCTACAAGGCCATGCTCAACAAGAAAGAGCCGCCCGACAACGCCGGCAACATCGTCCTCAATAGCTATCTCGTATTCTACGAATAGCGGGGCGATGGGCGGCGGCGCGCGAGCTGAGGCTGCTTAGCCGGTATCGGCTCCGGAGCGCGAGGTCTCAGGGGCGCGATTTCTTGAAGTGGTATTCGACCGTGTCGCTCGCGTCGTGGAGCCGCCGCGTATGGGCGCTGCGCAGGTAGCCGCGCTTTTCGTAGAACGCGTGTGCCGTCGTGAACTTCGTGTCGCTCCATAGCTCGATAAAGCCGACGCCTCTTCGCGATGCCGCCGCCTCGACCAGCTCGACGAGCCGCGCGCCGAGGCCGCTCTTTCGCTCGCTCGCGCGCACGTAAAGCTTCTTGAGCTCGAGCCCGCCTGCCTCCTTGCTATTGCCATATCCGACGCAGCCGACGATCACGCCGTCACGCTCGGCGACGAACGACGCCCCGCCCGCCTCGGTGAAGCTCGTGGCGAGCTGCGCAAGCTCGGGCAGTTCTTCGCGCACGAACAGGACGCCCTCGTATTCCGCGAAGATCGCAGCGATGAGCCCGCCGACCGCGGCGCCGTCGGAGTCGTTCGTGGCGCGGATGGTGGGCTCAGTCGACGCCATATTCCTTGATCTTGTAGAGCAGCGCGCGGTGGCTGATCTCGAGCAGCAGCGCCGCGCGGGTGCGGTTGCCCTTGGTGGCCTCGAGCGCGCGCCGAATGAGCACTTCTTCGATCAATCGCGTCGTCTTCTTGATCGAGAGCTCGCCGCTCGCGAGCTGCATCCGGATCGGATCGCGCGCCTGGTGGATTCGTTCGGACAGATCACCCACGTCGATCACGTCGCCCTCGCACAGCACCATCGCTCGCTCGATCGTGTTCTCGAGCTCACGCACGTTGCCGGGCCAGCTGTACTCGAGCAACAGTCTCCGCGCGTCTGGCGTGACGCCCCGGAGCGCCGTCCCCAGCCGCGCATTGTTTCGAGCCAGGAAGAAATCGATGAGGACCGGGATGTCGTCCTTGCGTTCCCGCAAGGGCGGCACGTGGATCTGCAACACGTTGATCCGGTAGAAGAGATCTTCCCGAAATCTGCCGGCTTTTACCTCAAGGTTGAGATCGCGGTGCGTCGCGGTGACGATGCGGACATCGACCTTGACGTCCTTGTGGTCGCCCAAGCGCCGCACGGTCTCGTCCTGAAGAACCCGCAAGAGCTTTACCTGAAGCGCGAGCGGAAGCTCCCCGATCTCGTCGAGAAAGAGGACGCCGCCGTCCGCACGCTCGAAGAGACCGGCACGGTCCGCATTCGCATCGGTGAAGGCCCCGCGCTTGTGGCCGAAGAGCTCGCTTTCAAGCAGGTGCTCTGGAATGGCGCCGCAGTTGACCGCGACGAAACCTCGGCTGCGACGGCTCGATGATTCGTGAAGCGCGCGCGCCACGAGCTCTTTGCCGACGCCGCTCTCGCCGGTGATGAGCGCCGTGGTCTTGAACTCTGCCACCTTCGCCACGGTGCGAAAGATGGTGGCCATTGCAGCGCTCTTGGCCGTCATGTTGGCGAAGGTCGAGTCCTTGATGACCTGGCTCTTGAGCGCCCGATTCTCACGCCGCAGCGATTCCCGCTCTTCGGCTTTGCGAAGCGCCAGCAGCACCTCTTCATTCTTGAACGGCTTTTCTACATAGTCGTAGGCGCCAGCCCTCATGGCCTCGAGTGCGAGCTCGAAGTTGCCGTACGCGCTCATCACGATCACGGTCACGTCGAGGCCCTTCGCGCGCAGCGTGCTCAGGAGATCGAGCCCGCCCATCCGCGGCATTCGCACGTCGCTGAGGATCACGTCTGGGCCGAAGGACTCGACCATTGCGAGCGCCACCTCGCCGTTCTCAGCGACCTCTACGTGGTAGTTGTGCCGCTTGAGGAAGGTACGCAGCGCGAGCCGCAGGCTCTCTTCGTCGTCAACGACCAAGACGCGTTTCATATCGACCTCCAACTATGCATTAGTTGCCGGCTTGGCGACACGGCCAATTGCACTCATTGCATAGCGCGAACTGCGACTGGGCCTTCTGCGGCGGCCATCGAATCTCGGCGGCCATCGAATCTCGGCAGCCATCGAGTTGACTTCGCGGGCACGTCCGCGCATAGGTGCGCCCTCTCCCATGCGCGAGCGCGGCTCCGCGACGCGCGGATTCGCGGTGCCTGTGTTGAAAGAACTTTTGCAGCGTGGCAAGGGGCTCACGAGCTCGGCCGCCTTCGTTCGACTCATCAGCAACGATCGGGTGATGCGACTCGCGACCGGCGTGATGGAGGCGCGGCAACGCCTCGAGTCTGCGCGCGGTTACGCACGCGAGGCGCTGCGGGTCCTGGCGGAAGGGCACGCGCTGCCGACCATCGATCCGGGGCTGTTGACGGACGATGACCTCGACGCGGAGAGCGCGCCCGCTGCGGGGAAGGCTGCTGTGGGCACGGCTGCCGCGGGCGCGAGCGACGCGGATGACCGCGACTCGAGCGAGGCTGCCAGCGCCGACCCGAGCGATGCTGCCAGCGACGACGCAGGCGCTTCAGCGCGTGCCGGTGCCGGAGACCCGAGCCGCGAAGAGCGGCGCAAGAAGGCGGAAGAGCGACTCGCGCGGCAGATGGCCCAGCGCGTGAACATCACGAAGACCGGCGGCCGCGACGTCTTCGACAAATGCTTCAAGTTCATGGCCGCGGACAACGCGCGCAAGATGGGCGTCTATCCGTTCTTCCGGCCGCTCGACCGCAACAACGGTCCGATGGCAGAGCTCGAGGGGCGCGAGGTCGTCATGCTGGGCTCGAACAATTACCTCGGGCTCACGACCGATCCGCGCGTGCGGCTAGCCGCGCAGAAGGCGATCGACACGTATGGCACGAGCATGACCGGCTCGCGCCTCGTCAACGGCTCCATGCGACTTCACAACGAGCTCGAGGCCAAGCTCGCCGCCTTCCACGGCAAAGAAGCGGGCCTGGTCTTCACGACCGGCTATCAGGTGAACATCGCGACGATCTCGGCCTTGCTCGCGAACAAGCACAGCGTCGCGCTCATCGACAAGGACGACCATGCGTCGATCTACGACGGCGTTCGGCTCGCGCAATCGGCCGGCGCGCGCATGATTCGCTATCGACACAACAGCGCAGAGTCGCTGGATGCGGCCCTCTCGGAGCTTGGCGATAGCGAGGGTGCGCTCGTCATCACCGACGGCGTGTTCAGCGCGCAAGGCGAGATCGCGCAGCTCGCCGAGATCGTTCCGATCGTGAAGAAACACAAGGCGCGCATCATGGTCGACGACGCGCATGGGCTCGGTGTGCTCGGGCCGGGCGGGCGCGGAACAGCGGCGATGTTCGGGGTCTCGGACGACGTCGATCTCATCGGCGGCACCTTCTCGAAATCGCTCGCATCGATCGGCGGCTGGCTCGTCGGCGAGCGCAAGGTGCTCGACTATATCCAGCACTTTGCCTTCAGCTTCTTGTTCGCCGCGAGCGCCGCGCCGCCCTCGGTCGCTGCCGCGATGGCCGCGCTCGAGGTGATGCAAGAAGAGCCGTGGCGGCAAGCGAAGCTGCGCGAGAACTTCACGTACATGAAGCAAGAGCTGACGCGGCTGGGCTTCGAGCTTGGCAAGACCGAGACGGCCGTCATCCCCATCTACATCCGCGATGATCTCAAGACGGTGATGATGTGGAAGTCGCTCCTCGATGACTACGGCCTCTACGTGAATCCCTTCATTCAGCCGGGCGTCCCGCCGAAGCAGCAGGTGCTGCGAACGAGCTACATGGCGACGCACGAGCGCCATCATCTCGATCGCGCGCTCGAGGCCTTCGCGAAGGTCGGCAAGAAATTCGGGGTCATTTCGTGACGACGGAACCCACGCCGGCGGGTATGCGTCGCGCGGGGCTCAGGTTCGCGACTGCCGTTCGGACAGCGACTGTTCTCGCGACCACGGCACTGGCAACTACTGCGCTGGCCGACACGAAGATCGCCGTCGTCGATGTGCAGCGAGCGTTGCTTCAGACCGAGGACGGCATGAAGGCCGCGGCGACGTTGCAGAATTTCACGAAGAAGCGCCAAGCGGATCT
This sequence comes from Myxococcales bacterium, assembly GCA_009692485.1. Taxonomy (GTDB): domain Bacteria; phylum Myxococcota_A; class Polyangia; order Polyangiales; family Polyangiaceae; genus SYFR01. The sequence continues at coordinate 13,803 of SHZB01000069.1, forward strand.
CGACCACCGCCAAGAAGAGCTGCAGAAGGAGCAAGAAGAGCTGAAGAAGCAGGCGATGGTTCTGTCACGCCGCGCGCTCGAGCTTCGCACCGAGCACTGGCAGCGCCGCATGGTCGAGGTGCAGAGCAAATTCATCGAATACAACAAGCAGCTCGGGACCAAGCAGCAAGAATTGACGGGCCCGATCATGCAAAAGATGTTTCGCGTGGTGCGGCGCGCTGCCACGAAGAAGGGTGTCGACATCGTCGTCGACAAGGCTGCCGTTCCTTATGCGCGTGCCGATCTCGATCTCACCGACTTGGTCGTGCAGATGTACAACTCGGGCGATTCGGGCGACTCCGGCGAAGGCGCAGGCGAGAACCGCGAGCCGGGTGACAAGCCAGAAAAGGCCGAGAAATCCGGGAACTCCGAGAAAAAGTAGCGCGCTGCGGTTTTGTTGGGAGGCGCCGCGGTGGGTGCGCCGGTCACTGGGCTCAAGGGTTCTTCAACGCGAGCGCGCACTCGCTCTCGGAGACCTCGCCGTCTAGCCACGACGTGATGCACACGTAGTCGCTCGAGCCTTTGATGAAGACCGCCGCGCCCTTGTGTCCCTCGACACCGAGCGGCTTCTTGAGGAGGAGCAGCGCATCCGGATCGAGCTCACCGCGCGTCACTTGGGTCAGCTTCTCGGGCTCGAGCGCGCAGGCGGAGCGCCAATTCTGCGTGTATTCGGCCTCGCTCGTCGGCTTGCCGCCGGTGCCGGGATAAGAGCCGTTGGCGCGGACGAGCTCTGGATCGACGAGCTCGAGGGCCTGGTCGGGATTGAGAATGTCGACGAAACGCAGGCCGCGGACTCCATAAACACGGAATGGGCGCGCGAGGCTTCCGTGGCAGTCGAGCGAGCCGCAGCGTTGTTCCATCAGCGGTGAGACGGTCTTGAATTGTTCGAGCGTCGGCCGTTCGAGCGGCGCCGGCGGAGCGAGATCCACGACGCAGCCGGTGAGCCCGAGGCCCAGCCCGAGGCCGAGCCTGAAGCCGAGCCGGAGAGCGAGCCTGAGAGTGAAGACGTGAGCGCGCGCGTGCATCATTGTGCCGTGATCTCCGGCAATCGCGGGTCGGGGCCGAGCCATGGCGGCGGGCAATCGCTCGGTGGCGCGACGTCACTCGCGACCTTGACGGCCTCTACGACGCCGGGCGAAAAAGGGCTCTTCGGGTGGATGTGGCAGCTCGCGCACGAGCCGTCGCGGCCAATGCGCGAGGCCATGATCGAGTCCTGCACGAGCACGCTTGGGTCCTTGGGGTCGGACTCACGGTAGAGCTCGGCGCGGAGCGGGAATGCAGGGTCCCAGTCCTGCTTCGTGCTGAAGAAATTGCCGCAGCGATTCGCCCGCAAGGTGCGCGTTTCGCCCTCGGCATCGATGAGGCGAACGGTGTAGCTCGTGAGCATGAAGGGCGCTTCGGTCGCGTCCTTCGGGACTGCGAACACGGTGCCGCCGATGCTGAACTCGGGATCGGCGGCGCCGTATTCCGAGTGGCACGCGAGGCACGGCTGACCGGGTCGATGGAACGCGCTTGGCTCGAATCCGGGCGCTTCATCGGGGAGCGCGTCGAGGAGGCGATCGCGCATCGGATCGTCGCAGCCGAGGGTGACGGCGGTGAACAGTGCGAGCGCGAAGATGGGCCGCTTCATTCGAATTCCGCCTCGAAGGTGAGCGCGCCAAAGTATCCGAGTCGACTCTTGACGTAGAGATGATCCAGAAATCGAGAATAGACAAAATCGCCCGTGAAGCTGGCTCCGTATTGGGAGTGCGCGCCGAAGTCGTAGCGCGCGCCACCGCCGACGGTCGCCGCAAGCATGGGGCCGAGCTCGCGGTCGCCGGTACGCACGGCAGGAATGGCGATCCCCTCGGCGCTGGCCGGTGCGACGTAGGCCCGCTCCCAGAACGACGCCCCGGTCTGAACGTGAAAGCGCGCGTGGGGCCAAAGCCGCAGACCCTTGACGACATCGACGATGTAGCGCCCGTCGGTTGTCGACGCCTTCACGCCCCATGTGTCGAGGTACAGCCGCTCGCTGGCGCGCAAGGTCGAGCTAGCGAATCGGTGCGCGGCGGAGAACGACATCGCCAGACGCTCGCGATGCGTGGGCACCTGCTCGAGCGGTCGCTCCGGCAAGCGAAACAGATTCACCGAGTCGATCTCGAGGCCGGCAGGAACGAGCGGCGCAACCTCCGGGCTGAAGAGCGGCACGTAGCGATAGGGCTTCGAGGTGTCGCCATCCTCGATCAGGGCCGTGAAATTCAGCGAGCCGAAGGTCGCCTTGGTCAAGACGAGGCCGACGCCAGCGTTGATGCCGATGCGCTCGATCGTGTGTGAAAAAACGCTGTAGGGCGTGTAGCGCCTACCGCTCGTGTCGCGCGCATAGTCGAGCCCGAGCGACGGCGTCACGGTCTTCTGCCGCAGCTCGACCGCGACTTTGCCGCCGCCGGACACGGACAAATAGTCGGGCTCCTGCGACAGCGAAGTGTTGAGAGCCACGTCCACGTCACCAAAACGCGCGTGGGCCCCAAGCGCGGGGACGTAGCGCACCTCACGCCAGCGAGGCGAGGCCGTCGCGAGAATATCGGCGGATGCGGCCGTCACGACGTCGACGAGAAACGCGGCGTTCACACCCCAGCCGTCGGTCGCGTGTTCGATGGTCGTGAACACGCTCGGCGTGAGCACATCGACGTCCATCGTGTCCGTGTACCCGCTCAGCTCGGTGCCGACGCGAATGTCGAGGTTGCCGGTCGGGCTCGCCTGGCGAAGGCACTTGGAGAGAGCGTCCGCCGTCTGCGCCTCAAGCACGCAGCGGACCTCGGGCGAGAACGGCGTGAGCTCGATCGCGATCGGCAGCGTGACGGATGGCTCGAGCACGACCGTGCGCTTGAAACGCAGCGGCAAGTTGCCTCGCTTGCTGTTCGCGATGACGGTGTGTTCGCCTGGATTTGCGGGGATTTCCTGCCCAAGCATCTCGATCGGGAGCGCTACGCCGTCGAGCTGAAGCGTCAGGTCGGTGGTGTCTTTCGGGATCTCGATCACGATGACGGGCGTACGGCGGCGGAGCTGTGCGGCACGGGATTGAGCGTGGCGCGCGAGGGTAAAATTGCGCGTGCGTGGAGCCTGTCGCGCGGTCTCTTCCCACTCACTTGCGGCCTCGAGCCAGTTGTTCGACGCCTCGAGGCAGCGGGCCAAGGTTGCCCGCGCCACGGCTTGCTCCTCGAGCTCGAGCGCCGCGCGCGCGTCGGCCTCGCATCGGGAAAATTCGCCGGATTTCTCGTGAAGAACGGCCTCCGCGTGACAGTGCTGCGCTTCTGCACTCGACCATCCGCGCGGCGCCGCATTCCCGCCGAATGACGCACGGCAGCCCTCGGGCAAAACCGGCCTCGCACCACCCTTGACCTCCTCGAAGAGCGCGAGGACAACTTCGTTCGAATGTTCGCCGCGGGGCAGGCTGGCAGGGTCGTCCTTCAGCGCCGAGGCGAAGGCGATCTTCGCTTGCGCTGCGTCGCCGAGCCGCGCGTGGATGGTCCCGATCGCGAGAAACAGCTGGGCGCGGACTTTCTTGGTGCAGAGCTCACCCTCGCAGAAGATCTTCCCGATCTCGACCTTCTCGAGCGCCTCTTTGAATTTTCCTTGCGCGTATTCGCCCGAATAAATCAGGTCGATGAGCTGACGCACGTCGCCGTCGCTGGCCCCCGCCGCGTTCGCCGGCGTTGCCATCGCGAGAACGGCGCACCCGAGCGCCGACGCCAACACCAAGCCGCAGTTCACCGTGCGGCACTATAGCCGCCGCGCTTCGATGTGTGAAATAGCCGCGCAGAGGGGCGTGTTTTCAGTTGCAGCCGCAGCCGCTGCCCGCGCCGGTGCCGCCGCCGATGGCGCCTTCGGTCACTGCGCGCAGGTGCTCTTCGCCGGGACCGCTGAGATCCGCTGTCGACATGGTCGGGTGCGCGAGCTTGCCGCGTTCATAGGGCTGCACCGTGGCACACCCGGTGGACGCGACGACCCCGACGAACATCAGCCCGAGGGTCAGGGCACCGCGCTTTTTCATGTTCGACTCATTGCGCATCGTCGTCTCCATCGGACTGCAAGAGGTCTCGCCGCGAACGTCATGCTGCATGATTTTTTGCGGCACCGCGCCAAAAGGTAGCACGCGGCGCGCCAATCCTGGCAACTCCCGCGACGGTTCGCTGCCGACGTTCGGGTCCGATGAAACAGGGACACTTCTGCTGTTGCGCTTCGAAGGCAGCACTTCGATGGCGGCACTCCGGAGGCGGCTCCATCGCGATCCAGCTGGATCGTGAGAGTCGCAGCTTCGCCGCGTCGTGCCATTTGGGCTCAGCTGCCGCCGCCCGCGCCGCCGGTGCCCATGACCGGCGTTCCGCCTTCTTTCGCCATCCCGCACGCGACCCAATTGCCCAGGAGCACGAGATCCGTTTCCTCGATCAGAGCGGCATTTTTGGGCATCACCGTGCCGAGCGAGAACTTGGGCTCATCGGTGAGATTGCAGAGCAGGTAAGCCTTGGCGGGCTCCAAGTCCGAGATGTAGGGACGGCCGAAGTTCTCGTACGCCTTCATGGACTCGTAGCTCTTGTCGGGATCACCCGGAAAAAGCGCAAGACCCGCGCTCGGAGTGCCCGAGTGACAGCCCTTGGCCGAGCAGCGGTATTTCTCGCTATCGAAGATCGTCGGGAAGACGCTGTCCGCCCACTCGGGACATTCGGCACCGGACGCGCCAGCCGGCAACGGGCACGCCTTGGCCGAGCCCACGGCACCGTCGGTGCGAATGCGTAAGCCACCCGGCGGGCCGAAGCGGACCTCGGCGTCGTCGCAACCAAGCGAGGCGGCGACGGCGACGGCAAGCGCGAACTGCCGAGCGCGCAGAAGCCACCGGAGGCGCGCAAGTATTTTCATCAAGAGATCCGTACGAGCGGTTGCATCAAGAGATCCGTTTTGTATCGCTTCTGAGGTAAAAAGTCGACGCGCCGCCGTGGAGGTCACTCCGCATCCCCCGTGCGCCTTTGCCCACCAAGGAACCGCCGTCGATGGAGCCTTTCAACCAATTCCCCATTCGCTCGCTCGTCGTCGCACTCGCTCT
>SHZB01000070.1 GCA_009692485.1 Myxococcales bacterium
CTTGCGAGCTTGAGCGGTCGGATTCGCTGGACGAGGCCGCTTGGCTCGAGCGCTCACTTGCGGCTGAAGCGGCTCTTGCGAGCTTGAGCGATGGGGACTCGCGCCGCAGAGAAGCGGCGGTGGATGCGGGTGCTTCGCGCGGAGCCTTCGTGAGCTGTGCTATACGCGCGTCCATGGTGCCCAAGGTCGGGCAGACAGCGCAGCTTGCCTTCATCGCGGCCGCCTCCGTCGCGGTGTTTTCGTTCGTCCGCGCGGCGAAGAACGATGCCGTCCTCGCGAGCTGCAACGCCATCTGCTTGTTTCGGCCGACTTATGCGGCGCTCGATCGCACGGTGCCGGATTTCGAGCTTCCCGACATGCAAGGCAAGATCGTGCGGTTTTCGAGTCTTCGCGCCGGTAAACCGGTGATTTTGAATTTCTGGACGAAGTCTTGCAAACCCTGCCTCGAGGAGATGCCGTCGCTCGCGCAGCTGGCTCAAATCGTCGGCAAGGACGGAGTGAAAGTCGTCACTATCTCAACGGACGATGGCCCCGATGACGTCCGTGATCATCTTCAGGTCGTGCTCGGCGGAGCTCAAGTGCCGTTCGAGATCCTCTTCGATCCTGACGCGAAGGTCGTCGGCGGCATGTTTGGAACGACCTTATTTCCGGAGACGTGGCTCATCGACGCGGCCGGTGTCATTCGTGCCCGCGTCGACGGTGCGCGTGACTGGACGAGTCCGCTGGCGCTCGACGTGATTTCCGCAGTTGGTCGCCGCGGAGCATGTCCGGTGGAGTTTGCGCTCGGCGTACCGGGTGGTCGGATGAAGGCGCTCTGTGACGCAGAGCTGTAGGGCGACGCGGAGCTGTAGGGCGACGCGGAGCTGTAAGGGCGACGCGGAGCTGTAGGGTGACGCAGAGCTGTAGGGCGACGCGGAGCTGAAGGGCGGCGCGGAGCTGTAGGGCGACGCAGAGCTGTAGGGCGGCTCGAACCTAGTCACCGCGAAGCCCTCGGACGCGGCGTCGCGAAGGCCTTCGATTCGGCGCTGCCGATCAGTTCGTGTTCATCTCGACGCGGAGGAGCTTGCGACCGAGAAAGATGAAGTCGCCATCCTGGAGCACGCGCTCATCGTCAATGCGAACGTAGGTGCCGTTGCGGCTCTCGAGATCCGTGAGTGTGTAGCCGCCGTCGGCCAAGTCGATTCGGCAATGCTCACCGGACATGTAGAGGTCCTCGGGGAAGCTGAGGGCAGTGCCGTCGCGACCCACCGTGAGGGAGTTGCCATCGGCTTGCACGCACAGGCCGGTGGCGCCGCCGCGGAAGATCTGGCACACCCGAAATTGGCTTGGTTTGCGCGGCGAGGCGTAGAACGCGGTGCCATCGGGGGCCGGTCCGTCATCGGTGATCGGTGCCACCGCTTCGAGGCGAAACACCTGCTCCCCCGCCAAAAATGCCTGCCCGGGCTCGATCGGAACGCTCGCACGTAGCCGGATGTACACACCGTTGAGGGAGCCCTCGTCCTTCACGACCAGGTGTCCGTCGCGGTAGAAGAAGTTCGCATGCCGCGGCGAGATGAAGGGATCGTCGGGGATCATGAGCTGGCCTTCGCGGCCCACGATGTGCTGCTCGGCCTTGAGGTAGAACGACGTGCCTTCCATGCCCTCGCCGCGGATGAGGATGAGCTTGGCCTTTGCCGTATTCTGCATCTCTCCGAAGTAGTTCGTCTTCACATCTCGGACCGGCACCGGCACCGGCGTGCCGCAGCGGCCGCAGAACTTGTGTCCTGCCGGCACGGACGTGGAACACGAACGACAGACATAGTGGCGTGCTGCATCCATTTGCTTCTCCTCGAGGGTCGCGACTACCACGGCCGTGCGCTGGGTGGGAGCTTCCGGCTCCGGGGCCGAGGCAGGCCGGGCCTCGGGTGCCGAAGTGTCGAAGGCGGGGCGCTTTCCGGCACGCCGGATCGTCGCCGGGGCCGACGGCTCGACCACCGCAGGCCAGATGTGCGGAACACGAGTCGACGCGGTTGCGGCGCGCAGCTCGAGCGATGCTCCGCAGCGAGCGCACGCGCGGGCACCGAGCGGCTGAAAAGTGCAGCAGTCCCCACAAACGAGGCCAATTTCACGCTTTTCCTCGGGCGCGCCCACTCCGCGCGGTTTCTAGCACGACTGCGTTGCGACCGCTCCGCGCGGGTTCCGACCTTGGCGCGTGCGAGAGGCTGCTGCACCCCAAGCGCGTCGTCGCGCTCGCGTGGTTGGGTCCGAACGAGCGCAGACACCGGCCGCCCATGACCCGGCACGCAAACCAATCAACCCATCGAGTGGTTCAGCCCGAACGAGCACAGTCACCGGCCGTCCATGACCGCGCTGGCAAACCGATCAACCGATCGAGTGGTTCGGCCAGAAAAAGGACGGTCACCGGGGTTATTGCCAAGCACTGCCGCTGAGACCAAGGTGGTGCTCGTGTTCGAAGGCGCGCGATTTTCGAGGGCGACACACGCTTGGTTGCTTGGCTTATTCATGGCAGCGAACGTGGCTTGTCGCGCCGACGACCCCGGCGCTGCGGAGACCGTCGCGGATCGATTTGCGGATGCGTACTTCGTCAGGGCGGATCTCGCGGGCGCGGCCAGAGACGCCGCACTCGGCATGGCCCGCACGCTCGAGCAGGAGGTCCTGGACACGAGAGCTCTTCGCGCGCAAGGCTACGGTCCGAGCCAGGCGAATCTCAACGTCCGTGTCGAGCGCCGCGGCCGCAGCGAACGTGGTGAGCGCATTCGCTTCGATTACGCCGTCACCTTCGGTCCGTCCGAGCGCGCGGGGAAGAAGCACGCGGACGTGGAGCTCGCGCGGCTCGACGGAAGTTGGAAGGTCGTGCGCGTCGGTCTCGTGGAATCGCCGCCGACTCGCTAGAGCCGACTCGCTAGAGCCGACTCGCTAGAGCCGACTCGCTAGAGCCGACTCGCTAGCGGATTGAGGCGCTCTCATCGGCAACGGCACGAGCGACCGATGCCGCGTTGTTTGCACGCCGCGCAGTCAGCGAATGAACGTCACGCCTCGCTTGCTGCTCCGGTCGCATGCGGACAGGTTGAGAACCTGGAGCCGCAATCAGCGAATGAACGTCAGGCGTCGCTTGCTGTCGCCCCAGCCGTTCGCGCTCCAGAGGCGAAACACGATGCGCCGATCACACGTTTCGCTCGGTAGTGCGCCGAAGTCGCGCGAGTCGTCGTGCATGTCGCGGTTGTCGCTGGCGATGAAGAAACGGCCAGGCCCGACCGTGTGATTGTGGGGCCGCCCGTGGGAGCCCTTCGGGTTGATGCCGATGAAGTGCCATCCGCCGGCCATCTCGATGCGGCTGCAGTTGAGCTTCACGACCGAGTTGGTCTTTGGATTGAACACCGAGAAAGTGGACTCTTCACATGCTTCGGTGGTCGTGAAGAGCCGGCCATTCAGCGTGATGCGCGCGCCACCGATTTCGAGCTTGTCGCCTGGAATCCCGACGATGCGGCCGACCACGAACTTGCCGGGTTTTTTTTGGGGCTCGGCGCAGCGGACGAGCTCTCCTGGCCCTGCGGTTCCGCGCTTCAGGAGCAGCAGCGTGTCGCCCCCTTGGAGCGTCGGCGCGGTCGAGGCCGAGAGCCATTTGTCGTCCGGCATGGTCCAGACGTCGAACACGAAGATTCGCAGCAAGCCACCGGCGACCAGCAGCCCACCGGCCGACCAGGTCACGAACCGGACGAACTCGGACATCGGCCGCACCTTAGGGGTGCGCGTCGGCGCCTGCAATTGCCGAACATGCAGCCGATCACGCTGCCAACTACGCTGCCGAGCACGCTGCCGAGCACGCTGCCGAGCACGCTGCCGAGCACGTCGCGGATCACGTCGCGGATCACGCTGCCGATCACGCTGCCGATCACGCCGCTCTCGCGTCCGCGATCTCGAAGCTATGAAGTTGTCGCGAGCACGACGAGATCGTCTCGGTGCACGAGGGGCTCGCTCTTCTCGGTGTGCACGCCAGCGAGGCGCGTGGCCTCGGAGATGCTCAGTCGCGCGAGGCCGCGTGCGATCTCGGTCCCGTCGGCGGCGAGGATCGAGATGAGCTCTCCTTCCACGAAGGAGCCACGCACGCCGGTGACTCCGACGCACAAAACGCTTCGCCGATCGCGCACGATCGCTAGCGCGGCACCGGCGTCGACGGTCGCAGCGCCGCGAGGCCGCAACGTGTAGGCGATCCAATGTTTTCGAGCGCGCACCGGCTCACCCAAGGCTGGCAGCAAGGTCCCTACGTCGTGTCCGGCGAGGACGCGCTCGAGGACGTTTGGCATGCGGCTCGAGGCGATCACGACCGGCGTTCCGGCCAAGGTCGCGCGGCGGGCGGACTCGAGCTTGCTCTTCATTCCGCCGCGGCCGACGCTCGAATTGGTCTCGCGGATGAGGGCCTCGGTGCGTTCATCGACTTGCGCGACGAAGGGCACGCGCCGGTTCGTCAGGTCGAGCAGCCCATCGACGTCCGAGAGCAAGATCAGCAGATCGGCTCCGATCAGCGAGGCCACCATCGCCGCGAGCTCGTCGTTGTCGCCGAAGCGGATCTCGTCCACCGCGACGGCATCGTTCTCGTTGATGATCGGCGTGACACGAAGGTGAAGGAGCTTCGTCAGCGCTTCGCGGGCGTTGTTGGCGCGGGCGCGATTGGCGAGATCTGCGTGCGTGAGGAGCACCTGCGCGACCTTGAGGCCATGGGCGCCGAAGGCTTCACCGTAGCGCTGCATCAGCAGTCCCTGCCCGGTGGCTGCGGCTGCCTGTAGCGCAGGCATGCTGCCCGGTCGCCGCGTCATCCCAAGGTGTTCGAGTCCAAGCGCGATCGCCCCACTCGACACGAGCACGAGCTCCTTCGAACGGCGTTTCGATGACTGCGATCCGGCCGGCGTGAGCAGATCGCGCGTCATCGCGGCGAATCGATCGAACACCGCGCCCGCTGTGCTTTGATCGGACGCTGACGGCCTCGCCGCGTCCGTGAACGCTGACGAGCCGATCTTTACGACCACCCGCCGTGCGCGGCAGAGCGAGCGGCGCGCGCGTTGGTGGGCGCGTCCTTCGTCGCTCTCGGCGGCCTCGTTGCGACCGTCGCCTTCTTTGCTTTCCACGTGCGGGCTGTCGCCTTCTCAGTCGCCGCGGGTGAGCTCTGCCGAGCGCGCTGCGATCTCGTCGAAGGCTGCATCGAGCCGGCGTTCGACGTAGTTCGGGAGCGAGGCGCCGGTCAGCACCACGGTGTCGAGCCAGCGCGTGAACTCGTCGCGGAGATCTTCGGCGCTCTCGGCCAACAAGAGCGGGCGAGGCGAGGTCTCGGGGTGGAAGGCGCGAAGGGTCGCTTCGTCGATGGCACGGCGCAGGGCCGCGGCTTCATCGGTCTGAATGCGGAGCGTCGCGCGCCGTCGCGTCGAGCGGACATAGCGCTCGAGAAGGTGACCGAGCGCGTAGACCTCGAAGGCCGTCGCCGCGGCACCGAGCGGCGCGAAGGGTACAAACCGGCGAAGGAGACGTCGCAGCGCGATCTCGATGCCGGTGCGCAACAGCGAGCGGAGCCGGTCCTGCGGCACTGGGCCAACGAGCGCACTTCGCGCATCGGCCGTGAGGCTTAGCCCATAGCGGCCCGCGACGTCGAACACGAGCGCGCCGCGGAGCTGACGCAGAATACGCCCGGGAAGGATTGGGATCGGCAGCGCCCCCGCTGCCATGCTCATGCACACCAGCATCGTGAGCCGGCCGCTGACCGACTCCGCGGAGCGTTCGCCGCGCACGACCTCGGTTTCCGCCATGCCCCATCCAATAGCACCGGGCTGATGCCGCCAGAACATCCTCGACCTCGCGCAGACATCCTCGACCTCGCGCAGACATCCTCGACCTCGCGCAAACATCCTCGGCTTCGCGCAAACATCCTCGGCTTCGCGCATCGATCCCGATGGCGAGCGGCCCGGCTCCACGGGCTGGCCTCAGAGTAGTGGCGTGCAGCTCGTGATCGGAGCCATCACAAGCGCGGAGGCCGCGAGAACATCCGTCAGCGTGAGCTCGGGCGGAAGGGAAACGCACGCGATATGCGGGCCTCCATGCACGGCGGCTCCGCGTCGGCGAAGCTCATTCGCGAGCGCATCTCCGCGCGCCGCCACCGTCATCGAATACACGCGCTGTGCGCCGAAGAGCCGAGCCGGGTCGCCCGCAAAGACGAGCCGCCCATCTTGCAAGACGACGATCGAGCTCGCCGTTCGCGCAAGCTCTGCCGTCGCGCCCAGAGCCGCGAGTTGCGGAAGAAAGAAGATCGCATCACGCCCCGCACACTCTGCTTGGATGGCGCTCATCACCACGCCTTGCGCATCCACGTCGAGACCGCTGAGCACGTCGTCGAAGATCAACGTTTGGGGCTTGTTCACCGCGGCGGCCGCGATGTTGACCATCCGTCGCTCGAGCGGCGCGAGGAGGCGAATGGGGCGCCGCGAGAGCCCCGACAGACCGAGCCGCGCGAGCGTCGCTTGTGCCTCGTCGCGACTGGCCGCCGTATTTTCACCGTGAAGGCGGGCGTGCCACACGAGCCACTCGAGCACGTCCCATGCAGGTGGTGCGCGCAGCTGGCCGAAGGCGACTCCGACCGAGTGAACATGCTCACGCGCTCCGACGTCACGTCCCGAAAGCATGACGCGTCCGGCGTTCACGCGGGCTTCGTGGATGCCGCCGCTCGCGACGCCACCGCTCAACACGAGGCAGAGCGGCGCGTAGCTTCCTGCGATGACGAGGCGTGGTCCTTGCGCGACGAAGCTCAGTCCCGAGAGCGCCGGCGCGCCATCGATGCCGATGCTGACGTCCGTGAGCGATAAGAGCTGCGGCTCTGGTCCGCGCTCACCCGACCGGGACTCAGCTTGCGCGTCAGCTTGCGCGTTGGCTTGCGCGTTGGCTTGCGCGTCAGCTTGCGCGTTGGCTTGCGCGTTGGCTTGCGCGTCAGTTTGCGCGTTGGCTTGCGCGTTGGCTTGCGCGTCAGTTTGCGCGTTGGCTTGCGCGTTGGCTTGCGCGTTCGCGCTTGGGTTCGGCTTGGCGCTCACGGCGCGTCCACGATGTACTCGATGCGTGCGAGCGGTCGATCCGGCGCGAAGCTCGCGTACGGCATCAGCGCCCTGAGCACGTCAGCAAGCGGAGGAGGCACCCAATCGACCGTCGCGCTCGCCTCGAGCTTTGGCGCACCGGTGAGCTCGAGCGCTCGATCGAAGAGCGTTTTTTCTTCGGCAGGCAGCTCGACGATGGGTGTGTCCTCGGCGAGGTTCGCGAGCTCTCGTGCACGCTCGAGCGCCTGACGCAAGCCGCCCATGCGATCGACGAGGCGATGGGTGAGCGCCTGCTCGCCCGTCCACACACGGCCCTCCGCCACGCTGTTCACCGTGGCGACGTCGAGCTTGCGGCCTTCTGCGACGCGGCCGACGAAGAGATCGTAAAATTGCTTCACTTTGCGGCCCAGCACTTCGCGTTCGTCGTCCGTGAAGGGCCTGAACGCGGACTCGGCATCGGCGCGTGGTGCGGTGCGATCATGCACGGCAGCGACCCCGAATTTTGCGAGCAAGCCCGCGACGTCGATCTTGCCGTAGAAGATTCCGATCGAGCCCGTCAGCGTCGCGCGGTTCGCGAAGATCTCTCGCGCGGCGACGGACACGTAGTAGCCGCCGCTCGCCGCCTTGCTGCCCATCGAGACGATGAGCGGCTTGGACTTCGCCAACAGCGACGCCTCACGAAGGATCACGTCCGCCGCAAGCGAGGAGCCGCCGCCGGTCTCGATCCGGAAGACGACGGCCTTGACGCTGCTGTCTTCGCGCGCTTGCTTGAGCGCCCTGGCCACGGTGCGCGAGCCGGCGAGCCGGACGCCGACGAAGGGCAGGTCGCGGCTCTCGCCATCGACCATGTCGCCATCGAGGTACACGACGGCGACTCGCGCGGGCGCGTGCCACTCACGCGGAGCCTCTTCGCGCTTGTCGAGATCGATGATGCCCACGGGCTCGCCGAAGCTCTCTTCGACCGCGGCGTCGATCTCGTCCTCGTAGACGAGAGCATCGACAAGCTTTTTTTCGCGCGCCTCTGTGGCGATGAAAGGCCCCGTGGCGATGTTCTGGCGCATCACCGCCTCATCGACGCGTCGCCCGCGCGCGAGCTGGCTCACGTAGAGACGCTCGTAGGCGTCGAGCAACGCGCGATGGTCGGACCGCGCGACCTCGGTCGGGCCTTGCGTGAGCTGCTCGGGCGCGAGCTTGTGCGCTCCGATTCGCACGAAATCCGCGCGAATCCCGAGCTTTTCGAGCAATCCGCCGAAGTAGAGGTGCGTCTGCGCGAGCCCTCCAAAGCGAACGCCGCCGGCGGGGTTGATGGCGATGCGATCCGCCTCCGAGCACACGAACAGCTCGCGTGCCGTCGCGTCCTCGAGGTGGCAGAGGACCTTTTTCCCGCGCTTTTTCAGGAGGCGCAGCGCATCGACGAGCTCTTCGGCGTGGGCGGCGCTTGGTGCTGGCGGCGCGCGCAAGATGAGCAGCACCCCGGCGACGTCGCGACGCTCGGACAGCTTCCACAATCGCTCGAGCAGTCGCACGTGACGCCGGACATTGGGGGTCGCATCGAAGCGAATCCGCACGACCCGCGCGGGCATCGGAACGCTCGGACGCTCGACGAACGAGCGCAGCGCCGCGGACGCGTAAAAGCCCGTTCCTCGCGGAGTGACCGCGTTGCCGAAGATCGCCCCGCCCGCGAACTGGAGCCGCTCGACGTTGAGGTCGAGGCCCGCGCTCGCCACGACTTCGCCCTTGTCGAGATCCGTGAACGCGACGCCGCCACGCAAGGTCCCAAGGTGCGGAACATCGACGCCGAGCGAAGCGCCGACGTTCCACCGCGCGACGTCGCTGCGGTAGCTGCTGGTCATGCCGAGCTCGAGCTGCTTTCGGCCATCGAACGGGCGTGCGAGCAGCGCAAGATCGACGCTTGGACCGACGCGCGTGCGAGCCTCGTTTTGGGGCGTGTTCCAGTCGCGCGCAACCACCGCCGCACCGAGCCACGGGATCGGCCGCAGCGTGAGACCGCTAGTTATACTGAATAGATTATGCAGCGCATGGCTCTCGGCCGAAGACCAGGCGAGCGTCGTACCGAACGCGCCGAGCTCGCCGAGGCGAAACGCGGCTCCCCAGCGAACCCAGCCGTGCCGGGGGTTCGCGTTCGAAGCGAAGGTGGGCGCGTGCGCGAGGTCGGGCGGGTCGAGCAGCTCTACGCGCATGCCAGTGCCGAGCAACCAGAATGGGCTCGCCGCGTCGAAGGCGAGCCCGCGCACGAAGGTCGTCGATGTCTCGCCCGTGTAAATCGCGGACAGGCGCGCCTCGGGAGCCGGCATCAGCGCGAGGTTCGCCGGATTGATGATCGTCGCGGCGGCGGTGTCCGTGACGACCGGGCTCTGCGATGGCCACGCGACTCCGTCGGAGAGCCGCGGCGGTAGGGGCTCGGACGCGGCGGGATGCGCGAGCGCGATGACAAGCCCGGCGGCGCCCGCAGCGCGTGCGGATTTGCCGAAGCGTCCGGCCATCATCGCAACGAACCCGTCATCCCAAAGAACACAGCGCGCGGAGGGCGTCTGCCTCGGCGTCGTAGGCTTTTCGCAGCTCGACGAGCGCGATCCGCTCGACCACGGGTCCGATCACCTGCAGGTGGATCTCGACGTCGCCGGTGACGGTCCTGCGTGTGCGCCCGTTCGAGAGCGGATCGAGCTGGTAGGTTCCGGCGGCGCGAAAATGCTTTCGCCAGGTCGCGGCCGGCGTGTCATCGGCGCGCGGCACGACGTGCCAGCTCCCGGTGTGCGCGGCGAGCCGATACGTCGAGTGTTCGTCCCAGGTCATGAGGTCGCGGCCGAGCTGATAGTCGCGCAGGAGCTTCAGCGGTGCGGTCGCCTGAAAGCGCCATACCCGCGTGAACTCGCCCTTCGTGAGCTCGTGCGTCACCGCCACGATCGACTCGATGGGCTCGAGCCGCTCGGTGAGCAAGGTCGCGAAGTCTGGCGACATCAGCGCCAGCTCGAGGGTGTCGAGCGGAGCGTCGAACTCGTGGTGAATTTCGAACTTCACAGCGTTTCGTGGGCTGCCCGCGCGGGCCACCGGAACGCGAGTCAACTCGAACGGTCACGAGGCCGCAAGCGAACGCGCACGGCCCTCGCGAATTTGCGCGGCCGTCACAGCAAGCGACGCTCGCGCGCGAGCCGCATCACGTCGGCCTCGAGGCCCTTCCGATCGGCCTCGGTCTTCACCGGCAGGAAGCGACTCGTCGGGCCCTGGCGTGAGACCTCCAACATGCTGGTCGTGAGCGCGCTGGTGAGCTCACCGAGGAGCCGCTCGAACTGCACCGCCTCGCGTCCGCCGACCTGCTTTCTGACCTCGACGTAGGTCCAAGCCATGGCCAGATCGCGGAGCGCACGGGCGTCGATGAGAAACGTGTTCGTGTTGAAGACCGGCACGCGCTCGTGCGGAAAATCGGCCGGAAGGCGAAAGTGCTCGGCGATGATCGGTCGGCCGTCGCAGCGCACGGGACCTCCGCCCACGTCGCCCGCGTGCTTCACCACGAGCTCGGCTGTGACCTCGGCGCCGCTCGCGATGTGATGACCGAGGATCGCCATATCGACGCTGGCCCCGAGGTTGTCGAGATTGCTGATCCAAACCCAGCGCCCGCCGCGCGCCAAAAATGCGTCGAGCAGCCCGCTCGCCCTGAGTGCATCCGGCAGATCGCCGTGCCCGGTCGCGTACACGCTCACCTCACCATCCTTGCGAAAGAGCGCGCCATCGGGCGTGAGCCGCAGCGAGACGAGCTGCTCGAAGGCCGCGAGCGGGGCCTCGGCGTGGTGCCGCGCAAGCTCCGCGCAGATGAGCGCGTGCGTCGCTTCGCTGGTCATCAGCCACATCGGCGGCGCGGTGCCATGGCGCTCGGCGAGCAGCGCAAGCTCGGCCGCGCGTAACGCGAGGAAGGTGATGCCCTCGGTCGCCTCGACCAGCGCTTTGACGACGCCTCCCATGCGCGTGGCCATGCCGCCGGCGAGCACGCAAATCGCCAATTGTCCGGCCTCTAGCGCGGCGCGACCGGTCTGGGAGAACTCTGCGTACGCGGCGCTGTCGACGGGCGGAAGCTTCGCGAGCTCGTGCGGAGCGAGTGGCTCGAGCACGCCCCGCAGCCGGTTTCGCTCGACCCGATCACCGCCGAGGCCCAGCGCCCACGCGCAGAGTCGCTCGCTGTCGAAACCGCGCGTGGCGAGCCGACGGACGAGCGCGTCGTCGAGGGACCCAAGCTCTTCGCCGAGCCCCGCGCTCATCAGATGAAGAAGTCCTGGACGAGCTCGGCACCGGGCTTGACCGCGTAACCTTCGAAGTCGGTCACGCCCGCGGCGCGCAGGACGTCCTCGTCGATGTCGAAGTGCCCAGAGTATTCACGGCTTGGTTTCGTCAGCACCGCATGCGCCGCATCGGCCACGATTTCCGGCGTTCGCGAGCACGAGACCATGCCGTCGCCGCCGAGGAGGTTCTTCACGGCGGCCGTCGCGATGACCGTGCGCGGCCAGAGGGCATTCACCGCGATGCCCGCGTCGCGAAGCTCGTCGGCCATGCCCAGCACGCACATGCTCATGCCGAATTTCGCCATCGTGTAGGCGACGTGCGGCGAGAACCAGCGCGTCTCCATGTTGAGGGGCGGCGAGAGATTCAGGATGTGCGGGTTCGCTGCGCGACGCAGGTGCGGGATGGCCTTTTGCGAACAGAGAAAGGTGCCGCGCGTGTTGACCTGATGCATTAGATCGTAGCGTTTCATCGGAGTCGACTCGGTGCCGGTGAGATGAATCGCGCTCGCGTTGTTGACGAGAATGTCGATCCCGCCGAAGGCGGCCACCGTCGCCAGAATGGCCGCCTCGACCTGCGCCTCGTCGCGTACGTCGACGACGAGTGCGAGCGCCTTGCCGCCGGCAGCCTCGATCTCCTGCGCGGCCGTGTAGATCGTGCCGGGGAGACGCGGGTGTGGCTCGGTGGTCTTGGCGGCGATGGCGATGTTGGCCCCGTCGCGTGCAGCGCGGAGGCCAATGGCGAGTCCGATCCCGCGGCTTGCTCCGGTGATGAACAGCGTTTTTCCTTTGAGGCTCGCAATAGGTGAGGTCATGGCGCGCGCACCGTAATCCGCAATTTCCGGGGCGGGGCGCAATTTGAGGCGTCCCAATCGCCCTGGGTTGCGGCGCTCGAGTTGAGTTCAGTCGGCGCGGTCTCGGAAGGCGGCCGCGCGAAGTTGACGGCTCCGCTCGGACGGCCACAGGCTCGCCCGATTTCCCGCTCGCCCAATTTCCCGCTTGCACAGTGGGGCAGTGGCGCAGTGGGGCAGTGGCTCACAACATGTCCGTTACGATCGTCATCCACACGGGCGAGCTGCGCCCGGGCGAAGAGCCGTTGTCGGTGACCGTGGATGCTCCGCGCGTCGTCATCGGTCGCAGCAAAAACGCCGAGGTGATGCTGCTCGAGCCGACGGTCGCCGCCCGGCACGCGACGCTGCGGCAGGAGGGTGGCCGCACCATCGTGTCCGACGAAGGCAGCCTGAATGGCATCGTCGTCGGCGGCGTCAAGCTCCCCGCGCACACGCCGCGAGTCGTCGGGCCCGGCGATGCGGTGCGCGTCGGACGCGTGTGGCTCGAAATACGTCAAGCCCAAGGGGCAGCGAGCACGCCGGCCGAGGCCCGCAACGTCGCCATGGAGGTGCTGCGGCGGAGCCTGCGCGCTCTTGGCGAAGAGGTGGACGCGCGGCTCGTCGTGCTCGAATCGCCGAACGCGGAGTCGGTGGCACAGCGCCTCGGGCTGCTCGAGTCGGGGCGCGAATATCTGCTCGGACGTGCCGAGGAATGCGATCTGGTGTTGCTGGACGAGCTCGCCTCGCGACGTCATGCATGCGTGGAAAAGACCGGAGATCGCTGGTACGCGCGCGATCTCGGCTCCAAGCGCGGGAGCGTGCTCATCCCCAACCTCGAGGGGCCTTCGTCGCGCCGCGATGTCACCGGAGAGGCTCGCCTGGACACGGCGCCGTCCCTGCTCGTGGATGGCGACGTCATCGGGATCGGCGCGACACGGCTCGAGTTTCGCGATCCGCTTGCGGGCGCAATGGCCGAGTCCTTCGCAGCCGTCGAAGTGCGGATGCGGCGAGAGGAGCTACACGAACCCGCGCCGTTTTCGAGCGAGGGTGGTGGCCGTGTGCTCGTGGACGCGCCAAGCGATGCACCGGACGCGGCGGCGTTGCCCTCCGATCCTTCGGAGCTGTCTCCCGCTCCATTGCCCACGGACGCGAGCGAAGCTACCGGCGGCGCAGTCGATGCGTTGGTCGTGCTGGTCGCCCTCGGCGTACTTGCGGTGAGTCTCTCTGCGCTCGCGTGGCTCCTTCGCTGAGGCCCGCTGCGCCATGATCGTCGGTCACCCGCACTCACCCGCGCACGACGGCAAGAGCACACCCGCGCACCGCTCGACTGGAACACCCCCGGCACACGGCTTGATTCTCGGTCGGGCTCGGCCTAACTCTTGTCCGCGATGATCTCGGTTCCGCGAGGCGAGCTCGAGTCGCGCCGCTTCGTGTTCGTGACCGGCAAGGGCGGCGTCGGCAAGACCACCGTCGCCATGGCGCTTTCCATCGCATTTTCACAGCGCAACAAGCGCGTCCTGCTCGCGTTGACGGGGGCTCACGAGCGCGTCTCCGCGGTGTTCGGCTGCCCGCCCATCGGACACGCCGTGGTCCCTCTCGCACCGAAGCTCTGGGCCTCGCGCATCGATCCCGAGCGCGCGATGGAGGAGTATGGGGCGCTGGTCTTGCGCGTGAAGACGATCGCCAAGCTCGTGTTCGAGAACCGCTACACGCACGGCTTCTTTCGGGCAGTTCCCGGGCTGCTCGATTGGGCCATGCTCGGCAAAGCGTGGTGGCACACGACCGAGCTCGAGGACGGGGCGCCGCGCTTCGACGTCGTCGTGTTCGACGCGCCTTCCACCGGTCATGGCCTCGACATGCTGCGCGTGCCCAAGGTGATCTTGGACATCGTCCCCCCTGGCATTCTGCGCCGCGACGCCGAGCTCGCGTGGGAGATGTTTCGCGATCCGAAGCGCGCCGGCGTCGTCCTCGTCACGCTGCCCGAGGAGATGCCAGCGACCGAGGCGATGGAGCTGGCGCGTGCGGTGAAGGACGAGCTCGCGCTGCCGATCGCAAGGGTGGTCGTGAATGCGCGTCTCAAGCCCATTTTCGTGGGCGCGGAGCGATCACGGCTGACTGCCGATGAAGAACTCTCCGCGTGGGCGCTCGCCACCGCGGGCGGGTTCAGTCGCGGCGACGTCACGGTCTCGCCGGCGCTCGGAACGCTCGCGTCGGCTGCCCGTCGAGCCGCTCGCGAAGAACTCGAAGAGCGCATCGTGGGAGAGCTCGAGCGCGGGCTCATGCTCCCGCTGACGGAGCTGCCTTTTCTCGAAGATGGCGTCGGCTCGCGCGCTGCCGTCGCTGCGCTTGCGGCGCTTGTTTGACCACCGTCCGATGGCACCCGCGGACGAAGTCGTGCTGGTGACGGGCTATCCCGGCATCGTCGCGCGCAGGCTCGTCGAGCACCTGCTCGTGTCCGAGCCCGAGACGCGCATCCGAGCCGTGGTGCTCGAGCGGATGTTCGCACGCGCGGCGCACCACCTCGAACGATTCCCACCAGAGGTTCGCTCGCGCGTGCGGGTCATGGGCGGAGATGCGGCGGCGATGGACTTCGGACTCTCGGGCCGCGAGCTGCGCGAGCTCGCGAGCGAGGTCGTACGCATGCACCACGCCGCTTACGTGAGCTACGTCGGCGTCGAGCGCGAGGTGGCTGAACAGAACGTGCGTGGCGCGGTCGAGGCGGTGCACGTCGCGCGGCTTTGCAAGAAGCTCCGCTGCCTTGTTCATTACTCGACCGCCGAGATTTCCGGCGATCGCGAGGGGCTCGTGCGCGAGAGCGAGCTCGACGAAGGGCAGGGGCACTTCACGCGGGTTCAGGAGACGCGCATGAAGGCAGAGCTGGTGATGCGGCGCGCGATGGTGGACTTGCCGATCGCGGTCGTTCGACCCACCAATCTCGTCGGCGACAGCGACACCGGTGAGATCGACAGGCTCGATGGACTTTATTTGCTCGTGCTCTTGGTGCTTGGCTTACCCGGCGAGGTCGCCGTGCCGCTGCCGACCGGCGGCGACTACCCGCTCGATGTGGTGCCCGTCGATTTCGTCGTGCGGGCCGCGCACGCCATCAGTGTCTCGCCCCTCGCGCCCGGCGGCACATTTCATCTGACCTCGTCCGAGTCGCTCACGGCGCAGGCGGTGTTCGATGCCATCGCGCGCGCCGGAGGTCGCCGCACGTCGCGGAGCCTCATGCCGCCCAAGCTCGCCGCCACGATCGCAAGGGTCCCGGGGATCGGCCGCATTCTGCGCGAACCGGGGGCCTTGATTCAGCAACTGGCGACGAATGCCCGCTACGACACGCGCCAAGCTCGCAAGCTCCTCGAGCCCGCCGGCATCGTGTGCCCGCCCTTCGACTCTTACGTGGCGACGCTCGTCGCGGCCGTACAAGAACGGTTTCGCGAGCGCGACGGTTGACGTCCCCGAGCCTGAGCTCGAGCGCCGTTGACCGAGCGCCGTTGACCGAGCGCCGTTGACCGAGCGCTGGACAGACCACGCGCGTTCGCCTAGCTGTCGTTCGATGGGCTTTCGAGAGCTTCAGGCGCGATACAGCGAGCGTTGTCCGGCGCTCGCGCTCGTTGGCAATACTCCGCTGGTCGAGGTGAAGCTCTTCAAGGACGAGTTTCCGGAGCTGACCGTCTACGTAAAAGTAGAGAGCTTCAATCCGGGCGGCTCGCTCAAAGATCGCTCGGTGCTTTACATCTTGTTGTCGGCGCTCGACCGTGGAGACCTCGACGGCGGCCGCACGATCATCGACAGCTCGAGCGGCAACGCAGGCATCGCGTACGCGTGGATCGGCGGCGCGCTTGGCCTCGCCGTGAAGCTCGTCATCCCCGACAACGCCAGCCTCGAACGCAAGAAGCGCATCCTCTCGCACGGCGCGCAGATCCACTACACGAGCGCGCAAGACGGCTACGACGAGACCTTGCGTGAGGTGCGCCGCCTGGTCGTCGCGCAGCCAGATGCGTACTACTTCGCGGACCAATATGGCAATGAGCACAACTGGCGCGCGCATTACGAAACGACGGCGGAAGAGATCTGGCAACAGACCGGGGGCAAGGTCACGCATTTCGTCGCGGGCGTCGGCACCGGCGGCACGATCACGGGCGTCGGTCGCCGCCTCAAAGAGCTGAATCCACGCGTGCAGATCGAGTGTGTCGTGCCCGAGGCCTTCCCCGGCGTCGAGGGCTTGAAGCCGCTCAAAGATCCGCACGATTTAGTGCCGGCTATTCTCGATCGCAGCGTCATCGATCGCATGTGGGATTGCGACGTCGATGCGGCGTGGCGCATGAGTCAGCGGCTCGCGCGGGCGGGTCTGTTCGGCGGTCAGTCCTCGGGCGCATACCTCACGGGCGTCTACGATCTCGCGAAGACCATCCGCCGCGGCGTCATCGTCACGATCTTGAACGATATCGGCGAGCGCTACATGTCCACGCGTCTCTGGGACGTGTGAGCGCGCGCCGGCGCTTACGCAACGAAGGCCGCGATGCCGTCGCTCATCCGCACGTGATGGGCCCCGACGCACAGTCTGTTTTGCACGCGCCGCAGTAGCCGCAGAAGAAGCGGTTGAACCCCTCACTGCTGCCGGCCATGCCTTGGCAGACAGTCATGCAGTTCGGGTCCATCCCCGCGAGGCAGCCATCAAGGCAAACGAGCACCGCGGCACAGCCGGGCTTGGCGTCGCAGGCCATCTGCTCGGCCTTGCATACGTTGGCGGCGCAGGCGCTCTTTCTGCAAGCCGCGCAGTCCACGCCGGTGCATGCGCCCATTCCGCCGGTCGCTGTGGAAGTTGCCGGTCCCGTCGCGGGTCCGGATGCCGGGGACGTGGTCGCGGGTCCGGATGCCGGGGACGTGGTCGCGGGTCCGGATGCCGGGGACGTGGTCGCGGCCCCGCCCATGCCCGTCGCTGTCGAGCCTCCGGCGCCGCCTTCGCCGCTCGACGCGGTCTGTCCGGTCGCGGTCGTCGACACGTCGGCGCAGCTCGAGCACGCGGAGAAACCGCTGCCATCCGGCATGCAGCTCTGAACCCCCTTGACGCCACCGGGACATGCACACTCGATCGCCTGGCCAGGCACACAGAGCGCATCCGCGGCGGGGTCGCCGGGACCGCATCCGAGCGCGATCACAAAGGGAGCAGCGAGCACACCGAGGCCAACCATGACGGATTTGAAGAACATGGCACCAGCATGTCACGAGTGCGCCAAGCCTCCAAGCGTCGCGTCGAGCGCGCGGGATTGCGGGATTGCGCGGCGATCGCGCGGGATTGTGGGATTGCGCGGCGATCGCGCGGGATTGCGCGTTGCCTCGGGTGGCTGAATAGGCTAAGTGGCTCGCGCCTTTCCGAGCGCCGGCCCGCGTGCTGGCCAATCCTGGTCGCGTCGAATATCGCCCGCCAGCTCGAGACGGCAGCTCCCTATCGCCGAGGCCGCAATGGCCGCACGGCTCTCCGAGTGCGCTCAGCGGCGCGCACCGCGAGGAGGATTTCATGAACACGCCGCGAGACTGAGTGAATCGATCGTGAGTGTTTCTCGAAACCGCCGGCATGCGCCATCCGCCCACCGAGCCCGTCCGGCGCCGCCGACCCTGGCCTCCATCGCTGCATTTCGAGCCGCCCTCGGCGACGTCTCGGCATCCCCGCGCGAGCCTGCATCCCCGCGCGCGCCTGCCTCCCCGAGTGAGCCTGCCTCCCCGCGTGAGCAGAGCGTCCCATTCACACGCGCTCCGAATGCGACCTCGCAGCGTGAGCCTGCATCCCCGCGTGAGCAGCGCTTTTCCACTCCGCGCTCTTCCACTCCGCGCTCTTCCACTCCGCGCTCGACATCCCCGCGCACGCCGAGCGTCGCGCCCGCGCGTGGACCGGTCGATGCATCCGCATTCGAGGCGCTCGGGCTCGTTCCACCGCTGGTGCGAGCCGTCGGTGACGAGGGCTACTCCGTGCCGACCGAGATTCAGGTGCAAGCCATTCCGCCCGTGCTCGCGGAGCGGGATCTGTTGGGCTGCGCGCAGACCGGCACAGGCAAGACGGCCGCGTTCGTGTTGCCGATCCTCCAGCTTCTCAGCGGGCGAGTTGGCAATGGCCGCATTCGCGCGCTGGTGCTCTCGCCCACGCGTGAGCTGGCCGCGCAGATCGGCGAGCGGACCGGCGCTTACGGGCGGCACCTCGGAGTTCGCCACACGATCGTGTACGGCGGCGTGAGCCAGCGTCGCCAGGAGATCGAGCTCAAGGACAAGCCCGAGATCCTCATCGCGACGCCGGGCCGACTGCTCGATTTGATCAACCAGCGCATCATCGCCCTCGACGCGGTCGAGATCCTCGTCCTCGACGAAGCGGACCGGATGCTCGACATGGGATTTTTGCCGGACGTTCGGCGGATCGTCGCGAGGGTGCCGGCGGTGCGTCAAACGTTGCTGTTCTCGGCGACGATGCCGCGCGAGATCATGGGGCTCGCACAGAGCATCCTTCGAGATCCCGTCCACATTTCCGTCTCGCCCGCGGTGACGACAGCAGAGACGGTGGCGCAGGCGGTCTATTTCGTAGAGAAGGCCGACAAGCGCTCGCTCTTGCGCGGCCTCCTCGAACGCGAGGCGATCGCGCGTGTGCTGGTGTTCTCGCGCACCAAGCACGGCGCCGATCGCATCGCCAAAGATCTCGTGCGTAGCGGCGTCGATGCGGCGGCC
>SHZB01000071.1 GCA_009692485.1 Myxococcales bacterium
TTTCGCCGAGCTCATGATTGCTCACCCCGAGCTGGTTGCGGAGCGGCTGTTCGATCAAGGTCCAGCAACCTACGAACTGATCGATGGCCACGGGGATCTCGCCGAACAACTCGCGCATCACGACCTCGAGGCCGCGCGAAGAACGAGATTTGGTCGCGATCAGCGGGGCGAAGCGCAAGAGATAAAACGGGTTCAGGGGCGTCGTCGCCTTGCGAAATCCATCGACTCCGACGGCGCAAAACATGCGTTGCGTGAACTTGTCGACGCCGCCGCTCAGGTACCCGACGCTGTGCCGGTATTTCGCCCACGCTCGATACGCGAGCGCGAAGACGCGGTGGTGCACGACGTCGAGCAGCTCGCGTACGGGCTGCGGTCCTCCCTGATACACACTGCGCGCGACCTTCTCCACGAAGTACGGCGGCAGCGGCGATGTGGCGCCGTAGAGCCCGAGAAATGCGGCCGTGATCTCGACGCGATCATGCGCGTCCGGGAAACGCCGAGAGACGAGCGAGCTCACGTCGCTCGGCGAAAACACCAAGCTCGGATCTGCGCGGAGGCGAATGCGCTCGTCGCGTGCGGGGCCGGTGTGTCCGAGGCGAGGGGAATCGGGATACAGCCGCTCGAGCAAATACAGAAGCCGGTAGAAATCGAAGCGCCGCGCCGACGAGCCGTACACAGCGAGCGCCCCCTGACGCTCGGCTTCGGACCGCTCGGCCGCGCTCAGAGCAGCGTCTGGTTGCCGCTCTTGGGATCCCATGTGTACACCGCGTTCGAATTGGTGGCGCGCACCCGCAGCTGCGTGAAGGAATTCAGCGAGACGTAGGAGGCGAACAGCTCGTTGAGCACGCTCGCGAAGAGGTACATCTCGCCCTCACCCGCGAACCCGTTTTCATCCATCTCGATCTCGGCGCGCACGCCACGAATCGGCGCTCCGCGGAAGAGCCGGTCGGTGGGCTTCACCTCGACCTTCTTGATGGCTTGCGTGCGAAGCTGGTGTGCGCGCGCGACTTGGCGATCGTAGAGCGCGTGGAAATTGTAAATGTCGATCGTCGCGCGCAGGGTCTCGAGCTCTGCGATGGAGCGGAAGCTCATCGCCATATGAGACAAGACGCGCCACTGCAGCTCGCGTCCGACCGGCGGCGCGATCGGCGCGGACACCCCAATGATGTTGGTGAACGTCGCCACGGCCGGTGACGTGGTCATCGCGACGCTGATGTCGCCGACCTTCAGCTGCGCGGGATAATTGCGGTTGGTGCAGGTCGCCTCGACGCTGACCGCATCAAATTCCGGCAGCGCGTTGGAGTCCGCGGGCGTGCCGAAGGACATGTAGAGATCGACCCCCTCGCCGATGGTCGCTGGCTTCAGGTGAAGTTGATAAAACCCGGCTTGCGATGCTGCCGCGCCGTGCAGCTCATGGTCGAAGCTATAGAACGAAGGTAGCTCCAGGCGTTGGCTCGTTCGTCGCGCCACGGCCACGACCCTATCGACCGAGTAGATCTCGAAGGCATCGGGCTGCCCGCCGCTCGGGCGCACGAGGTACTCAAACTTCGTGTTGTCGGGCTTGAGGGGGTCCGTCGTCCCGGGGAACAGATTGACGACTGGCGTACAGAAGAGCCGGATGGTGTCTTTGGCGACGCGTGTCCCGTTCGGAAGCCCGTCCTTGAACTCGAGCAGCAAGGCGACGCGGTCACGGAGCTTGTCCTTCGGGAGCCGGTCGAGTCCGGAGATTTCGAAGAACGCGAAGCGTTGCGGCAGCGTGAAAAATTCTTGCAAGAGCCGGTAGCCTGGGTAGACCGTCTTCGGGTAGGGGAAGAGCGCCTCGTCCTCGCTGAAGCCGACGAGGCGGGCCGCGCGCGCCGGCAACGTCGCATGCGTCGTATCGTTGCCGTTTCCATCGATGGAAGCGACCGCAACCGAGTCGAGGTGGGCGCCGATCCAGAGGCGAAGGTCATCCTGCAAGCGCCGTTCGCCGTGGATGTAGAAGCGGATCTTGTCCATCGCAAAGGTGCCGAAGTTGGCACCGCCTGCGACCCGCAACTCGATGCGGAGCGTCTGGGTCAGGCGCGCGCCGGTATCGATGCGCACGTCTTCGATCGTGAGCGGCGCGAGCTCGACGTCGCTCGTCGTGCGAAAGCGGCACTGCAACCCATCGAGCGCGACGGTACCGATCTCGGAGGAGCGCGGCACGAGCACCTTCTCGCGCACGACGTTTGCGAGAGGCGTGAACTGGATGATCGACGTTGCCGGGATCTGTCGAACGAAGTGCGGGAACAACAGCTGCGCGACCGAGTGGATGACCTCGGGAAGCTCGTCGTCGATCTTGTGCCGGAGCTTGCCCGTGAGGAAGGCGACGCCCTCGAGGAGGCGCTCGACGTCGGGGTCGCCACCGGTCTCGGCGAGCATCGGCGCAATGGCTGGGTAGGCCGCGGCGAACTCGTTGCCGAGCTCGCGCAAGTACGAGAGCTCGTCCTGGTAGTACTTGTTGAACATGGCGCCGACGCTGCTCGCGGAAGCGGCACTCTAGTGCATGGATCCCTTCGAATCGATGCTTCAAATAGCATTACCGCGATCACGTCGGTTCACCGCATCTGCGGGCGCGGCGCGCGTCGAACAAAACGAAGAAAGCCGCCGAGATTCCCGGCGGCTTCCTATGTGGACTCGGCGATTGCCGAATCGGTTGTTCGGTCAGGAGACCGGCGACTCCCAGTCGTCGAGCGCGGTGATGCCGCCATCGACCCAGGTCCACTCGATCTTCTGGTAGGTGAACTGAACCTCCTCGTTGATCTCGTACTTCATCAGGTCCGGATTCTTGTTGTTGGGCATCCGGGCGTGAATCGCCGCGAGGTTCGCGTTGGTCAGCTTGATGGTGTAGTGCTGCTGCTCCGCGCCGGTGGCGGACGGGCGCCAGCACTGAAGCTCCCACTCACTCACGTTCTCGTTGTTGACGAGGACGTTGTAGAGAAGCGGAGTCGACTTATCGAGCTCCTTCGTGATCGTGAAGGGCTTGTGCATGCGCTTGCCGGTTGGCAGGCCGCTGGCCGGGTCGCGGGGCGAGACGATCTCGTGGTTGAAGGCGATGATCCCGATCTTGTTCTCGCGACCCTTCTGGGTGACGGAACCCTTGATTTCGCCAGTCTTCTGTCCCTTGAGCTTGAGATATGCGTTGAGAGCCATGATCCTGTGTCCCCTTTCCTACTCCGCTACGTGCGGTACTCAGTCTACGGCTTATTCCGCGCTGGCCGCCCGAGCGGGCTCGGAGAATTGGTTGCTTGCCTCGTCCCCCTGATGAGTTGAGGCGCCGCAACGATACCCACGGCGTGGCCGTCGTCAATCGCCGCGGGCACCCTTTCGGCGATTAATTTCGCGATCCGACGCGGCAGGATGGATGCCACGCGATCCGGTCGCGGCAAGAGGGCAGGGGGCCACGCCAAGGCGATGACGACGTGGGGCGAGCGCGGGCCGAGCGCGGGCCATGACCCACAGCCGCAGCCGTGCGTGCACGGGGATGCCGGAAATTTCGGGCCAGGAACTTCGGTTCGCCCGTGCGGCTGTGCGATCCTGTCCTCGTGAAAACCACCCCCGTCGCCCTGCTGCTTGCCCTCGGCAGCGTTTCGTTCGGCTGCGTCGAGCAGCAGAGCACTGCCATCGAAGTCCCGGCGCGCCAGACGCTTCCCGTGTCCGTCTGCACGAACCAGCTACCCCCGCCGGCACGCGCCTCGAGCGCGAAGGGCGCGGTGGTTCGTTCGCTCGATGCGGAGCAATGGATGCGCTTTCTGGTCCCCGGATACGAGGACGCGAGCGGCTTGAGTCCGACCGCGAATGACTGCACCGGGCATTACGTATTTGCCAACGAGACCTTGCGTCACGGCGTGTCGGCCCGAGGCTGGCCGCGCGTTCTCGATGCGGGGGAGTTCGACCTTCGCACCGGGCCGAAGGGTCTTCAGGTCGTGCGGTTGCGGGCGGTGAATTTCGAGGACGGCGACGTCGGCGGACCGATCGCGCTGGTGCGTGCCATCGATGATCGCGCCGAAATTTACGGGGTCGGGAGCTATCGCGGTCCCAGCGACGCGAAGCTGGAGCCCGTGCGCATGGGTAACGAAATGCTCGTCGTCGCGGAGGCCAAGCGCTGTCCGGACGTGACCAATTGCCGCCGGATTGCCAACTACTTCCTTGTTCGGCGCGGGCGACTCATCGACGTGGCGACCGCCGACATCGAGCGCGTGCAGCGCATGCCCAGCTTGACCGAGCGCGGGCTCTACGCCGAATACCGCATGACCACGGACGTGAGCTATTTGCCGGAGGGGATTCGCTTGCTCGAGCAAGTGAAGGTGAAGATCATCCCGTATCCCAACGAGCCGGATCGCGACTCGGATCGGCTACTCCGCACCGTCGAGTTTGCCCGTCTGTTGCGCCTTGAACGCGACTCCTTGTTCGCGACCAACGAGTCGCTCTGGGAGCGCGTGGTCGGGCAAGACTGACCCGCGGATCGAGCCGAGAGGTCGCAGGTAGATCGCGACGGCGGGCTCGGTCCATCCTCTTGGGCACAGCTCCGTCACGCGAGTTCGGCAGCTGTCCACGCGTCGCCGATGCGTGCGCGAATACGTCGCCGATGCGTGCGCGAATACGTCGCCGATGCGTGCGCGAATACGTCGCCGATGCGTGCGCGAATACGTCGCCGATGCGTGCGCGAATACGTCGCCGATTCGTGCGTGAATACGTCGCCGATGCGGGCGTGCGTATGTCGCAAATGCGGGAGTCCACATCGGCCGTGCGGCGCAATCAAGCAGACAAGGGCGCCGGCTTCCCGGCACGACAGCGCGAGGGCCTACCAGCAGAACAGGTAGTTGCCGTAGCCGCAGTCGGGCTCTTGCAAGAAGGCATAGCCGGCGCCGACCAGCAGGCCGATCCCAGCTCCGGCCAACGCGCCGCCGAGCACTTGGTCGGTGTCCTCTGGGCCGAGCCCGCTGCCGTCGGCGCTGCGCGCAACGCTCGCGAGGATCGACGTCGTCAGCGGGACTCCGACGTTTCCGACGAACGACGGAACGCTGAACTCTCCGCGCGAATGTTTGACCGTGTCGACGAGAAACACGCCCAGGCCTGCGCCGGTCGCGCCCCATGACGCGAAGGCATGGGTCGATGGCGAGCCGAACGCCTCGCAGCCCGACTGCGGCAGCGCGGCGAAGGTCTCCTCGACGCTGCAGCCTTGCTTTGCGCCCTGCATTTCGTCGTGGAGCGGACCATCGACGAGCAGGGTGAGGGTCGTCATCGTCATGATCGGGGCGAGCGCCGAGACGTGCCAGCGCGCCTTCCAGCCGACGGTCGCCGCCGGGCTCGAATAGTAGACCCGCGGCATCAGCGCCACCGTGCCTGCGCCAATCCCCAGCATGACTTGGGAGACCGCGTCCCAGTTCGGATCGCGCTCGACGAGCGGCGGGATTTGCGCGTGGGCGTCACCCTCGGCGAGCCAGCAAGACCCAAGAGCTGCGAGAAAACCCGACGCGAGGAACTTCGATTTCGACCGCATGATGAGCGCTTCGCGAGGCGATCGGACGGGCGCCAAGCGTGCGGTCTCGGCAATGGACCGCACGACAGCCGCCCGGCTAGGATCGCCGGTGATTCGCGGGCCCGGGCGGTCGCTTGGCATCTGCGCCAGTCGTGTCGCCGGTGGCCTGAAGAGCCTCGCCCGCACTTGCAGCGTACGCCTTGTCGAATTCAGGGCCAAAAATAGTATTAAACGTTTCCCGCTCTTCGCCCCGGTAGTCGGCGTGAACCGTCCGGTACTCTTCCCAGATCCCTTCGTAGCGATTCGAAAACAAGCCGCCGCGCTTGCCTTTGCGCTCGAAGCTTTGTTCGATGGACTCGGGTGAAAGCGAGCCGAGCAGCCTCTTCACACCTTCCATCACGCCGTTCAAGAGCGCGACCTGGTGCGTCATCACGCTCACGAAGATTTCGTGCAAGTCACGCAGCTGTTCATCGCTTCCGGCGCTTCCGGCGCTTCCGGCGAGCAACACCTTGCCCAGCTCGTTGTGGTTTTGAGCCGACGCCACCAGATTCGTCGCCTTGATCTTTGGTTCTTTCCGCAAGACCTCCGCCTCGAAGGCGCGATACCCGTCTCGCAGGCTGACGAAGCATTTCAGAAACGTGCTCATCGCGTCGCGCAGCTGTCGTGCGAACCCGAGCATGCTCTCGGGCGTGTCGAGCGGTGGCGCACCTGGCGCGAGCTGCCTCTGCAACTCTTCCATCGCCGAGATCGCCGCAGTCGCCGTCGTGAACTCACCAAGCGAGTGTGCCGGTACGCCGTAGTATTTGGTGACCCGTTGAAAGTCCACCTCTTGCCCGAGCGCGGCGTGCTCGAGCAGCAGGCGCTTGAGATAGGTCGTCCGCGCGTCATCCTGAAGGCGCGGCAAGTGTTCGTAGATGATTCGGTAGACGCTGTTCCACGCGCCGCGGTAGGCCTCGATGTAGGGCACGAGCTGGCGGATGAAGACATCCTCCGCGCCCGCTGCGATCGGGGCGCGCCGTTGCTCGAGCACCGCGACACCGGCTGCCGTCCCGATGTCGAGCAGTGAAAGCGCACGCGACGGGGGCAGCGCGCTGGCGGCGACCTCGCGAAGCGCGAGCCGGATGAGGATCGGCCCGATTTGGAGCTCCGGGAACGCGGTGATTTCGACGGCTTCGTCGCGCGCGAGTTTCTGTCCGCGGTACGTCGTCCCGTTCGTCGAGCCGTGGTCGCGCACCCAGATACGGTTGCCGGCGACTTCGATCGTCGCGTGAAACTGCGACACATAGGGCCGATCGAGGTGCAGATCGCTCAGCTGATTACGGCCGATCCGCACCGGCGTGCGCTCGAATGCCAGCTCGAAGCTCTGCTGGCTCTGCGTGTCGCGGATTTCCGCGGTAAGTGCCATCGACACGGCGCACGCACCTTATCACCGAGCAGCGTCCTTTCCGCGCGGCAACAACAAGGCGGCGAGATATTTTTCGAGAAGTCGGGAGATTTTTTGGCCCGTTCCGTACAAGCTGACACCTTTCGCTACACCGTGGATTGGCTAACCAAGATCCCTCCCATGATTTCGGCATTGGCGTTCGGTTACGGCGTTGGGATGGCCACGCCGGAAGCGACCATAGCGAGCGTAAGGACGTCGGTGGACGGGCTCGCCCCGCGGCCGAGTCACACCGCCGCGCGCGTACCGATGCCTCGTGACGCCGCGAGCAACGCAGTGGACGGCGGCCACGCATACGGCGGCTATGGAGCGCTTGGCGATGCGTCACTTCCGACGGCGCGCACGAACCGCGGAAGCACGAGCGGCGTGTCACGTGAGTCGTCACAGCTCTCCCGCCTGCGCGAGCGCTCGGACGGTGCGTCGTGCAAGCTCGGCGGTCCTCGCGACGATGAAGAGAGCTTCATGTCGCGGGCGGATGCGCGTGGCGACGAGCGCCGTGAGTTCACCAGCGGTGACGACCTCGGGGTCGAGCTCGACGCGCAAGGTCGCTCGGCCCTGTCGCGTCTGCAGCTGCCCGACTTCAAGGTGGCAGTGACGCGAAGCGCTCTTACCTACGTCCGCTTCCTGACTCGCACGACGCAGGGGCGCGACATGTTCGAGACGTGGCTGAAGCGCAGCGGTCGCTATCAGGACATGGTGCAAGAGCAGCTCCGCGAGTGGCACCTGCCCGAGGACCTCATCTGGGTGGCGATGATCGAGAGCGGCTTCGATCCCCGCGCGAAGTCACCCGCGGGAGCCGTCGGCCTTTGGCAGTTCATGCGCGCGACCGGCGGCGTTTACGGACTCTCCGTGAATCGCTACTCCGACGACCGCAAGAATCCGGTCGTCGCGACGCGGGCGGCGGCGCACCATTTGCGCGATCTTTATCAGCGCTTCGGCGCGTGGGACCTCGCGTTTGCGGCCTACAACATGGGCTACGAGCAGCTCCTCAGTGCCATCGACCGCGCCGGCACGAGCGACTTCAACGAGCTCGCCATGAGGCGCGCGATCCCGAGCGAGACGGCCAACTACGTTCCCAAGATCGTGGCAGCCGCGCTCGTATCCAACAACCTCGAGCTCTACGGATTCGGCGACGTGAAAGGTTACCGGCCGATGTCGTCCGCGGAGTTGAGCGTGCCGGGCGGCGTGAGCATCGCCACCGTGGCGAAGGCGGCAGGCATCAACGGAAATGCGCTCCGCAGCTTCAACCCGCACCTGCTCGGGCAGTTCCTTCCGCCCGGGCCCGAAACGACCGTCTACGTGCCGGCCGAGTCGCTCTCGCGTGCCCGCGCGGCGCTCCCGGCGATGCTCAACACGGCCGATCGCGTGACCGACGGCGACGTGTTGGCGCCGACCGATCTGGCCGGTCTCAGCGGCGCGCGCGACGTGGACCGTGTGCACGGTTGGGGCGACGGCGAGGACAGCCTCCTGAGCCTCTTGCCCAAGCCGAAACGCCGCCATTTGCGCTCGCTGCTCGGTGGGCGTGGCGACGCTGCAAGCCGGGATGACGAGCCGCTCGGCGCGATGGCGGACGAGTTCGGGCCGCGACGCAGCGACCGCGAGACCGTGATGTATCGCGTCAGCCCAGGCGACACGATGATCGGAGTCGCCAAGCAGTTCGCAGTCGACGTGGACGATCTCGCACGGGACAACGGCCTCGACGCCGAAGATCGGCTTCGCGAAGGTGCGCTCCTGAGACTGATGGTCAAGCGCGCGGTCGTGGAGCGATGGCAACGATCGGCGAGTGGCACGGCGGACGGCGCCGGAGGCTCAAAGCCGAAGCACGCGCGCGGGGCCGATGCCGAGACCGCGATCGAGTCGAGCGACACCGAAGGCTGAGCGAAGCCTTCTGCCTTTGGGGCGCCACCGTGAGGCGTCGTCAGCCGTGTCCTCGGGTGGATGTTGCGCGGCGTCGTCCGGTGCGGCCGAGCGTCGTCAGCCGTGTCCTCGGGTGGATGTTGCGCGGCGGCGTCCTGTGCGGACGAGCGTCGTTGCGGCGGGTGCGATGCCGGGTTGCGGCGGGTGCGATGCCGGCGGGAAAAGCCGCATGCAATCTTCCTTGAGGCGAGCTAGCGTCCGCGGCCCGGCTCGCGCCGCACCGTCGTTGGTGCGCAATCACCGCCAAATCAGGGAGGATTCCGAATGCTCGTCGAACCCAAAGCCATCATCAAGCGCCTTACCCGCACCTGCACCGCGGCGCTCGAGTCCGCCGTCGTTCAGTGCGTGAACGTTCGGCACTACGAGGTCACGGTCGAGCACGTGCTCAGCGCGCTGCTCGAAAACCCGGACTCGGACGTCGCCTTCCTCACGATGCATTACGACCTCGATCCAGGCGCGCTCAAGTCCACGCTGCAACGCTCGCTCGACTCACTTCGCACCGGAAATTCCGGCAAACCGAACTTTTCGCCGGCGTTGCTCGATTGGATGCAAGACGCCTTCACCGTCGGCGCCATGGAGTACGGCTACGGGCGCATCCGCAGCGGCATGTTGTTCGCGCGCGTGATCGAGCAGGGAAGTAAGTACTCCACGAGCGGCATCGGAATGCAGCTTGGCGGCGTCCCGAAGGACGAGCTGAAGAAGAACTTTGCGAAGATCGTCAGCGGCTCGAAAGAGGACGCGGACGCGGGTTCGCTCGCCGGCGGCGCGGTCGGCGGCGAGGGCGGCAAGCTCCCCAAGGGCAGCTCGCTCGACGCAGAGAGCGCGCTCGCTCGCTTTTGCATCGACTTCACCGGCAAGGCGCGAAGCGGGGACATCGACCCCGTGTTCGGCCGCGAGCGTGAGATCCGCAACATGGTGGACATTCTCGCGCGACGCCGGAAAAACAGCCCGATCGTCATCGGCGAGGCAGGCGTCGGCAAGACCGCGCTCATCGAAGGGCTCGCGCTCAAGATCGTGAACAACGACGTCCCCGAGCTGCTCAAGGGCGTCGAGATCCTCGGTCTCGACCTCGGGCTGCTGCAAGCCGGCGCAAGCGTGAAGGGCGAATTCGAGAAGCGGCTCAAGGGCGTCATCGACGAGGTGAAGAGCTCGAGCAAGCCGATCATCATCTTCATCGACGAGGCTCACTTGCTCATCGGCGGCGGTGGCGGTGGCGGCGCTGACGCGGCCAACTTGCTCAAGCCGGCGCTCGCACGCGGCGAGCTGAGGACGATCGCTGCCACGACCTACAGCGAATACAAGAAGCACATCGAGAAGGACGCGGCGCTCGAGCGGCGC
Organism: Myxococcales bacterium; assembly: GCA_009692485.1. Taxonomy (GTDB): domain Bacteria; phylum Myxococcota_A; class Polyangia; order Polyangiales; family Polyangiaceae; genus SYFR01. The sequence goes on from SHZB01000071.1 coordinate 10,200, forward strand.
TTCCAGCCGGTGCGGGTAGAGGAGCCGAGCGAGAGCGTCTGCGTGACGATGCTCCGCGGCCTTCGCGAGAAGTTCGAGACGGCCCACAACATCATCATTCAGGATGAGGCCATCGAGGCGGCGGTGCGGCTCAGCGCTCGCTACATCACCGGCCGGCAGCTCCCCGACAAGGCGGTCGATCTGCTCGACACCTGTGCGGCGCGCGTGCGCGTGTCGCTGCAACAGAAGCCCGCGGACGTGGAAGACTGCGAGGTCCTCATCGCGAACCTGACGCGCGAGCTAGCGGCGCTCGACCGCGACGAAAAGGCCGGAATCACCTGCGATCGATCCCGCATGGAAGATCTTGGCGTGCGGATCGCGCAAGCCAACGTGAACCTCATCAAGCTCGGCGAAAACTACGCCAAAGAGCTGGCCTGCGTGCAGAAGGTCATCGACGCGCGCGTGAAGATGAACGCCGCGACGGGCGAGGACGAGAAGGCGAAATTGCGCGAGGCCGTGAAGGCTGCCATCAGTGAAATGAAGGCCGCGCAAGGCGAGGTTCCGCTCATTCGCCCCGACGTCGATGAGGCGATGGTGGCGGCGGTCGTCGCTGCCTGGACCGGCGTCCCCGTCGGCAAGATGGTGGCCGACGACGTGGTCGCGCTCGTCAACATGGAGAAGCACCTCATCGAGCGGATCAAGGGCCAGGACTGGGGGATCACCGCGATCAGCAAAGAGCTTCGCTCGGCGCGCGCGGGGCTCAAGGCCGCAGAGCAGCCGCTCGGGGTGTTCTTGCTCGTCGGTCCCTCCGGCGTCGGCAAGACCGAGACGGCGCTCGGCATCGCGGACCTCATGTTCGGCGGTGAACGCATGATGGTCACCATCAACATGAGCGAGTTTCAAGAGAAGCACACGGTGAGTCGGCTCATCGGCTCGCCGCCTGGCTACGTAGGCTACGGCGAGGGCGGCATGCTCACCGAGGCGGTCCGGCATCGGCCGTACACGGTCGTGCTGCTCGACGAGTGCGAGAAGGCGGATCCCGACGTCTTGAACCTGTTCTACCAGGTCTTCGACAAGGGCATGTTGAGCGACGGCGAGGGTCGTCTCATCGACTTCAAGAACACGGTCATCATCATGACCAGCAACCTCGCGACCGACAAGATCACGAACACCGTGGTGGCGGCGTGGGAAGACGGCGAGACCCCGAACGTCCAGGAAATCCTGGAGACGATCAAGCCGACGCTCTCGTCGCACTTCAAGCCGGCGCTGCTCGCGCGCATGACCGTCGTCCCGTATTTGCCAATCGCGCCCGAGGCGATGGCGATGATCTCGCGGCTCAAGCTCAATAAATTGATGCAGCGTCTGAATGCGACGCAAAACATCACCGCGACCTACACGGAAAAGGTCATCACGCTCATCACGAGCCGGTGCACCGAGGTCGACACGGGCGCGCGCAACATCGACCACATCTTGCGAGCGACCCTGATCCCGCAGCTCTCAAGCTCCATTTTGGCCGAGATGGCAGCGGGACGCGTGATCGACAAACTCGCGCTCGACGTCGACGGCGGTAACGAATTCGCTACGACGTTTACCTACGCGGCCGAGTAGCGGTAGCACAGCGGGTAACTCGATGTCCTCGCCAAATCGGGGACGTCGAGTCGCCCCTCGATCGGATGGACTCGGTGCACTAGTTGGCCCGACCCGTTGAACTCGGCAACGCTCGCGGCGTCATGAGTGCATCGTCTGCGTGGGTGAAGGCCAGGAACTTCGGGTTGGGTGGCACGCTGGTGTTGAGCCTCGGCGTCGGAGGCTGCTTTCCGCCACCGCCGGTCCTCGAACCCGAGGCCTGCAACGTGCAAATCGTGACCGTCGGCCTCTACGCCGACGCGCTCATCAACCCGAACGAGGCTGAAAAACCGCGTCCCGTCGTCGTGCGCCTCTACCAGCTTGCGAGCGATCTCAAGATGGTCAATGCGCGCTACGACGATGTCTTTCTCAAGGACAAAGAGACGCTTGGCGAGGACGTGCTCAAGCTCGATGAGCTCGAGGTGTTCCCCAATGACCTCGTCGAAGTGAAGTTCGAGCGGCTTCCGGAGGCCTCGACCTTGGCTGCCGTCGCGCTCTTTCACACGCCCGTAGGTCAAGCGTGGAAGACCTATTATGAGTTTCCGCCGATGCCGAATACGCCCGAGGCGTGCGGCGCGAAGCCGAAGGCCGAGGAGGGCGACAAGGCGAAGAAAGATCCGGCCGCGAAGGTGCCAGAGGCGTTCCCGCGCACGGAGTTGTTCTTGCGCGAACGCAAGATCGACAACGGCGGAGAGTTCGACGCGTCGATGTTTCCGGGCGCCAGGCGATTCCGCGCGATCAATCTACCCAAGGCGTCCGCGAGCCGCGACTCGCAGCAAGTGCCGGCGATTGCTGCCGCGAAGGTGCCTTGAGCGACGAGGGTGGCCGGGCGGGGTACGAACCTCGAGCCGCGTGAGGTACGCGCGAGGGGTCGCTTGTTCGTGGGATCGTGGAGAGGATCGCGGCAATCGCGGACGCAGAAGCTGATCGACTTCAGCCCGCGTGCTCACTCTGCTAGACGAGATGCGCCAGCATGATTCACCCGCGTAAGCCCATCTGGACCGAGGGTCTATTCATGACCCCGCAGCATTTGCAGCAAGGTGACCAGTACCACGAGGCGATGCTTCAGACGCGCATGCGTGCGCTGGCGAAGTACGACTGGGGCATCACCGACGTGCAGTTCGACGAGCGATTGTTCACGTCGGGCCAGATCAAGATCGTCAAGTGCCACGGGATTTTCCCAGACGGAATGCCGTTTCTCATCGGCGACCGTGGCGAGGACGTCGTCGAGTCACGACCGGTGGAGGGAAATTTTCCTGCTGCTATCGAGTCGCTCGACGTTTTTCTCGCCGTTCCAAACGTGAGAGACCAGCAGCCGAACACCGCGCTCGATGCCGCGAAGGTGGGTCCGGCCGTGCGCTTCGTAGCGCAGCAAGCCACGGTGTCCGACCTGAACACGGGCCGCAACGAGCAGTCCTTCACCTGGGCGCGCGCGAACATGCGGCTCCTCTTCGGGACAGAGTCGCGGGATGCATTTCACACGATTCGAATCGCGCAACTCGAGCGTGATCGATCGGGCGCGGTCGTGTGCAAAGAGGCCTTCGTCCCCTCGCTTTTGAGGATCGGCGGCTCGAAATGGATCATGAGCAACATGCGGAAATTGCTCGATCGAATGGTTGGCCGCCAGAAAGAACTCGCAGAGTCGCGTCGCATGCGGACGGCCTCGGCGGTCGATTTTCAGGCGTCGGACACGATGAAGTTTTGGATGCTCCACACCTTGAATTCCTACATTCCGATCGTGTCGCACACGACCGATCGCGGGGACGCGCATCCCGAGGACCTCTACGTCTTGCTCGGCTCCATCCTTGGCGAGCTCTGCACCTTCGCGCCGAACGCCGTCCCTACGGATTTGCCGAAGTTCAATTATCTCGAGATCACCGAGTCGCTCGCGCCCATGTTCGAGCGCGCCATTCGAATGATCGAAGAGCTCATCGCCGAGAGCTACACGATCATCCCGCTCGATAAGCGTCCGGACGGCATGTACCTCGGGCAATTCAAGGACCCGACGGTCCCTCGCACGCACGACTTCTTCCTGGAGTGTCAGGGGACCGACGAGGCGACGTTGCGTGAGCGGCTCCCGAAGCTGCTCAAGGTCGCCGACTGGCAGAGCATCGGGCACATTCTCAATGCCGCCATCCCGGGCGTGCGCTGCGAAGTCGAGTACCGGCCACCCGGAGCGATCCCCGTAAAGCCCGGAATTGTTTATCTCCGCGTGGAAACAAACGGCGATTATTGGAACCGCGTGCTCAGCTCTGGCACGATTGCGCTTTATCACAACGTAGATCCGCAAAAGGTCGCCATCCGGCTCATCGGCGTGAAGCAGGGGAGCTAGGTGCGAGCGGCGGCGGAGCTAGTTCGGAGTAGTCAATGAGCAGCATGGCGCAGTCGATGTATTGGGTTTGCTCGGACGTATTGTCGTTGATTCTGCAGCTGCGCAATTCGCCGGACCTGCCAGCGCCGGACATCCTGCAGCGCCGCGTGCTCGGGCTCTTCGACACGATGATGCAGAATGGTCGCGAGGCGGGCGTTCCCGAGCTCGACATGACCGATGCCAAGTACGCGCTCGCGGCGTTTGCCGACGAGGTGATCTACCACTCGACCTGGCCCGGTCGGATGACGTGGCTCAGCAACCCGCTGCAGCTGCAGTTCTTCTCTGAAAACACGGCGGGCGACGGCTTCTTCGACCGTTTGGACCAGCTCTACGCGCAGCGCGGCCGCGACCACGTGACGCAGATCTACTTTTTGTGCCTCTCGCTCGGGTTTCAGGGGAAATACCGGCTTGGCCAGCAAGAGGGCCTCACCAGCGTGATTGAAGGCGTTGGCAATCACGTTGCGCTTGGTATCGGCGGTGGCGACATTCTCGCGCCGAACGCGGAGCGCAAGGATGGCGGCGCCAGTGCGGTGCGAAACGAGCTACCGTTCCTCGGAATCGCCCTCGGGTTCTTGGTGTTTGCGCTGCTCGTCGTCGTGGTCTTGCGCGTCGTGATTGGAATGAACGCGGGCGACGTCGCGGACGGGATCCGCAAGCTCATACCTGCGAAATAGGTCCGCTAGCCTCCGAAACGAACGGCCAACCCAAAACAGGTTGGCCGTTTTTTTTGCCAGCCTACATGGGACTACGCACAATGCCGCCATGTGGCTATGGATCCTGAGCGCGCTGTTCTTGCTCGCTGTCTGGGGCTTTTGGCTGGTGGTGCCCGGGTTTCCGACCTGGTTGGCCCTTGGGCTCACCGCGCTCGTCGTCCTGTTGCTCATTGGGCTCGTTGTATTCCGTAGGCTCCGCGCACGACGCGCGGCCCGAGCGCTCGAGCGGGCCATTGCACAACAGGCGCAAGAGCAGGTCGTTGCGGCGCGCCCGGAAGATCGCGCCGAGGTGCAAGAACTTCAGCGACGGATGCTCGAGGGGATCCGCGCGCTCAAGTCGAGCAAGCTCGGCGAGGGCGGCGATCCGCTCTATTCGTTGCCCTGGTACGCCATCGTCGGTCCGCCAGGCGCTGGCAAGACCACGGCGATTCGCCACTCAGGACTGAGCTTTCCGTATCTCGGTGCCAATGGCGGTGCCGTCCGCGGGGTCGGCGGCACGCGCAACTGCGATTGGTGGTTTACGAGCGAAGCCATCCTGCTCGACACCGCCGGCCGGTATACGACCGAGGCCGACGACCGCGATGAGTGGATCTCGTTCCTGCGGATGCTGCGGACCTATCGCGGGAAGATGCCCCTCAATGGTGTCCTCGTGGCAGTCGCGGTGAGCGAGCTCATCGACGCGAGCGATGAAGATGTGCAGCGCACGGCCGATCGTGTCCGCGACCGCATCGACGAGATGCAAGACGAGCTCAAGATGGTCCTGCCCGTCTACGTCGTGTTCACGAAATGCGACCTCGTGGCTGGATTCTCCGAGTATTTCGGCGATCTGAAGCGAAGTGAACGCGGCCAAGCGTGGGGCGCCACCTTCCGTCTCACCCAGGATAAGAGCCTGCCTGGAGCGCTCTTCGATGCGGAGTTTGATGAGCTTGTGTCCGCCGTGCACAAGCGCACCGTCAAGCGTATCGCTGCGGGTCGAGCGAGCCGCGCGGACAAAGAAAAGATCTACCAGTTTCCACTCGAGCTTGCGGCCATCAAGCGCAACCTGAGTGAGTTCATGGCCACGGCGTTCAAGCCCGCGCCGCCACCCGCCACGAAAAAAGCCAAGGTCGTGGCGACTCCGATCTTGCGCGGGTTCTACTTTTCGAGCGGTACCCAGGAGGGCAAACCGCTCGACCGCGTCGTCGGTGCCATGGGCCGCGCGTTCGGGCTGAAGCCGGCGGACACAGCTGCCGATGCGGCACCGACCGAGGCGAAGAGCTTCTTCCTGCGCGACGTGTTCGAGCGCATCGTGTTTCCGGACAAGGACGTTGCCGGTCGCAGCGAGGGCGAGCTGCGCCGGCTGCGGTGGCAGCGAATCGCGGTCGCCGCCGGTGCGGCATCCTTCGCCGCGCTGTTGTTATTTCCCGCGATCTTTGCTTTCAGCGAGGGACGGAAGCTCATCGCGGAGACGAAGCGCATCTCCGATGAGGCCGCGGCGATCGACTGGACGAGCGGACCCGTGTTGCCGAAGGTCGCCCAGCTCGACACCTTGCGCGCCCACATTGGACAGCTGGACAAGTGGCGCGAAGATGGCCCGCCGCTCGCGATGCGCTGGGGCATGTATCGCGGCGACGAGCTCTTCGCGCCGGCTACCGAGCAGTACATCCATGCGCTGAAACGCGGCTTCATCGAGCCGGTGAAAGAGCAGCTCGAGCGCCGCCTCAAGCAGGCGACGGGCGGAAAGTTTCTTGAAGAATACGAGACGCTGAAGACCTACCTCTTGCTCGGTGACGACTACACGCGCGAGCTACTGACATATGAGAGCTGGGAGACTGGCCGCCTCACCAAAGAGTGGGCCGAGCTGCTTCGAGGTCAGGCGCAGGGGCTGAGCGAGAACGACCTTCGCAATCAGATCCAAGACCACGTCAAATACTATGTCGACCTGCGAAAACGCTCGCAGATCAAGGGCCTCGAGTTCGCGAAGGGCGAGCCGATGAACCAGCAAGTCATCGACGCCACACGCGATGTTCTCACCCGCGTCGGTCCGAGTCAGCGCTACTACGACCAGTTCGTCACGGTGCTCATCGACGAGAAGGTCGACGAGGCCGGTCCGAACACGAACGACAATTTGCGCTATCCGCCGGTCACCCTGACCCAGCTCTTCGAAGACCGCCCACAGGTGCTCACGGTCCTCGGGAGCAAGCGCAAGCTGCGTGAGGGCAAGGCACGGGAGGTGCGCGGCCCCTATACCTATGCCGGACACGAGGCGGTCGTCGCGAGTCTCGATGATGGCTATCAAATCCTCGAGCGCGAAAAGTGGGTAGTCCCGCTCAGCAAAGAGGAACAGCAGCAAGGCGACAAGATCAAGCAGGCGCTCGTGCGGGTTCGCGAAGACTTCGACAACCAATACATCGCCGAGTGGACGGAGTTCTTGCGCGATGTGGATGTCAAGATCCCGCAGAACAACCGTGAGGCGATCGATGAGTTTCGCGTGCTCGCGACTCAGGATTGGCCCTACTGGCGCCTGTTGAAGGCCGTGCGCGACAATACCCAATTCGACGACGTCGCAGCCGAGCGATCGAGCGCCCCGACGGCGGCAGCGCCAGGCGGCGTACTGGAACAAATCAAGGATCGCGCGAAGAAGAAGATTGACCAGAAGCTTCGTACCCCGGGGGCAGGCTCTCTCCTCGACGCGATCGGCGCCGGACCGAAGCGGGTCGATCCGATTCAAGAGAAGTTCAAGCGCATGGTGGCGTTCGGCTTCGCGAAGGCGCCAAAAGAGGGCGAGCCACCGCCGCCGACCGGGCTAGGCGGTTACGTGCAGCAACTCGAACAGCTCGCCGCCACGATGCAGGTCGTGGAGGAAAGTCCTGCCGGCGGCGACACCAAGAAGGTGACCGAGCTCTTCGAGGGTGCGGTGATGGACGCCGAGAAGAAGGTCCTGGCGATGGACCGCTTTGGACAGGACGTGATTCGGGAGCTGTTGTTGGATCCGCTTCGACAGTCGTACCGCGCGGTCTTGAAGAGCGCGGGCGGCGCGGCGAGCGGGCTATGGGAGGTCGAGGTATGGCCGCAATATCGCGATCACGTCCAGAATCGCTATCCCTTCAATATGGCTTCACGTCGCGACGCGTCGTTCGAGGACGTGCTCAAATTTTTCCGGCCGAAAGAGGGAACTCTTTGGGGTTTCTATGAGGCGAATTTGAAGGACTACCACAACAGGGTTGGTCACAAGTTCATCCCCGCGACGCACCTTGCAGGCGTGGCTCCGGCGCGTCGCTTTACGCCCTTCAATGCCAACCTCTACAATTGCCTGGAGCGCGCCGATGAGATCACCGATGCGCTCTTCCCGAAGGGTGCCGAGCCACGGCTCGAGTTCTCCGTCAATCTGACGACCGTGAGTCCAATCGTGAGCGAGATCGTGTTCGAGCTTGACGGCAAGAAGCGCAGCTACCGAAACGAGAAAGAGTTCTGGCACGCCTTCACGTGGCCGGGCGAAGCGGAGCCCTCCGCATCGATCCGCATCCGTGGCGCCGGCGGGCTCGATGAGGAGATCAAGCGTGAAGGGCAGTGGGGTCTCTGGCGCCTGCTCGAGGCGGGGCGTCACACTGCGACCAAGGACGACGACAAATTGTTCCGAGTGGAATGGCAGATGTCGGCGCCGCCCGTCGTGGTCGTGATGGAGATTCGTCCCAAGCGCGCGAATCATCCATTCCCGCTCGGGTTCTTCCGAGACACCAACTGCCCATCTTCGATCGGCGACACCTTCGGCGGCTGAATCACAGAGCGCTGTCCCGGCAGCGCCTGCATCGAAACGCAATGTCCCCGCTCGCGTGGGATGTATTAGGCTCGCCGATTCATGGCCTTCTGGAGCCGCCCCAAGGCCTCGCCGCCCTTCGTTACC
>SHZB01000072.1 GCA_009692485.1 Myxococcales bacterium
CGGATGCGTTCTTTCCGTTCCCCGACGGGGTCGAGGCAGCGGCGGCGTGCGGCGTGGTCGCGATCGCGCAGCCCGGCGGCAGCGTGAAGGACGACGCCGTGATCGAGGCCGCAGATCGCCTCGGAGTCGCCATGATTTTCACGGGCGTTCGGCACTTCAAGCACTAGTTGTCGCGAGATCTGTCGCGAGATCTTGGCCCACGCGCACACTACGTGGTCAACGCTTCCCGGAGCACTTCACGAAGCTCTTAGCTTCACGAAGGGCCTAGGAGTGTGTCGGAGAAAAAACCTACTGCGGCGAAGGATGCACCACCAGCTGCAAAGCGTGCTCGCGCGGGCTCCTCAACGTACGGAAAGTACGTAGTCGTCGCCCTTCTCTTCGCGCCACTTCACATCTGCCGGCACCTCCGTCACCTCGCTACGGCGTTTTCTCCGACACACACCTCTAGAAGATGGAGCATTGAGCGTGGCCGATATTTGCGAGTCTTGCAGCATCTGTAACTCCTCTTTCGCGGTCGTCTTCCGTTACCAAATGGAAGAGCGTGACGGTGGCTTCGTGTTCTTTTGTTCGCAGGGATGCCTCGAACGCAGCCAAGCCAGCGGCTCTACCGACGGCGATGGCGCGGTCACCTGCGACGCGTGCGTGAAGCGCTTCAAGGTGCTCTTGGTGTCACAGGTCTTCTATCCGCAAGGCGGACAGCGCCGCTACGCGTGCTCGATGGCGTGCCGGGTGCAGCTTCAGCGCGAGGCGCAGGGCGTGGGTCTCGGGGAGATCGCGGCGCAGTCGTCGTCGGACCTAGTCGAGCCGCTTCCGGTGGCCCGTGAGCATCCGAATCGGCGGCGGGACGATGGCGTAACCGTGACGGATTTGCGCGCCGAAGAGGCGGATCTCGGCGCCGCCGCCCACGCGACGCCGCGCGTTTTTGCCGTCAGCGCGGAGTCACCGCGAGAGCCAGCGCCGCGAGCTGCCGCGACGGCCGAAGCAAAGCCAAGTGGGCCGCCGCGCCGCATCGCCGTCTTCAACCACAAGGGCGGAACGGGCAAGACGACGACCAGTGTGAATCTCGCGGCGGGTCTCGCGGCTCGCGGTGCACGGGTGCTCCTCGTCGACACCGACTCCCAGGGAAACGTCGGCGTATCGCTCGGTGCGCGCTCGGAGCGCTCGCTCTATCACGTGCTCGTGATGGGGCTCCGCGTGAACGATGCCGTGCAGACGATCAGGCCGGGGCTCGATCTGCTGCCTGCGAACGAGACCCTCGCGGCCGCGGAACTCTACCTCGCCGGACGGCAGAATCGCGACCGCGTGCTCGCGCAACGCATCGCTCCGATCGCCGGCGACTACGACTACATCATCGTGGATTGCTCGCCGAGCCTCTCGCTCATGAACCAGAACGCGCTGGTCCTCGCGGAGGCCGTGCTCGTGCCCGTCGCGTGCGACTACCTCTCGCTCGTCGGCGTTCGACAAGTGATCAAGACCGTGAAGAACGTGAACACGCTCTTGCGCCACCCGCTCCATATTTGGGGCGTGCTGCCGACTTTTTACGACGGTCGCGCGCGCATCTGCAACGAGGCGCTCGAGACCTTGCGCGGCCACTTCGGCGAGAAGTGCCTTGCCCCTGTGCGGGCGACGACCAAGCTGAAAGAGGCCCCCGCCCAGGCCCGCTCGATCTTCGAGCACGCGCCTGGGACGCACGGAGCCGAGGACTATGCCGGGCTTGTTGACGCGCTCATGTATGGCACAGCAAAGGGCCCGCGCGTCCGCGCCACCAGCGCGTGAAACAGCAGGGAATACCGATGATTTTGCGCGTGAACGCGAGGAGATGCAGGACATGAGTACGAGAACGGACACGATGGGGGCACCGCTTCAGGTCATCGATCACGATGAGAGCGAGGGCGTACTCAGCGGCGCCTACTACGCTGCGCCGAGAGCAGGCGTCGTGCGTGCCGCGCGCGCGAACAAGGAGAAGCCGAGCCACTACAAGGTGATCTGCATTTCGATGTACACCGAGACCCTCTCGAAGCTCGACGAGATGGTGGACGAGCTGAAGCGGCGCGGGCTCACGAAGGCGAACCGCAGCGCGCTGTTGCGCCACGCGCTCGAGCTGGTCGATCTGGACGCGGTTCCGCGCGGCCTCTGACAGCCGTCATCGCCGCGTTGCAAATTCAGGCGAGCGCAACGCCGGCGACGAGTCGCTCGAGAGAGGCCTGGCGCTCCGGGTCCCCGCAGAGATCGAGCGCGAGCGGCGTGACGCTGGCGAACCCCGCCTCCCACGCGGCCGTGTCGGTGCCGGCCGTGAGCCCGTGGTGCACGTCGCTGCCGCCGATCCAAAGATACTCGCGGCCGCGCGGGTCGGCGCGATAGACGACTTCATCGCGATAGCGGCGCTGGCCAAGTCGCGTCGCGACAAGCTGCCCGTTGCATGCGGGCGGCACGTTCACGTTGAGGAGCGTCCCCTCCGCGAGCGTTCCAGAACGCAGCGCCGCGAGGATGCGCTCTGCGATACGCGCGCCGAGCTCGGCGGCCTGTCCAAGCTCGGCGCGTACGTCGGCCGAGACCGCGACCGCCGGAATTCCGCGGTGGGCTGCTTCGCGCGCGGCGGCGACGGTGCCGGAGTAGACGACGTCGATGCCGAGATTCGGCCCGTGATTCACGCCGCTCACGACCAGATCGGGCCTGCGTGGAAGGACGCGACCCTGCGAGTGCAACGCGACGTAGACGCAGTCGGCGGGCGTGCCGTCGAGCGAGTAGGTCCCGGCGTCGATGCGCTCGAGGCGCATCACGGAGTGGAGCGTGAGCGCGTGGCTCGTCGCGCTCTGATTGCGAGCGGGCGCACAAACGACGACGTCGGCGAAGCGGGCGAGCGCCGACCTCAGCGCGGCGAGCCCGCGGGAATCGTAGCCGTCGTCGTTCGAGACGAGGATGAGCGGACGCGCGTTCTCCATCGCCCTAGTAGCTCGAGTCCATCGAAATGACGGGTGTATCGATGCCCCCGATTTGGCGAGGGCATCGATACACCCTCGATTTCTGGCGATATTGACTCGGCACTTGCTGTACCTCACCCCTCGATTCGAACGAATCGAGGTACTAGCCCGCCCCTCAACCGCGCGCGAAGAGCCTCTTCAAGATCGCGGGCACGAGCTGAAAGAACGCCGTGATTCGGCGAAATCCGCGGTCGCCGCCCTTGAGCCGCGCCATCGCGAACGCGATCGTTCTGAGGACGGGCGTGTACGGATACCACCACAGCTCGCGCTTCTGGCGGTTCTTGTCCTCGAGCACGAAGCGAACGCGCGTGAGGCTAGAAAGGCAATGAGCGCTGTTCGTCACGCCGTAGCCGGTCTCGCCCTGGCCGGTCCATGGCGCGGCTGGTATCGCCGCCGTGAAGCCGTGGTTGTTGATCGTGACGATGCCGCTCTTGAGTCTTCGCGCCAGTCGGTTTCCGCGCGCGATCTTCTTCGTCCACACGCTGGTCGTCAGCGCATAACGCGAGGCGTTGGTCCGCTCGACCGCTTCGTCTTCGCTCGCCACGATCGAGAGCGCCATGATCGGACCGAAGGTCTCTTCCGTCATGAGCTCGCTCGCGCCGCTCTCGCCCTCCATTTGCACGATCGTGGGCGCGAACGCGTGGCCGGTGTCGCCGGGTGCCCCGCCCGCGAGCACCGTGGCGCCGGCGGCGATCGCTCCGTCGAGCTGCGCGCGGACCTTGTCCTTCTGGGTCTTCGTCGTCATCACGGCGCAGTCCGCCGAGCTGAGCGCGCGGGTGAGGTTCACGATTTTTTCGGTGAACTCTTTGGCGACTTTTTCGTGAACGAACACGCGCTCGATGGCGGCGCAGCTCTGGCCGGCGTTGCTGAAGGTGCCCCAGACGATGCCGTTGGCCGCGCGCTCGAGATCCGCGTCCTCGAGCACGATGGCCGCGTCCTTACCGCCGAGCTCGAGCGAACACGGAATGAGCCGCTCGGCGCAGGCCCGTGCGATCACCTTGCCGGTCGGCACGCTGCCGGTGAACACCACGAGGTCGAGCTCTGCCTCGACGACGGCTCGCCCCACGTCGGCGCCGCCTTGCACGAGGGTCACGAGCCCGGCGGGAACGAGCCCGTCGAAGAGCGAGGCGACGAGGGCACCGGCGCGCGGCGTCACCTCGCTTGGCTTGAATACGACCGCGTTGCCCGCGAGCAAGGCCGGGACCAGCGTCCTGAGCGGGATCGCCACTGGGAAATTCCACGGCGTGATGAGCGCGATGACACCGCGAGCGTCGCGCAAAATTCGGCCGGATTTACCGGGGTATGTCAGCGGATCGAGCTCCACGGATTTGGTCTCGAGCGCCTCTTCGATGGTGTCGCACCAGTAGTCGACGAGATCTGCGTTCGGCAAGACCTCGGCGAGCGCCGCCTCTTCGATGGGTTTGCCGACTTCGCGATGCAACAGCTCGGCGATCTCTTCGGCGCGGGCGAGGATGCGGCGCGCGAGTGGGGCGAGGGCGTCGACGCGCTCGCTAATCTCGAGCGCCTGCCACTTGATCTGGGCGCTGCGCGCGACCCGGACGAGCTCGGCGATTTCTCGGGGGAGGGTCGCGACCACGGGCGCGAGCGCGCTGCCATCGAGAGGACTCTGCAGAGGGAAAACGTCGCCACTCATACCGATGATGGGTCCTCACACGAAGGCTTGCGTTGGCCGGCGCGGCCGAGCTTCGCTGAGCCCTATCGTCGTTCCGTGCGGCCCGGTCAATACCGCAGTATTCTGTTGGCGGTGCTCCGTGAAAGTGGCGCCGCGCTGACGCTCACAAGTAGCGCGCCGGAAATGCCATGACGTCGGCGAGGTCGTCGACGTGGAGCACGGCCGCGACGAGTCGGTCGAGCCCGAGCGCGTTGCCAGCACAGTCGGGCATGCCCTGCTCGAGCGCCGCGAGGAAGCGTTCGTCGAGCGGATACACCGGCAGGCCCGCGGCCGCGCGTCTTCGCTGGTCGTCTTGGAGGCGAAGGCGCTGCTCGGTCGCGTCCGTGAGCTCGCCGAAGCCATTCGAGAGTTCGAGGTCGCCGGCGTAGAGTTCGAAGCGCTCGGCGAGCTCGGGATCGTCCGGTTTTTTTCGAGCGAGCGACGCCTGCGTGACCGGGTAGTCGTATAGAAATGCGGGCGTGTCGAGGGCCGCGAGTCCGGGCTCCACCCGCTCGACGAGGAGGCGGAAGTACTGATCTTCGTCGCGGGCCGCGAGCTCGAGCATGGCCGCACGCGAGATGTCGGCAAAGCGCGCGAAGGCCTCCGCGACCGTCACTCGGGCGAAGGGTCGCATCGCATCGACGCGCGCCGTAGCTCCGAAGCTGTGCGCCCCGGCACCGAAGCCTACCGCCGCGGCACCGCAGCCGAGCGTGCCGTCGCCGTGGGTCGTCGCGACGTGCCGGACCAACTCCTCGGTCTCGTCCATGAGCTCGAGGTAGCTCGCCCCGCTCTGATACCACTCGCACATCGTGAACTCGGGATTGTGCCGGCTGCCGAGCTCCCCACGGCGAAAACAGTGGGAAATGGCGTAGATCCGCTCGAGGCCACCGGCGACGAGGCGCTTGAGCTGGTACTCGGGCGAGGTGATGAGAAACAGCTTCCGCCCGAGGCTCTCTCCTTCGAGCGCGAACGCGTCGAGATGGAGATCGAGTCCAGGGCACGGGACCGCCAGCGGTGGATCGATCTCGAGGTACCCGCGCTCGTCGAAATGATCGCGCACGGTGCGAACGATCCGCGCGCGCGCTCGGAGCTGAGCCGCGATGCCTCGGACCTCGAGCCTCGTACGGTCGCTCTCCACCCAACGGTCGCGCTCGCCGTCGCGCTCGCCGTCGCGCTCGCCGTCGCGCTCGCTGTCGCCCTCGCGCGTCGTCGTCATGGCGCGCACGATAGCCCGCTTGCATAGCGCTTGAGGTGCGGATCCCCAGCTACTACCGTCGGCGCATGAGCGAGAAACGCAAGGGTGCGGTGCTGGAGCGTGAGTGGGTCTTGGTCGCGCTGGATGCGAAGATGTCCCGCCGCCAGGGGATGCCCACGAAAGTCCCAGTGCCGAAGGACGAGTTCGAGGGCCTCGCCGACAAGGGCCTTCAGGGCGAGGTGCTGCGCGCGTGGATCCGTGAGTTTCTGGCGGAATCGGAGATGGGCAAAGACGGCAACTGGCGTCGCCGCAACTCGGAAATGGTGACCCAGCTCGAGGGCTTCTACGACAAGGCGCCGCTCTGGGAGAAGGCGCAGAAGCTTTTCGCGGCGAACGATTTCGAGAACGCGCTCAAGACCCTCAAGCGCATCGTGGTCATGTGCCCCGACGATCACGCCGCGCGCATGAACTACGCCAGCGCGCTCGCGAACTCCGGTGACTACGACAAGGCCTACAAAGAGCTGAAGCAAATTCGGGAGAGCTTCGCCGGCGAGCCGGACTACCACGTGACCTTCGCGCAGATCCTCGTCATGCGAGAGGAGAAAGAGGCCGCGACCGAGGAGCTCTATCTCGCGCTCGATGCCAAGCCGGATCACATGGGCGCGATGGATGCGCTGGCAAAGCTCGGCGTGCTCGCGAAGATTTACACCGAGCCGCGCGACGCCACCTCGCTGACCTTCGTGCCGACTGCCATCCTCACGAGCTATTTCGAAGAGCAGGTGTGGGGCGCAGCCGAGCGGACCGCCGCCTATTACCTAGAGCAGCTCGGGTATCACGCCAGTGAGAAGCGATTCGAGCTTGCGCTGCTCGCCGCGGATCGCGCACGCGGCATCGAGCCAAGTGAAAAGGCCGAGGCTGGACGCGTGAGCGCACTTCGCGAGCTGGGCCGCACCGATGACGCGATCGCGGCCGCGAGGGAGTTTGTTCTGTCCCATCAAGGCGCCGTGCTCGTGCACAACGAGCTTGCGCTGACGCTCCATCGGGCAGGCAGGGCCGACGAAGCGAGGCTCGCCATCGAGAACGCGCTCGCCGCAGATCCGGGCGACCAGACGGCGCTCGCGTTGCGGTTTTGGCCCGCAGATCGGGGCGATTTGCAAGAGGTGCAGGCGGCGATTCCGGGCCTCGCAAGTTGGGCCGAAGCGCACACGGACGTCGCCGGCGCGTGGCGATCTTTGGCGCGCGCGACGCTCTCGGTAGGCCGCGAGGAGGACGCGCTCGCCGTGTTCGCGAAGGCCGTGGCGCTCGCCCCTCAAGACGACGAGCTCCGCAGCGAATGGTGGAGCGAGCTCTCGCGCGCCGGACACTACGACGCCGTCGTGCGTGACTCCGAGACCCTCAGCGACATGAAGACGCGCGACTGGCAACTTCGCTGGAACGAGGCGGAGGCCTATCGCGGGTTGAATCGCATGATGGAGGCGCGCGCCTGCTACATGCAACTCAACGGTGACGAGTCGCTGCAGATCGACATCCGCAAACGCGCCAAGCGTGCCGCCACCGAGCTTGGCATGGGCGGCTCGACGCCCGCGAGCTAGCGGCTCAACTGGTCGGCGGCAGATCGCGTTAGCGGCATCTGTCGCGGCGGGGCCGTCAGCGGAATGCGTGCCACGCAATGCCGAGCGGAGCGCGGAGCTTTCCGAACAGCGCCGTCACCGCGTGCGGGCCGCTGCCGTCATGAACGACGTGGCGCTCGAGCTGGACGCCGAAGATGCTCCAACCGACCGACGCCGCCCAGCCCGGCTCGACCTCTGCGACATCGACGAGCGCCGCCGCCTGTGCCCAGAACCCGCTCCCAATGTGGGTGAACTCGGTCTCGATGCCGACGGTGGCAGGAGAAATTGCCGAGAGCTGAAACACGGGACTAACGGCCACGAAAATCAGCGATTCTTGCGGATTTGTAGATTCGATGGTCGCCAACATTCCCACTCGAATGCGGGCAAGCCCCAACAGCTCTCCGTAGGACGTGAGCGAGCCGGCCCCGCCCTCGATGTTCACGTCGAGCCCGAGCCGCATTCCAGGTGCGCTCTTCGCTTGCGCGCGTGCCGCCGGCTGGCTGACCGAGGGGGACGCGCCCACAGCCGGTTCCGTCGCGTGCGCCGCCGTGGCGAGCGACGAGGCCACGACCGCCGCCAGTGCCAAGGCGCACCGCCGGCAACTGCCGCGTGGCGCCGAAACTTTCGCGACTCCGGGGCGGTCCATCGTGCCGACGCGTAGTGGACTAGCTGCGGCGCGACAAGCGTGTTCGAAGTGCCAGTTTGAACACCGCCGAGCCGACGGGTCAAAGGGCTTGAAGATGGTCAATGAACGCGATTAGGGTGTCCGCGGTTTCACTTTGCTGGGGGGATGGAATTGGCCTTCCGCTTTGGCTTGGGACTCAACAACAGGAGAGAGACTGATGACGAAATTGATCGCTACCATTGGGCTTCTTGGGCTTCTCGGCGGCATGTCGGGTTGCGCGTACGCGGGCATCGCCGCCAGCGGCGACAAGGTCGTTGTACTTCGCAACGACATGTTCTTGCTTGGCCTGCTTCGCAAGGCGACCGTGTGCAAAGTCACGGACAGCGGCCTTGAGTCTTGCTCGTCGCAAGACACGCCCTGAGTTCGATACGTGGTTGCTTGCGCGCAGGCGCCGGCACCGTTCTAGGGCCGTTGTGCACAGGTTGCGCGGCGGCCTTTTCGTTTCATGACCCTCGGGATTGCACTGTCTCGCGGGGGCCGGATGACTAGACAATCCGCTCAGCTGGCGGCGGCCTTCACGGCTGGACTCGCCTCGTCGTCCTTCAGCGCAGGACTGGTCACTGCCTCACGGCGCCAGAACAGGCCGAGAATCCCGTAGCAGAAGGCGAGCGAGACGAGCGTGAGGAGGGTGTATTTGTTGTCGTTGAATTGGCTATTCATCCAGATGATCTGGGTGACGGCGGCGAGACCGTAGAGCCCGACCTCGATCCGCGGTCGCAGCCTGATGAGCGGGGCTGCGAGGATCATGAACGAGTAGTAATAACAAGTGAGCTGCGAGAGCAGAATCACGAAGAGCTGGCCAAGGCACTGCGCGACCCAAAGGGAGCGAATGCGGTGCGCAACCATGATGAAGAAGCCAAGCGAGACGCCGACGATCGCCCAAGCGATGACGCGGTATTTCGCATAACGCTCATTGCGAAGATCTTTCCAGGTCTTGAAGGGGTCTGTGAGTTTGTCGTCGCGGACGAACTCCATCTGGCCGCTGCTCTTGCCGGTCGCGAGCCGAATGGGAAACCGGATCGGGGCGAGATAACGCAACGGGGATGTCTCCGCGTTCGGGAGCGATCGCAGGTAGGCCTCGCGCTCTTCGGCGCTGCGTATTCCGGGTTTTTCAAACTCGAAGAACTTGTGCGCCACGACAACCTGAAGGCCCATGTGGTTGGTGAGCGGCGTCTTGTCGTGTGTCTGAATCGTGTGCTGAAAGAAGGTCTTGTACGAGTCTTTGGCCGTTAGCGCGACGCTCAGCGGAATGAGCAGCGCCGCGGCGAGACAGCCGCCCACGAGCATCCGTCGGTGGTCAGCGTGCATGCGGCGCTTCTCGACGACATGTGCGAGGACCGGAACGAGAGTGCCAATCACGACCAGGCCCGGAAAGATCCGCAACAGGCCCGCGTAGACCAATGCCGCGCCCGCTACCTTGAAGTGGCGGCGTCGAATGCACGCGACGCTCAGCACCGAAAAGAAGAGCCAGTCTTGGCGAAGAAATGCCCCGCCGGTCCAGTAGAACGGCGCCGAGGATTGGCAGCCCCAGAAAATGGCGCCGGCCGCGAAGACCCGCCAGCCGAAGCCCCACCAGAGCACGATGAACATCCCCGCGAGGTAGATCAGATCGAGCGTCGCCAGAAACTGCATGAACTGCACGCTCGTCGGCGCAAGCTCACTGAAGACTTTTCCGGCGATCGTCCACACGGGCGGCGGATTGAACCCGTGGTCCTTCTGCATGTCGGTCCAGTACTGTTTGCCAGACACGACGCGGAAGAACGCGACGTCGTTCTTGTAGGCCTCCCAGCGCGTCGCCGAGAAGAGATCGCGGCATTGCTCGGGGTGCGCGAGGATCGGCTGGACCGGGACGAGCAAGTTGTCGCCGCCAAATTCGCTCGCGAATTGGCCAGGGAGATCGCGGACCTTCTTATCCGGATCGCGCATCTCCGCGCGCATGTCGACGACCTGCGTCGGGGCCGCCACGTCGCCGGCCGGCCGATCGAGCTCTACCTTCAAGGTGCCAAGCTCGTCCTCGGCGATGGCGGCGCACTTGTAGAGGTTCTTGTAGCCAAGCTCGGGGAAGTACTTGGCCCCCATGTAGTAGTGATACTGGTCCCAGCGGTGGTAGTAGCGCGGGTAGCCGAAGCTAAAACCGTTGAAATAAGCCGTGATCGCGGCGAGCGCGAGCGTCACGCCGACGATCTTTTTCCAGCGCTCGGCGATGGGTCGCTCTTGCCCTTTGCGGTGCTGCTCGTAAAAGACGCAGCCCGCGGCGGTGATGGCGATTGCCGCTTTCGCGAGCTCCACGGCGCGCGCGTGGTTCGGCACGTATTTCTGTAGGGCATAGAAGAACACGCCGGTCGTGAGCGCGATGGCCGCATAGCGAAATACAATCTTCATGCGACCGCGGAGCGCACGCTCCACGACAATCAGCACGCCGAAGTAGACGAGCGCGCCCACGACGAAGCCAAGGATGTTCTGGATGGAAAACGTCATCGCCGGCCGCGTCCGTAGCGGCATTTGTCTGCGGCGCAAAGCCAGTCAGCGACTTGTCAGCGCGCGCAGGGGTTGTCAGCTGTCCGAGGGGTTGTCAGCTGTTGCGGTGCGTGTCAGCTGCCCGAGGGGTTGTCAGCTGTCCGAGGGGTTGTCAGCTGTTGCGGTGCGTGTCAGCTGCCGCAGTGCCGGCTGAGGTCGATCACCTCGAGCCTCTCGCCGGGCTCGACCTCGGTCACGTCGCGCGGCACGATCACGAGCGCATCGGCGTAGGCGAAGCTGGTCGGCGCCCCGGATGCCTGATTGGGGAGCAAGGTTGCGGTGAGCTCGCCGCGGTCGATCTCGAGCCGCGCACGCAAGAACTCGGTGCGTCCTCCGCTGCGCGAGTAGCGACCGTGGATGCGAAGCCTCGGACGGGGCGCGATGGGACGAGCGTGGCCTTGCATCGCGAGCACGAGCGGCACCCCGAAGGCAAGGCATGCGAGCGTCGCGGAGGCCGGATTTCCTGGCAAACACAGCACGATCGTGGTGCCCACGCGGCCGAGCCCGGTCGGCTTTCCGGGCTTCATCGCGACGCCGAAAAACTCGAAGGTGGCTCCAAGGCTCTCGAGCGCCGGGCGTACCAGATCGTGGTCCCCGACGCTGGCGCCCCCGATCGTCACGAGGAGATCGGCGCCGCGCATGGCCGTGGTCAATCGCTCGCGCGTCACCTCAGGGTCGTCCGGAACGAAGTCGCCGATGCGCGTGACGGCTCCGGCGCGCTGGAAATAGAGAGCGACCGCGAGCGCGTTCGACTCCGCGATGCTGTCGGCTCCGCCGCTCGTGCCACGGTGGCGCAGCTCGTCGCCGGTCGACACGATGGCGACGACCGGCCGCCGCGCGACGACGACATGGGTATGGTCGAGCGAAGCCGCGAGCGCGAGCGCGCCAGGAGTGAGGGTGATCCCCGCACGGAGCGCGACCTCGCCCTCGGCTAGATCGGCGCCGCGCATGCGGATGTGTTGGCCTGGGCGGGGACGGGCCGCGGCCGGGATGCGAATCTGCCCTTCCGACCGCTCGACGTCCTCTTGCATCACGACCGCGTCGCAGCCCGCGGGCAGGCGCGCGCCGGTGAAACTTCGGCATGCAGCGCGGGGAACGTACGCGGGTGGCTCGGCCCCGGCGCGACTCTCGCCGCGGACCTCGAGCTCCCACGGACCGTCGCCGTCGAGCGCGCTCGTCATGAGTGCATAGCCATCCATCGAGCCGTGCGTGAACGGTGGGATCGCACCCGTGGCCATCACCGCCTCGGCGAGGACTCGACCGTCCGCGCACTCGAGCGGAACGCGCTCGGATGCGAGCCGAGGAGCGACGTGAACCGCGAGCCGCACCGCCTCGTCGAATTCGATGAGCGCCATCGCGGCTAGCTTAGCGGCTCACGAACAAGCGGCTCGCGAAACCGAGGTCTCGCGCGACGAGCCGTGGTAGGGGACGGCGCGTGTCGGGCCCACTCATTCCTTATATCGACGGCGCGAGCTACGAGATCCCGCTGTCGTTTCTGAAGTACCTGCCGATCCTCGGCGAGCTCGTCGATCCGCGTCACCCGCCGTCGATCAAGCCCTTCGGTACGCTCGTCGCAATCGGCGTCTACGTCGGCGCTGCGATCACGCTGCGGCGCGCTCGCCAGCGTGGGCTCGACGAGCGGCTGATGAACGACTTCATCTTCTGGGTGGTCGCCACGGGCTTCGTGCTCTCGCACATGCTCGACGCGGTTTTCTACCATCCCGACCGCGTCGCGCGGGACCCCATGTACGTCCTCCGGATCTGGGACGGTCTCTCGAGCTACGGCGGATTTATCGGCGCGTTGGTCGGCGGGCTCGCGTGGCGCGCGTACCGCAAAAAACCGATCCTCGAGTACGTCGAGCTCTGCATCGGAGCGTTTCCGACGGCGTGGATCTTCGGCCGGAGCGGCTGCTCGATCGTGCACGATCATCCGGGGGCGGTGTCGAACGCCTGGTTCGCGGTGCGCTATCCGCCGAGCGAGCTCGTGGCCGGCTATGACGGTCGCTACGACCTCGGACTCTATGAGCTGGTGCTCACCATTCCGCTCGCCTGCGCTTGCCACTACCTGTGGCACAAGCAGCCGAATCGTGCGAACGGCTTCTATGTCGGCGTGACCTTGACCGCCTACGCGCCGGTGCGCTTCATGCTCGACTTCTTGCGGATCTCACCGACCGATGCCGCGGCCGTCGCTGCCGACCCTCGCTATGCCGGACTCACCCCGGCGCAGTGGGCGTGCTTCGCGGCGCTCGGCACCGGCGTGTACTTTCTTCGGAAGACGTGGTCCGCGCCCTACGTGCGACTCGGAGAGCTCGCGCCCGAGGAGCCCGTGGCCAACGAGGCCGGGGCCGACGAGCCGGGGCCCAACGAGCCGAAGCCCGAAGCGCCTCGCGGAGATTGACTCCACGGCGGATGCACGTAAGGTGCGCGCTCTCTTTACGCCAAGCCGCGATTTAGCGGCTAATCTTGAAGTGGCCTTCGATGGCCCGGTCGTCATCGGCCCCGTCATCGGCGGCGTAGTCATCGTCCGGAGCGAGCAATGCGCGACAAGCTGATGCTGAAATGCGGGACCTGTGGGTGCCACAACTACGTTCGAAACAAGAACAAGCGCACGATGACGCAGAAGTTCGAGATTCGGAAGTATTGCCCCATGTGCCGGACGCACCAGGGGCACAAAGAGAGCAAGATCTCCAAGGGTTGAGCGCGACTCGCCGCGTATGATCGGGGCGGTCGCGATCTCAGCCGGTCACGGCGAAATCGGACACGACGATGATCTTCGACTGGGTCTACGGCCTGTTTTCGAACGATCTCGCGATCGATCTCGGTACCGCGACGACGCTCATCTACGTCAAGGGCAAGGGGATCGTCTCGTGTGAACCCTCGGTCGTGGCCGTCGCCGATGATGGGCGCGGCGGCATGCGAGCCATCGCGGTCGGGCGCGAAGCCAAAGAGATGTTGGGCCGCACCCCCGCCAATATTCGCGCGGTGCGGCCACTTCGCGACGGCGTCATCGCAGACTTCGAAATCACCGAGGCGATGCTCCGGCACTTCATCGCGATGGCCCACAATCGACGCACTCTCGTCAAGCCTCGCATCATCATCTGCGTGCCCTTCGGCATCACCGAGGTAGAGAAACGTGCTGTCAAAGAGAGCGCCGAGGGCGCCGGCGCGCGCGAGGTCTACCTGATCGAGGAGCCGATGGCGGCAGCGATCGGGGCGGGCCTGCCCATCACCGAGCCCAGCGGCAACATGGTCGTCGACATCGGCGGCGGCACGACCGAGGTGGCGGTCATTGCCCTCGCCGGCATCGTCTATTCGCAGAGCGTGCGCGTCGGCGGCGACAAAATGGACGAGGCGATCATGGGGTACATGAAGCGCAAGTACAACCTCGCGATCGGCGAGCAGACGGCCGAGCGCATCAAGATCCAGATCGGCAACTGCTACCCCCTCGATCGGCAGCTCACGATGGAAGTGAAAGGGCGCGATTTGATCGCGGGGATCCCCAAGACCGTGGTCGTCAACTCGGACGAGATCCGCGACGCCTTGAGCGAGCCCATGCACGCGATCGTCGACGCCGTGCTCACCGCGCTCGAGCGCACGCCGCCCGAGCTCGCAGCCGACATCTCGGACAAGGGCATCGTCTTGACCGGTGGCGGCGCGTTGCTCAAGAACATCGATGTCCTCTTGCGCGAGGAGACGGGTCTGCCGGTGATGGTTTGTGACGACCCGATCAGCGCGGTCGTGCTTGGCAGCGGCAAGGCGCTCGACCACATCGAGCTGCTCAAGCAGGTGACCATCAGCTGAACGCCTCCGTGCGACGGAGCGGGACCGCGGCATGAATTTCAAGCGCTATCGAGACGCCATCATCGTCGTGCTGGCGCTCGTCATCCCGTTCTGGTTCCTGCGCTACAACGTGAAGGACGACGCGCGCGGACTCTCGGGGCCGGACCGCGTGATCCTCAAGCTCATCGCCCCGATTCAATATGCAGCATCGACCCTCGCGCGCGGGCTATCAAGCATCGTGAGCGACTACGTCTACCTCGTCGATGTGAAGAAGAACAACGCGGACCTCGGCGCGGAGAATGCGCAGCTTCGCGCTCGCGTGAACAAGCTCGAAGCGCTCGACGCGGAGAACCGGCGCTTGCGTTCCCTCTTGCAGCTCAAGAACCACCTCGCTGGGGATGCCGTGAGCGCGCAGGTGCTCAGCAAGGACACGGTCGAGTTTTTCCGAGTCGCGCACGTCACGGTCGATCGCTCGAGCCCGGACCTCGTCAGCCTCGCGCATTTCCCGGTCATCACGCTCGACGGCGTCGTCGGAGTCACGGGCAAGGTCGCGGGGGACACCGTAGAGGTGCAGCTCGTCGTCGACGCGGGCAGCGGCATCGACGTCGTGGTCGAGCGGACCGGCGCGCGTGGTTTCGTGCGCGGCACCGGCGACGAGAAGAAGTACCTCTGCAAGGTCGAGCACGTGCGTCGCACCGACGAGGTCGAGGTCGGCGATCTGCTCGTGACGAGTGGCCACGGCCGCCGCTTTCCGCGCGGGCTGCCGGTGGCGCGCGTGACCGACGTAGAGCGGCGCGATTTCGGGCTTTATCAGCAGGTCTCCGCGACCCCCACGGTCGATCTTTCGCGGCTTGAAGAGGTCCTCATCCTGGTCAACTCACCCGCAGCCATTGAGGGCTTGAGCACGACGAGTCCGGTCGCGCCCGACGCACCAACACCGAATTAGCCCGATGCGCAACACGGCGTTCCTCCTGCTCGGACTCGGGCTCATCGTGCTCCAGAGCAATCTCTATCGGGTGGTCGGGCAGCTCCACATCGCGGGCATCACCCCCAGCCTCATCTTGCCCATCATCGTCTTCATGGGGGTTCACGAGACGGTCCTGTGGAGGGGGGCGCTCATTGCGTTTGGGCTCGGCTACTTGCTCGATGTGTTCGCCGCCGCCCCGCTTGGTCTTTACACCTTCACGAGCGTCACCGTGTTCGTGGTCGCGCGCGCGGCCGGCGTAAGAATCGCCGCGCAGACCCGCCTGACGAAGGTCGCTCTGGCCTTCTCCTTCTCGCTGCTCGAAGGGACGATGGTCATCATTCTCATGGCCATTTTTGGCCGCGATGCCGCGCGCCCGCGTGCTCTCGCGGCCCTGGTGTTGCCGCATGCATGCGCCACCGCAATCGCGGCGCCCTTCGTATTCGCGTTGGCCGCGCGCATCCATCACGCGACGCTCCGCTTGCCACGGCCCGAGGTCACGGGGCGATGAGCTTGCGCGTTCAGCGACCGCCCGACGTGAGCGAGTTTCGGCGGCGGTTCCGCTGGCTTGCTCTGTTCGCGTTTTTCGCGTTCCTCGTCATTTTGGCGCGCATGGTCGAGCTACAGGTGCTGTTTCGGGATGATTATCAGGCAATCGCGCGCGAAAACATCGTCCGAAAGCTCTCTCTTGCCACGACGCGCGGCATCATTCGCGACCGCAATGGCGAGGTGCTCGCCGCCAATCGTCCCGCGTACAACGTCTTCGTCGAGCCGATGAAAGTGACGCGTGGCTCGGTAGCGAAGGGCGTGCCGCCGACCTTGAATGACATCTGGCGCAAGCTCAGCTCGCTCAGCGGGATTCTCGACGACGAGCGCATGCGCCACGAAGAGCGGCTCTTGGCGCTGCGTGAGTCCGGCGGCAACAAGGCCACGCAGCAAGTGCTGATCATGGAGGACGTCTCGCGCGATGCAGCCGCGACGCTCATGACGCACGCGCGCGAGCTACCAGGAGTCCACATCGTGCCGGTCAGCGTGCGGTACTACCCCCACGGCGCAGTCGGCGCGCACGTCCTCGGCTACATGCGCGAGGTCGACGGAGAGATGCTCGTCGAGCTCCGCAAGCAAGGCTACGCCGAGGGCGATCGCATCGGCGCGAGCGGTGTCGAACGCGCGTGGGAGAGCTACCTGCGTGGCGCGCGCGGGTGGGAGAAGGTTATCGTCGATGCACGCGGCGCACGGCGACCAGCGCGCGACGACGTGCTCGAGGAGCCGAAGCGCGCAGATCCGCTGCCCGGGCGCGACCTTCGGCTCACGCTCGATGTCCACATTCAGGAGGCGATCGTGAAGGCCATGCGGGGCGAGCTCGCCGGTGCCGCGGCTCTCGTCGAGGTGAAGAGCGGGCGCATCCTCGGGCTCGTCAGCAAGCCAAGCTACGACCCGAACCAGCTCTCCGGCGGCTTCGGAAAGAAGGTCGTCCGCGATGCATTTCAGCGCTTGTTCAACGACCCGCTCAAGACCGCGATCGACAAGACCGTGTCCGGCGCATTTCCGCCAGGCTCGACCTTCAAGCCCTTCACCGCGCTCGCCGCGCTCGAGAAGGGGCTCATCGATCACCGGGTGAACACGGTGTGCCGCGGCTTCATGCAGTTCGGTCGCCGGATTTTTCGCTGCACGCACTCCCACGGGCCGACGGATCTTCACAAGGGGCTTGCCCAGAGCTGCAACGTCTATTTCTACCGGCTCGTCTCGGAGTTCGGCGTGACGATGGACATGATCGCCGACGTCGGGCGGCGCTTCGGCTTTGGGCAGCGCAGCGGGCTCGCACTCAACGGCGAGTCGAGCGGGCGCATGCCGACGCGCGCGTGGATGACGCTCCGCAACAAAGGGCAGTTCCGACACGGATTTACGCTGAATGCGGCGCTGGGCCAGGGCGCGACGACGGTGACCGTGCTGCAGCTTGCGCTTGCGTACGCGGCGCTCGCGAATGGCGGCACGCTCTATCAGCCGCAGCTCGTGACCGCGGTCGACACCGCCGGTGGCGCGGTCGTTCAAGAGTTCGTGTCGCGCGTGCGGCGTCGCATCGAGATCGCTCCGCGGCATGGCAAGCTCATCGCTCAAGCGCTCTGGGGCGGCGTCAACGAAGAGGGCGGCACCTCGCATCGCGCGCGCCTTGCCGGCGTCGATGTGGCCGGCAAAACCGGCTCGGCGCAGGTGTCACACAAGCTCACCAGCAACAATGAACTCGAGAATGTTTGGTACTTCAACCGTGACCACGCATGGTTCGCCGGGTATGCGCCATCGGGTGAGCCTGAGGTCGCGGTCGTCGTCTTGATCGAACACGGCGGGGCGGGCGGACGGCATGCCGCTCCGGTCGCATTCGAGATCATCCAAGCCTATCAATTGCTTCGCGCCGCGGAGAAAGCGGGCACCGCAGAGAAAGCGGGCGCGGCAGTCGTACTCCCTCAGTCTCCGAGCGGAGCACGAGCGCCATGATCGCGCGACGCGGCTCACTCTCGCTGGGGCGTACGACGGGGCTCTCGGGTCGGGCGCGTGACAACATCGACTGGCCGCTCTTCATCGTCGTGGCGCTGATTGCCCTTTGCGGCGTCGTCAACCTCTACAGCGCGACGAGCGTGTATTTCGGCACGTCGCGCGCACGTATCAGCGAGATCTACATCAATCAGGTCTACTGGCTCGCGATCGGCGGCGTGGCAGGCGCGGCCTTGGCGAGCATCGATTATCGCCATATCGAACGCTACGCGTACGTCATCTACGCGATTGGCGTTTTCTCGCTCGCGCTGGTGTTCGTTCTCGCGCAGGACATTCGAGGCGCGGCACGGTGGATCAACATTGGCAGTTTCAGCTTTCAGCCAAGCGAGTTCATGAAGCTTTGTCTCATCCTCGCGATTGGCAAATATCTTCATGACGATCCGAAGAGCGATGAGCGCACCCTGCGGGACCTCGCCGTCCCAGCGATTCTAACTGCCATTCCCGCGCTCATGGTGGCGCGCCAGCCCGATCTCGGAACGGCGCTCATATTCGCCCTCATCTTCGGATCGATCGCGTCGATCACGCGCATTCGGAAGAAGAGCTTGGTCATCGCGGTTGCAGTGGCCGGCATTGCCATCCCTCTCATATGGAACTTTGCGCTCCCCTATCAACGCCAGCGCATCACGACCTTTCTCGACCCACAGGCTGACATCAGCGGCGCCGGCTACCACGCATTCCATGCTCGGGTCGCGATTGGCAATGGCGGTGTCACCGGTCAAGGGTTCATGAACGGGATGCAAAACCAATATCGGTTTCTCCCAGACCAATACACGGACTTCCCATTTCCGGTCTTCGCGGAAGAATGGGG
>SHZB01000073.1 GCA_009692485.1 Myxococcales bacterium
AGTTAGCGGCGATTGCCAGTTAGCGGCGATTGCCAGTTAGCGGCGGCTCAGGGCCCGGGGGTCGCGGCGTCCGTGAAGAGCTTCTTGAGCGCTTGGTATTTCTCCGGATCGCTGAGGTCGTGATCCGTGAGGTTATAGACCGCGATCGGGAAGTTCTCTTCGTCGAGGAGGATGACGTCGCGGAAGGTCACGTTCCAGCTCTTCCATACGAGCGTGGCCAGCGTGTCTTGCAGCCATGGGAGATCGCGACCGGCCGTGATGCTCGGGTTACCGGCCTCGAGCCCGGATTCGTTCACACCGACGATGTCCACGTCCACTGGTAGTCCGAGGCTCGTGAGCTCGTCTTGCATCTGGTTCAAGTACCCAAACTGGGCACTGCAATAGCCTCAGGTGGAGTGGCCAAAGTACCAACCCGATACGCGCTTGAGATAGTCGCGCGGAGAGACCGGCTGGAGATACTTCGGCGAGGCCGCATTGTCGTCGATCAGCGAGAAATCCGGCGCGATCATGGCCACAGCCCCGCCCGCACCGCCGACGCCGACGCCAGAGCCGCTCGCCATGGTCATGCCGCCGGCCGCCGAGCCGCCCGCACCGCCAGCGCCGTTGGTGACAGTGGCAGTTACGCCTCCGCCGCCGGTGGATACGGTCGCAATCGGCGGCATTTCCGCCGGCTGCGAGCACCCAAACAACACGAAGCCGAGCACCAGCGCCTTGGTCTTACGAAACATGCATGGATAGTCGCGCGAGCCTGGCTCGATTGCAACGCTGTCAAATCGAGGCTGTCGAATCGAGGCGGTCTCATCGAGGCTGTTTGCTCGAGGACAGCGAGGATGCGGCGGCAAGAGAGACCCGAGACGCGGTCTTCCGCATGGCGTTGAGGCTCGCCCCGGTCAACCCTGAGCCGGCAGTGCGCGGCGGCTCATCGCGCGCGCGGCCAAGATGCCGCCGAGGAAGCCGAAGAGGTGGCCCTCCCACGAGATCCCGCGCTGTCCGGGCAAGATGCCGAAGAGCGCGCCGCCGTACATCAGCCCGACGATGACCGAGCCGACCACGGGCAGGAAGCGCCGCTCGAAATAGCCGCGCGACAAGAGGTAGCCGAGGAAGCCGAACACCACGATGCTCGCGCCAATGTGCACCGAGTTCGCGTCTCCGATGAGCCACACGCCGGCACCGCCGATGAGGGTCGAGGCGGCGGCGACGATGAAATAATCATGCGTTTGGCGCAGCATGACGAACCAGCCGAGCACCACGAGCGGCACGCTGTTGGCCATCAAGTGGCGAAACCCGCCGTGCAACGCCGGGGCGAGCGCGATCCCCAACAAACCGCTCAAGCTGCGCGGTCGAATGCCATATCCGTCGAGCGCGCCGCCGAACACGAGCACATCGGCGATCTCGACCAGCCAGAGCGCGAGGACCACGCCGAGCAAGATCTTTCCTTGGCGCCACAGCTCCTTCTTGAGGCCGCGCCACTCTCCGACGCTGCGCGTTTCTACCGGACCGCTCATGCTCGTCTGTCCCCTTCCCACTCGCGTGCATCACGGCGGGGACGACTCGTAGTCGAGTCGGTCGGGGAAGGCGGATTCGAACCGCCGACTTCCAGCTCCCAAAGCTGGCGCACTACCAGACTGTGCTATTCCCCGCGGAGCTTGCGCCGCGACGCGCGCGGACTATGGGCCAGCGGCGTCGTGCATGTCAACCTTCGCCGGGCCGCAATTTCAAGGGCAATGGCGCCGCCTCCGGGCCCCGCGTCGACGTGCGGATGTGGCAGGCTCGCGCGCGTGACAGAAGCGAGCTGGCACCTCGGCTGCGACGAAAATGGACTCGGCCCTCGGCTCGGTCCGCTGATCGTCACCGCGGTCCTCGCGCGGGTCGAGAAGGCGGGCGAGCGACTCGCGACGTCGGGCAGCCGCGGCAAGCTCGCGACCCGGCTCGGCGACTCGAAGGGGCTCGTGGGGCACGGCTCGATGGCGCTCGGGCAAGCGTGGGCGCGGGCTCTCGCTGCGCGCGGTGCCGCAAAGCACGACGGACGCGACCGGCTCGATGCGTTCGGTCCTGTCGATGCGCGCGGTAGTGTCGATGCGCTCGGTGGTGTCGATGCGCTCGGTGGTGTCGATGCGCTCGGTGGTGTCGATGCGCTCGTGAGGGCGCTGTGCCTCGATGACCGCGAGGTGCTGACTGCCCCATGTCCAAGCCATGTCGCCGCCCAATGCTGGGGCACGCGCGGCGAGAGCTTCGATGCGAGCCGCGAGGCGATGGCGCTCGAGCGCGACGTCCTTGGAGATCTCGCGCGGCTAAAGGCACGGGGCGTCGCGATCGTGGCGGTGCGCTCGGTGGTCGTGTGCACGAAGCTGCTGAACCTCGCAGCAGACGCGAAAAAGAGCCGCTTTGACGTGGATTTGCACGCGATGGAGCGCCTCGTCGTCGCCATGCGCGCGCTCGCCGACGACGAACTTCACGCCGTGTGCGGCAAGGTTGGGGGCTATCAGAAATACAGCGCCGCGTTCGGCCCGCTCGCGGGGAGACTGCACGCCGTCGTCGAGGAGGGGCGGGCTCGCAGTGCGTATCGCTTTCCGGGGCTGGGAGAGCTCGCGTTCGTGCGCGACGCGGACGACGGGCACCTGCTCGTGTCGATGGCGTCGCTCGTCGGAAAATGGCTGCGCGAGGTGCTGATGGCTCGCATCGTCCGTCACTATCGCCAGGACGACGCCGCGATCACGACGGCGAGCGGCTACCACGATCCGGTGACCGCGCGCTTCGTCGCCGCGACCGAGCGACTGCGCCAGCGTGGGCGTGTCCCCGACGAGTGCTTCGAGCGCGCCCGCCGCAAAGGCTAATTCGAGCGCGCCCGTCGTGGCAGTGCCGCCCGTTACGGCGGCGATATCGGTGAAGGTCGAGGCCGGCATCGCGACCTAGTCCTTGGCCGCGTTGTGGCCCGCGAATCACTGTGGCGCTTGTGATATGCACAGGCGTACATACAATGAGCCGTGGACGCCGAGTGGGATCCTCGGAAGGCGGTTGCAAATCGAAAGAAGCACGGTGTGGACTTCGCCGATGCCGTGACGGCGCTCTCGGATGATGCGTCCGTCACCATCACGGATGACACCCCGGACGAAGAGCACTTCGTCACGATCGGAACGGATGCACTGGGACGAATTGTCGTCGTCATCCACACCTGGCGCGCCGAACGCGTTCGACTCCTATCAGCGCGCCACGCGATGGAACAGGAGATCGCGCGGTACGCAGGGAAGGCACCATGAAGAAGGAATATGACTTCAGCAAAGGCCGTAGAGGCCCGGTTCTTACGGCGCCGCCTGGTAAGACGCGGATCACGATCCGACTGGATGACGACATCTTGGGCTGGTTTCGCGAGCAGGCGCGTGCCGCGGGCGGCGGCAGCTACCAGACGATGATCAACGACGTCTTGCGCTCCGTAGTGGAATCCCGCCAGCGTGAGTCTCTCGAGCAGACATTGCGGCGCGTGCTTCGCGAAGAGCTTCCGAAGCCGCGGAAGGCGTCCGGCCGAGCAGCCGCGCGCTGACGGCGCCCACGAACCTAACGATTCGGGATGTGAATCGCCTTGCCGATCGCGTGGGCAGCCGCTTCCATCAGCGCCTCGCTGAGGGTCGGATGCGGATGGATCGTGAGCGTGACGTCCTCGATGAAGCCCGCCATCTCGATCGCGAGCGCCGCCTCGCTGATGAGCGAGCTCGCCTCCGGTCCGACGATGTGAACGCCCAGAATTTGCGTGGTTTTCGCGTCGGCGATGACCTTCACGAAGCCGTCGGTCTCGCGGATCGCCATCGCCTTGCCGAGCGCGGCGAAGGGAAACTTTCCGACCTTGACGTCGAGGCCTTTCGCCTTCGCGTCCTCTTCGCTGATGCCGACGCTCGAGATCTCTGGATCGGTGAAGGTCGAGGCGGGCATGGCGACCCAGTCCTTGGCCGCGTTGTGGCCCGCGATCACCTCGGCCACGATCTCGCCCTCACGGCTGGCCTTGTGCGCTAGCAATGGCGGACCGCTCACGTCACCGACGGCATAGATCCCCTTCACGTTCGTTTCGCCGCGCAGGTCCGTCACGATGAAGCCGCGCCCATCGACGATGACTCCGGCCTGTTCGAGCCCGAGCCCCTTCGTGTTCGGGCGCATGCCGACCGCGACGAGGATCGCGTCGACGTCGAGCGTCACCGTCTTGCCGTCGTGGTCGAGCGTCACCTTGAGTGAGCCGTCCGCGCTCTTTTCGTAGCCTACGGCGCGCGCCTTCTTGAAGATCTTCGCGCCGTGCTTCAACAGCTTGCGTTCGACGAGCTTCACGGCGTCCTGATCGTGTCCGGTCAAGAGCGTCGGTAGCGCCTCCGCGATGAAGAGCGCGCTGCCAAGCTTTTGGTACACGGTGCCAAGCTCGAGGCCGATGACCCCGCCGCCGATGACGAGCAGGCGCTTCGGCACCGCGCGCAGGCTGAGTCCCTCTTTCGCGCCAACGATCTGGTGGCCGTCGAATTTGAAGCTCGGAATTTCAATGGTGCTGGCGCCGGTCGCGAGGACGATGCCCTTCATCGACAGCAGCGATGTCAACTCGCCGCCCGCGCCAGTCACCTCGACCGTGCCCTTGCCAGTGAGCCGCGCCACGCCTTCGAAATAGTCGACCCCCGCACCCTTGAGCAGCTGGCGAATGCCGGTGTTGAGACGCGTGACGATGCCGTCTTTCCAGGCTTGCATCGCCGGCACGTCGAGCTCGATGCCGGTGCATTTCACGCCGATCGTGGCCGCGCCCTTCGTCTTCTCGTATTGCCCGGAAGCGTAAATGAGGGCCTTTGATGGGATGCAGCCCCAGTTGAGGCAGGCGCCGCCGGGCTTGTCCATCTCGACGCACGCGACCTTCAGCCCGAGCTGGCCGAGCTTGATGGCACACGGGTAGCCGCCGGGTCCTCCGCCGATCACGATCGCGTCGTAGGTCTTCATCGCGCACCGCTGTTAGCCGATCCGCCCGCGCGAAAGAAGCGTGACGGCGCCGCGTCAGGACCGCGAGCCGGTGCGTGGCGGCTCAAGGGTTCGGCTCGCCCCGCGCGCCCGGAGGACCCACCGCGCTGCACGAAGGACCCGCCGCGAAACCGAGCGCCGGCGCGCGCCTGAGTGCGTCCGCGGTCGCCTCGTCGAAGTCCCCCGTCTCGGCCAGATCTGCGGTGGGTGCGTTCAGATTGTGGAGCCGCTGAAATGCCTTCACGTCGAGGCCCGCGAGCTCTGGCGCGAGCCGCTTCGCCGCGTTCTTCTCGGCACGCGCGCGCCCGACGAAATCAAAGTGCCAGCGGTCTTTCTTGCCGAGCCACCGAAACCCACGCGCCGTCAGCGGAACGCGCCATTTCTCGGGGTTTGCGACGTCGATGGCGAGGCCACTCTGGTGGTTGCTGCGGCCCGGCTCGGCGGCGAGTTTGATGCCGCAGCGGCCGGCCTTGTACCACTCGTGCAAGAGATACTGCTGCGCCACGGTCCGCAACATCGAGCTGAGCGTGAGCTTGCCTTTTCTCGTCGCGAGCGCCAGGACGAGAGCGTCGCGCGCCGGCTCGAGCAGATACGGAAACACGGCCTCGGCGAAGACGGTCCGCTCGCTCTCGGAGAGCTTGACGTAGGTGCCAGGCCGCAGGCAATTCGCCTCCGCGATGATCTCCTCGGACAACGCGCGGACGGCGTCGGTCGTGCAAATGGTGTTGTCGGCGAGCACGTCGGCCACGGTCTTTGGCAGCGTGTCTTGCGGCAGCGCGGTCGCCGCAGAAGTAGCAGCGGGAGCCGGAGCCGCAAGCTGGGGGAGTGCTGCGCTGAGGTCGAGCAGCTCCGCGACCGAGGCATCGCGCGGCGCGCACGCGAGCCATCCCCCCAGCAGTGCAAGAACCACGGGGAGCCCAAGGCCGAGCCGCGCTAGGGTCTTCATCAGCCGGGTCTTCATCAGCGGGTCTTCATCAGCTGGTCTTGATGGCCGGGTCTTCATCAGCGGGGTCACACGGGCGTGCCATTGCGCGCTAAATCGGCGACGGAAGTAGCACGCATGCTCGAGGCTCGTGAAGAAAGCTACCGCGCCGTCGTGGGTCTCGGCGCCAACGTCGGCGATCGTGACGAGCAGCTTCGATGCGCGCTCGACAGGCTCGGTCGCGTGCCCGGCGTGACCTTGCTCGGGTGCTCGCGCATCTTCGAGACATCGCCGGTTGGCGGCGTCGCCCAGGCCGACTTTCTCAACGGCGCGGCCCTCGTGTCGACCACGCTGCCGCCGCTCGAGCTGCTCGACCGCTTGCTCGAAATCGAGCGCGCCCTCGGCCGCGTGCGTCCCGATCGCGTTCGCTTCGGGCCGCGTGCGATCGATCTCGATCTCTTGTGGCTCGAAGGCCCCGCCGTCCTTGAGCCGACCCTCGTCATTCCGCACCCGCGTCTCACCGAGCGTGCGTTCGCGCTCGTGCCGCTGTGCGAGCTCGTCCCCGACGCGAAGGACCCCAACACCGGCGTGCGCTACGCCGAGCTGCCAGCGTCACGCGAGCCTCTCGAAGAGCGACGTGGATGATGCTGAAGTTGCTTCGACGCGATCGAAGCGTGCGCCCACAAACTCCGTCCGGTGACGAGCCCGCGCGCTGACTACCGAACCGGCGGCAGCGCGTCCTTCTTGGCCTTGGCGGCCTTCGATTTGCGGCCCTTCTTCGGCTTTTTTTCTTCGGCAGGGCAGCCGTTTTTCGTGGGATCTTCCGCGCGCACGCCCGTCTCCGCGAGGCAGGCGTCCTTGCCATCGGCGATGCCGTCGCCGTCGGTGTCGGGACAGCCCTGCTCGTCCGCGTGCTCGGACCGGACCCCGACCGTGTCGGGACATGCGTCGCCCGCATCGGCGAACCCATCGCCGTCGTTATCCGGCTCGGGACAACCATCAGCGTCCTCGAAGCCGTCGAGATCTTCGGGCACGTCCGCGCAGCGATCCGCGGCACCGAGCACACCGTCTTTGTCGGGATCCGGATCGGGGCAGCCGCGCAAAGTCGGGATCTCGCTCGCCACGCCCGGCACCTCTGGGCAGTGATCCGCGACGTCCGCAATGCCGTCGCCATCGTTGTCCGGATCGGGACAGCCGTCCTTGTCCTCGAAGCCATCGTGATCTTCGACCGCCGTCGCGCAGCGGTCTTCGCCGTCGGGCACGTCGTCACCATCGTTGTCCCACTCGGGGCAGCCGTCTTTGTCCTCGAAGCCGTCGTGATCCTCGGCTAGGTCGTGGCACACGTCGGCTTTGTCGAGGACGCCGTCGTCATCGAGGTCGTGCTTGCGTGGCGACCAGCCGAGGCTCATCGCCGCATGCACCGGAGCCGTGCCGATACCGCCGACGAGCGCGGCATCGACGCCGACGAGCACCGAGAGATCGTTGTCGAAGCTGTAGCGCGCACCGCCGCCGAGCTGAACCGCGGCCAGGCGTGCATCGCTGAAGGGTCCATGCGGCGAGAGCGGAAGGTGCCCAAAGGTCTCCGCGAAAAGGATGACGTGACCATCGGGATCGAAGCCGAAGGCGCGCGGCTTCACGCTTGCCGCGAGTCCGAACGGAAGCTCGCCGCCGAAGCGCGTCGGACACACGGGGACGATCTCTAGGATGGGTCCGTCCGGGCCCGGCCGGAGCATCGCAGCGCACGCGAAATCCTCGTGTTCCGCGCGCAGCTTCACGCCGAGCTGGGCATGCAGTGCGACCGCGACGAGGCCGTATTCCGCAAGAATTCGGGTGTCGCTCGCCACCGCGCCTTCTCCCAGAAACGAGCCGCGCGCGCCCGTCGGCAAGGAGAGACGCTCGACCATCGCCATCGAGAAGCCGCCGAATTCCCCGCTCGTCGGGGGCAGCATCGTCGCTTTCACCACGACGCGCACATCCCCGAGCGCGTGCGCCGGCAAGGCGTAATCGCCCAGCGTCGCGAGCGCGGCTGCATGCGCGGGCTCATGCGGATCGTCGCCGTCCTGAAACAGCAAGAACGGCACGTCCACGCCCACGGCGAATTTCTCGAACAGACCGACGTTCGCGACAAAATCCCCGGTGACTTGCCGGCCGATCACCGAGAATCGGGTCTCGCCAGTCTTCGAGTCGATGAGCGAGATGGGCCGGTGCGCGAAGCTGAGCCACAGCACGGCGTTCGCGTCGCCGGTCGCGGGCGAGGTCGCCGGCTCGTAGCTCAAGCCACCCTGTGGGTCGGTGGGCGGCTCGAAGTTGCGCAGATCCAGGGACGGCACGAGATCGTCCGCGCCCGCGAGCCGCGCAACGCCGACGAAGGCCGCGACGAGGCCCGACAAAACAGCCACATTTCGCTTGATCATTTGCGACCGAGCCTATTCGCGCAGAACCAAAATTGCTTCTCCAATTCGCGCACGTTGCCGCACCTTCACGGTCGCGAGCCGTGGCGCGAAGAAGTACGCTCGAACCCGTGAGCGTAGCCGTGAGCGTGTCGGTGAGCGGCGAGCGGCGGGGCATTCCGCTCTACGTGATGATCATCGGCGCGATGGTGCTTGGCGCCGTCCTTGGCCCGCTCTTCGGCCCGCACGCCGCAAGCCTCGGCGTCCTCGGTAAGCTCGTCATCCAGCTGATCAAGGCGATCGCGACGCCGCTGTTGTTCTTCGCAATTTTGCACGCCGTGCTCACGACCGAGATCGACGCGCGCGCCGGCGTCCGCATGCTCGGCATCGCCACCCTCAACACGGTCATCGCGATCGTGATCGGCTTGACGCTGTCGAACGTGCTGAAGCCGGGACGCGAGCTCACCGTGGTTCGACCCAGCGCCGAGGCCGCCGCCGTCTATGCCGGCAAGAAGGTCGAGCTGAGCCGGACCTTCGCGAGCTACGTGCCGACCAACCTGGTGTCGCCATTCGAGGAGAATCTGGCGATTTCCATCATCGGCATCGCGCTGGTGATGGGCTTCGCGCTCCGTCGCGTGCGCGCAGAACGACGCAGCGAGGGGCGCGATATCGCCCCCATCGAGGAAGGGCTCGGCGCCATGTTGCGTGCGCTCGAAATCGCGCTCACGTGGGTGCTGAAGCTCATTCCGCTGGCGGTCTTCGGGGTTGTCGCGATGACCGTCGCCGAGCACGGTTTTGCGCCGCTTCGTGGGCTCGCCACCTACGTCGTCGTAGGCGTCCTCGGTCTCGCGCTGCACATCGGCATCGTCTATCATGCGTGGCTGCTCTTCGTCGTGCGCCTTCCCCTGGCGCGCTTCTGGCGGGCGGCACGCGAGCCGGTGCTCTACGCGCTCGGGACGAACTCGAGCCTGGCGACGCTGCCGGTGACGCTTCGCGCGCTCGATGCACTGAAAATCCCGCGCTCGGCCTCGGCGCTCGGCGCGTGCGTCGGCACCAA
Source organism: Myxococcales bacterium (assembly GCA_009692485.1). GTDB lineage: Bacteria > Myxococcota_A > Polyangia > Polyangiales > Polyangiaceae > SYFR01. Next base: position 9,347 of record SHZB01000073.1, read on the forward strand.
CCTCAACAACGACGGCATCGTCCTCTACGAAGGCATGGCCGTGCTGTTCGTGGCGCAGGCGGCCGGGCTCGAGCTCTCGATCTCGCAGCAAGCGATCGCCGCCGTGATCTGCATGATCGCGGCGATGGGCGTCGCGGGTGTGCCCGAAGCCGGCTTCGTCTCGCTCGCGCTCGTGCTCAACAGCGTCGGCCTGCCGATCGAGCTCCTGCCGCTCTTGCTCACCGTCGATTGGATCATCGCGCGCGCCCGCTCGGTCACCAACGTGCTCAGCGACATGCTGCTGTCGATCCTCATCGACCATTTCGGCAAGGGCGACGCGCCGACGACAGCGCTCGAATCACCCGACGGCTGAGCGCACCGCTCGCGGCGTGCATGCTGCGGCTAACGCTCACCGCGCGAAGCGTCGCGGCGGCGGCATGCGCGTCGCCCGGGCAGCGACCGCGCTGCTCGCTGAATTGTCGCCCTCGCAGGGGACCCGCTGCTATGCCCCGGCGCTATGGATGGGATCCTCGTCCGCGGTGGCAAGCCGCTCTACGGCAGCGTGAAAGTCAGCGGCGCGAAGAATGCCGCGCTGCCGATTCTATGCGCGACCCTGCTCTCGGACGGTGAGAGCCACCTGCGCAACGTGCCCGATCTGCACGACATCGCGACCACCGCGCAGCTGCTCTCGACGATGGGCCGGCCCGTGGACGCGGCGCCGCCGAGCGTCATCGTGCGGCCTGGCACGGTCACGCCCGAGGCGCCTTACGACCTCGTCAAAAAAATGCGCGCGAGCGTGCTCGTCCTCGGTCCCCTCACGGCGCGCTACGGCCGCGCGAAGGTGTCCCTGCCAGGTGGCTGCCAGATTGGCACCCGCCCGGTCGATCAACACCTCAAGGGACTCGAGGCGATGGGGGCGAGCATCAAGCTCGATCACGGCTACATCCTCGTCGAATCGGGTCGTCTGCGCGGCGCACAGATCGTGTTCGACATGCCCACCGTGACGGGCACAGAGAATCTCATGATGGCCGCGGCGCTCGCGAAGGGAAAGACCACGCTCGTGAACGCGGCGCGCGAGCCCGAGGTCGTCGAGCTTGCGCGCGTGCTCAACAAGATGGGCGCCCGAGTGCGTGGCGCCGGCACCAACATCATCGACATCGAAGGCCAAGACGAGCTTGCCCCCTTCGACCACGCGATCATCCCCGATCGCATCGAGGCAGGAACTTTCCTGGTTGCGGCGGCCGCGGCAGGCGGTGACGTGCTCGTCGACAACGTGCGCTCGGACGATCTCGAGGCGCTGATCGCGGCGCTACGCGGGGCCGGCGTCACGGTCGAGCCGGATGGAACCGGAATCCGAGTTGTGCGCACGGGCACGCTGCGCTCTGTCGATGTGACGACGGCGCCGCACCCCGGATTTCCGACCGATATGCAGGCCCAGTTCATGGTGCTGATGTGTCTCGCCGAGGGCACGAGCCGCATCGCTGAGACCGTGTTCGAGAATCGCTTCATGCACGTCCCCGAGCTCATCCGCATGGGCGCGGACCTCCACGTCGAGGGCCACACGGCGCACGTTCGACACGTCACGCGACTCGACGGCGCGAGCGTCATGGCGACGGATCTGAGGGCCAGCGCGTCGCTCGTGATCGCCGGCCTCGTCGCCGACGGCGAGACGCTCGTGCGCCGCGTCTACCACCTCGACCGCGGCTACGAGCACATCGAGACGAAGCTCGGCGGGCTCGGCGCAGACGTGACACGCGTGCGCGGCCTCGCTTCGTAGATTCGCTTTTTCGAATCGCACCGCCGTGGCGCGTCGCCGACTCGCGACAACGCTGCCAGCCCATGCGGGCGTGAGCTACGGCTTGCGCGCAGGTTTCCCGGCCGCAGTCGTCCCGGGCGCAGTGCCCATCGCCGCATCCGGTCCGGTACCGGCTTTTTTCAGCCGCGACACGCGCTCCGTGAGAGCACCGCGCGGATCTACGAATGCAGGCTCGACGAGCGCCACCCACTCGAAGAAATGGAGCGCGTGCTCGCGGTTGCCGCTCTCTTCGTAGTGGTGGCCAAGCTCGTAGCCGAGGGCGAGTTCTTGCTCGCGCGTGCGATGTTCGGCACCGAGCGCGCGATGCAAAGTTTCGATTCCGACGACGAGGTCGCCAGCCTGGATGTGCAGCGAGGCGATGATCGAGAGGCACACGCACTCGCGCATCGGCTCTTGTGCCGCGATGCTCAGCGCGGCCACGGCCTCGGCGTGCATCCCCCTCTCGAGGTACTCGATGCCGAGATCGTATTGGGTCTGTCCGGACATCGGCGCGCGGTCGGCCTCGGCGAAGCCACCTGGCGGCGAGGGATTTAGCACTCCGCGGTGCGCCGCACCTCCGTGTCGGTAAGCGGCGGTGTCGATGTAGAGCGACACGGACGGCGGCGGCTCTGGCACGTACGACTCGGCGCCAGGCTCATCGCCGAGATCTTCGAGCCGCTCGATGAGCAGCGGATGATTCGGGGTGATTGCCAGCTGACGCATCAAGAGCGCGCGCGCCTCGACGAGCTGGCCGGCCTCGCACAACGCATCCACCTGATCGAGCAGGGTTTCATCGAGCGCGGCTTGTTGCTGCCCGGTCCGAATGATCCCCGATGTCGCCGCGACGGCCCCGAGCCGAAGCGCCTCATCGACGCCCCCGAACTCGACATCGTAGGTCCCAAGCGGGCGCTCCGGCGCCGGGGCATCCCCCGGGTAGGCCTGCGCGGTGTTGTAGAAATGCGCGTAAAGCTGCTCGCGAAACTGCGTCGCGACCTCGTGCTCTGGCTCGAGCAGCAGCACGTCGTCGAGCATCTGAATGCCGAGCGCACCGTCCTGCATCGCGACGGCGCTGTTGGCCAAATAGAGCCGCTCCTCGATCGCCGAGGCCTGATCGCCACCCTCGAGCAGGAGATCGCTCATCAAGAGGCGGACATCGAACGAATCCTCCTGGGCGAGCGCGGCACGCAAGAGCTCGGTCGCGTACGCGACGTGGCCGGCGGCTCGGTAGGCGTTCGCCGTCTCGATGGCGTAAGCGGCATCGGGCGACGCTTGCGGTCGGAGACTCTGCTGGTAACGCCCGGGCTGCTCTGAAGTCCCCGCTGAACGGGGCCCTTCTGACGGGGGCCCTCCTGAAGGGGGCAGAGACGCCGGAATCAGCTCGTCGAGCGACTCGACGTCGAGCGCCTCATCCACGGACTCGGCGTCGTCGATCTCAACGGCCGGCCCGCCCGGAGGTCGCCCGGTGCGCGCACGCAGCTGCGCCAAGAGCGAGCGGGTCTGAGGGTCATCCGGGGCGCGTGCAGAGAGCATCGCGGCGACGGTCGCGAACTCTTCCTGGTCGCCGCCGTCGCGTGCGACGCGGGCCGCCTCTTTCAATACTTCGAGTGCCTTGGTGGGCTGGTTGATGGCGTCGAACGCGCGCGTGAGAATCTTGAGGGTCGCGAGATCTTTCGGGTTCGCTTTGAAGGCGATCTGCAGCTTGCTCAACGCCGCCATCCCGTCGTTCGGCTGACCGCGCTCGAGATAGCTCGTGCCGGCGAGGCGTGCGTAGTTCGGGTCCGGGCGATATTCGAGCAGCCGCTCGAGCACCTTCAGTGCATCGTCGATCCTCCCGAGGCTCAACATGATCCTGGCCGCCTCGCCGAACGAATCGACGGCCTTGTCGATGTCGCCGAGGCGCGCGCGAGAGTCCGCGACCCGGAGGTGCGCTATTGGATTCTGCGGGTCGAGGCCGACGACGACCTTGAAAACGTCCAGCGCGTCACGCACGCGTCCCTCTTGCCGGAGCCGCGTCGCCACCTCGTCATAGGCCGCAAGCGCGTCGCTGGTGAGACCAAGCTGCGTGTAGATCTCGGCGAGGCGCGGGAGGATGTGCGCGAACTTTGCGTCGAGCTCCTGAGCATGACGGCGCATGATGCCGCGGATCTGCTTGAAGACGGCGATCGCCTTCACGGCGAAACCCTCGCGAAAATAGTGCTCGCCAACCTTCTCGTAAACGACGATGGCCGGCTCGAATTGCTGGAGCTTCAGATGGAGATCGCCAATCTTCAGCAGCGTCCGCACATCGGCAGGATCGCTGTCGACGAGCTTGCGATACTCGATGATGGCCTTGTCGAACTTGTCCTTATCGACAAGTTTCTGCGCGGCCTGAAGGGTTTTTTCGCGATCCAGCGCCGCCAACGATTCGCCTCTAACTGTTTGCCGATCAGGGGGCCACACTCGTCAGCAACATGCGCGAGCGCAGCGGGAAAAAAGCCTTCGCGTTTTAACGGCAAACCGCGCCAGCGCCAAGCCGTGATTGCCCGATCTTCGACCGCAGGACGATCGCGAGGCCGAATTCGACCGCGCTACGGTCACGCTGGCAGCTTGAAAACGACGGCGAAGGTCGCGATCGCCGCCGAGACCGCGAGCACGCCGAGCAGCATCTTGGTCGGCCCGGCATCGGTGGCCTGTCCCGATGCGAGCTTTTTTGCGCGGGCGCCTATCACGTGGTGCAGTGCGATGACGATCAAGACGAAGAGCAGCTTCAGGTGCATGAAGTGCGTCTGCTTGAAGTAATAAGCCGGGTCCGAAAACAGCCGCGCCGCGCCCGCGAGAAACGAGACGGCGAAGGCCGGAGCCGCGAGCTTGCGGTAGAGGTCGGCCGCGAGGCTACCGCGGGTCTTTGCATCGACCGACTCGGCGCACACGAGCATCCCGACGGCGACGATGGAGCCGATCCAGAAGACGTTGGCGGTGACGTGGATCCACACGAGCGCGACATCTAGATTCATGCCGCGGCGCGTACCGCTCTTCATCGCGCGAGTCCATGAGTGCTTCCAGACGATGCTTCCGCCGACGGACGACCGCAGCATCTCCTCGTGCGAATAACGCCACGATTTCGGCCGATTTGCGCGACCTGAGACTATGCTCCGCGCATGGCCAACACGCGCTATCTCGCGCCCTTCGCACCCGGCGGCGATGCCGGCATCGATGCCACGATCTGCGAGCGGCTGCTCAGCGTTTGCCTCGCGCACGGAGGCGACTACGCGGACCTCTTCTTCGAGTACCGAAGGAGCGCGGGCTACAGCTACGACGAGGGGATCCTCAAGAGCGCGTCGCGCAGCGTGTCCGTCGGGCTCGGCGTTCGCGTCCAGCGCGGAGATGCCACCGGCTACGCGTACACCGAAGATCTCGCGTGGGAAGAGATGGCCCGCGCCGCCCGCACCGCCGCGCGCATCGCGGTCGAGGGTGGGCACGAGAAACCGGTGCGGCTCAGCTCGCGCGAGCTTCCGCGACGCTATGACCTCGACGAGCACAGCCTCGAGCGACCGGCCGCGGAAAAGCGCGAGCTGCTCGAGCGTGCCAGCCGTGCGGCGCTCGGCTTCGATCCGATGATCGTCCGCGCGGAGGCCGGCTTCGCCGAGGCCGTGCGCGAGCTGTTGATCGCGACCAGCGACGGCAAGCTCTGCTTCGACGTGCAGCCGATGATTCGCTTCTCGATGCGAGCCGTGGCCGAGCGCGCGGGCAAGACCCAAGCGGGCTCCAGCGGCGGCGGCGGCCGCATGACGATGGGCTATTTCGAGCACAAAAGCCCGGAGTGGCACGCAGCTGAGGCGGCTCGGCGTGCGATCGCGATGCTCGACGCGGAAGAGGCGCCGGCCGGTCAGCTGCCGGTCGTGCTCGCCCCCGGCGACAGCGGAATTCTGCTGCACGAGGCCGTGGGGCACGGGCTCGAGGCGGACTTCAATCGCAAGGGCACGAGCCGTTATGCCGGGCAAATCGGCGAGCGGGTTGCGAGCGAGCTCTGCACCGTGGTGGACGACGCGACGCTGACGCAGAGCCGCGGCGCCGTGAACGTCGATGACGAGGGCAATGAGCCCGGGCGCAGCGTGTTGATCGAGAACGGGCGACTCGTCGGCTACATGCACGACCGCATGTCGGCGCGCCATTACAAGCGCGAATCGACGGGCAACGGCCGGCGCGAGAGCTTCGCGTGCAACGCCATGCCGCGGATGACGAACACCATCCTTCTTGCGGGCGCGCACGACCCCGAAGAGATCCTTGGCACGGTGAAGCGCGGCATCTACGCCAAGGCATTCGGCGGCGGGCAGGTCGACATCTCAAACGGCGACTTCGTCTTCTCGCTCACGGAGAGCTACCTGATCGAGGACGGCAAGCTCACCCGACCGCTAAAAGACGTGAATCTCATCGGCAATGGTCCAGATGTGTTGACGCGCGTCAGCATGCTGGGCAACGACGTCGGCATCTCAGACGGAATTTGGACTTGCGGCAAGGACGGGCAGAGTGTCCCGGTCGGCGTCGGATGCCCCACGGTCAAGATCGATGAGATCACCGTCGGCGGTACTCGACTCGGCTGAGCGGGACCGAAGCTCGCTCTGGGCCCTACACGGGTGGACTCGGCCCGTTCGAGGAGCAACATCGTGCGGATCATTTTTGGCTCGGACTTCATCGGATTGGGCTTCGTTGGATTGACCCTCGCTTTTGGCGCGTTCGCCGGCGGGTGCAACAGCTCGGACTGCACGGAGGGGCGGCAGATTTCTTGCGCGTGCCCGGGTGCAAAGATCACGGGCGTGCAGGTGTGCCAGGCCGACGGAAGTTACGGCGTGTGCGACTGCTCCGCGCCGGGCGAGGGCGGCGCGACGAGCTCGACGACGAGCACGACCACGATGACGAGCGCAGCGGGCGGCGATGGCGGTGCGGGTGGCAGCGGCGCCGGCGGGCAGATGTGCGCGGGCGGAGCAGAGCTCTGCGGCGGCGACTGCGTCGACACGATGACGGACGCGCAGAACTGCGGGCAGTGCAACGTGGTGTGCCCAAAGGCGGCCAAGTGCAGCAAGGGCGCGTGCGCGTGTCCGACCAACCAGGCGGTTTGCGGTGACAAGTGCGTCGCCGTCCTCACCGACGCGAAGAACTGCGGCGGCTGCGGCCACGATTGCCTTGGCGCGGCGTGCGCCTCCGGTCTGTGCCCGCTCGGCGTGATCGCCACCGCTCAGGAAGAAGTCTACGGGCTCGCGGTCGACGCGACGGGGCTCTACTGGACCAGCGCGGGCGCGACCAACAAGGTGATGCGCGTCAGCGATCTCGCGACCCCGGGCACGCCGGAGGTGGTCGCCAGCAACCAGTACGCGCCGCGCGAAATCGCGATCTCGTACGCGAACCCGAACAATATGACGGCGCTCTTGTGGGCGAACTACGGCGTTGCCGACGCGAACGCCGCGCTCAAGCTCATGACGACGACGAACATGCCCAGCGATTTCGCAGTCGCGCTAAAAGTCGGGCTCTGGGCCGTCGCGACCGAGGGCGACTACGTGTTTTGGTTGAACCGCGACGCGGGCGAGCTGTGGCGCGGCAGCGTGAAAGAGCCGGCGACGATGCCGCTGAAGCTCGCCTCCTCGCTCGCGGCGCCATGGGATCTGGCGACCGATGGCGCCTACGTCTACTGGACCGATTACAACGGCGGTGACGTGCGCCGCGTGCTGCACGGAGGCGGTATGCAGCAGATCATCGCCAAAGATCTGAGCGCGCCGACGGGCATCGCGGTGAGCGATAATTTCGTCTACTTCGCGTCGGATACGAACGGTGAAGTGTCGCGCGTGCCGGCCGCGGGCGGCAAGGTCGAGAGCCTCGTGATGGGGCTGAGCCACCCGACGGCCGTCGCGGTGGACGGCGGCCATGTCTACTTCACGAACTACGGGGTGAACGATACGGACGGCACCGTGATGAAGGCCCCGGTCGCCGGCGGCAAGGCCATCGTGCTCGCCGCGGCGCAGAACAAACCGCTGCAGCTCGCGCTGGACACGACGCACGTGTTCTTCTCCACGTTCGGCGGCAAGACCGTCGCGCGCGTCGCGAAATAGCAAAAGAAGGGGCCATGAAACGGCCCATTTCCTACGTGATCGTGATCGGTCACGAGCAGGAGCTCGAGCGCGACGAGGGCGCGGCGAACGTGCTGCGCGGCCTCGGCGCGACGGTCCGCACGATGGGCCTGTGGGACGATCCGAACGCTGTCCTTCCCGGCGACGACGAGCGCGTGCGCGCGATCGTGATCGAGGCGCTCGACCGACCCGATCTTGCAAACGGCGCGCTGCGGGCGCTGCGACGCGAAGCAAGGCTGGCAGGGTCGGGAGCCATCGTCGCGGTGAGCGTGGCGCAGGTGGCGCAGCTCGATCCCGCGGCGGGCTTCGACGATTTCGTCCTCGTGCCCTTCGTGCCGGCCGAGCTGTATGCGAGGGTCCGCGCACTCGAGTGGCGGCGCAGCGAGTTCGCCAACGAAGAGCGCTTCAAGCTCGGCGAGATCGTGATCGACCGCTCGGCCCGCGAGGTGTGCGTCGGCGCCACGATGGTCTCGCTCACGCTGCGCGAGTTCGCGTTGCTCTCGTACCTGTGCGAGCACCGCGGGCGCGTCGTCTCGCGCGATGAAGCGCTCGCGCGGGTGTGGGGGCCAAGCTACGAAGGCGGGGCGCGAACGGTCGACATCCACGTGCGGCGACTGCGGAGCAAGCTCGGCGCGGCCTTGCCACTCGTGACCTTGCGGGGCGCGGGCTACAAGCTCACCGCGCCAGGCACCGATGGCGCTCGGCCGGGGGCGCGCGCATGAGCGCCAGACCGCGGGCCGCAAAGTCGCAGCGGGAGGGCCACGACGATGTGTGCGTGTTGCCGCTCGCCGTGTCGCTGGGTTGTCCCGCGGGCGTCGGCGCAGAGGTCACCCTCGCGGCGCTGGCAGGCCTCCATCGCGCCGGCAGTCCAATCTCGGCGGTGCTCGTCGGCGATCAGCGCGCCATCCTCGCGGAGGCGGAACGCGCCGGAATTCCGGGGGCGCGCATCGTGACGGTGCACTCCGCAGCGGAAATCGCCGCGTTCCCGAGCGGAGCCATCGGCTGGTATGCACCGAGTATGCAGCTCGTACGCAGCGTGCGGCCGGGCAAGCCCACCAAGCTTGGCGGCGCGGCGCAGCTCGCGTGGATCGACGAGGCGCTCGCGCTCGTGGCCAGTGGCTCGTGCAGCGCGCTCGTGACGGCTCCGGTCTCGAAGTCTTGCATCGCTACGAGCGGCGTCCGCGGCGCTCATCGATTTCGCGGACACACCGAGCACCTCGCGGCGCGGCTCGGCAAGCTCGAGGTCGTGATGGCCTTCGCGAATGAGCGGTTCGCGAGCGCCCTGGTCACGACCCACCTGCCGCTGCGCCGCGTCGCCCGCGCGATCACGCCCGCGAAGGTCGCGCGTGCATGCCTCGAGCTCGACGAGCTGCTGCGTCGTCTCGGCCACGCACGGCCGCGCATTGCCGTCGCCGGCTTGAACCCGCATGCCGGCGAGGGCGGCCTGCTCGGTGACGAAGAGGCCCGCGTCATCGCGCCCGGAATGGCGCTCGCGTGTGAGCAACGCACTTCCGAGCAACGCACGATCGGGCTCGCTGGAC
>SHZB01000074.1 GCA_009692485.1 Myxococcales bacterium
CTATTGCATGGGCGAGAATCCATTCTTGAGCGACCCCAACATCAACAAGGTCAAGAAGGCGCTCGCGAAGCTCGAGTTCCTCGTCGTGCAGGACATCTTCCTCACCGAGACAGCGGAGTTCGCGGACGTGATCCTGCCGGCGTCGAGCTACATGGAAAAGCTCGGGACCTACTGCAACACCGATCGCCGCGTGCAGATTGGCAGGCCCGCCTTGCGCTTGCCAGGCGAGGCGCGACTCGACTGGGAGATCGTCTGCGAGCTCGCGACACGCATGGGCTATCCGATGCACTACGACGGACCGGAGGCGATCTTCGCCGAGATGGCGCCGCTCACCGAGTCGTACGCGGAGCTCGACTACCAGAATCTCGGCAGCACCGGCCGGCTGTGGCCCGCGCCCGATCGCAGCGCGCCCGACGGCGTGGCGCTCTTGTTCGGTGACGGCTTCCCGACGCCGGATGGCCGCGCGCGCTTTGTACCGTGCGAGGTGGCGCCTGCGAAAGAGCTGCCCGATGACGAGTATCCTTTCGTCCTCAACACCGGCCGCGTGCTCGAGCACTGGCACACCGGCACGATGACGCGCCGCTCCGTCGCGCTCGATGCCATCGCCCCCGAGGCGCTCGCCGAGTTGCATCCCGACGATCTCGCGGCCCTCGGCATCGCGGACGGCGCAAGGATTCGCGTCAGCTCGCGGCGCGGCACCATCGAACTTGCGGCCAAAGGGACGACCCGCTCGAACCGCGGAAGCGTGTTCATTCCGTTTCACTTTCGCGAGGCCGCGGCGAACCTGCTCACGAACGACGTCGTCGATCCCTTCGGCAAGATCCCCGAGTTCAAATTCTGCGCGGTGCGCGTCGAGCCAGCTCCGTTGTTGTCGTGAGCCAAGCCACAAGCGTGCGCCATCCGAGGGCCGTGAGCCCGCCCGTCGTGGCGAGTCGCACCGTTGTCGTGAGCCGCTCCGTTGTCGTGAGCCGCTCCGTTTTCATGGGCCGGCAGTCGAAGCTCGCGGCGCTCGCATTCAGGCGCATCGACATCGCGGGCCTCGTCGTCTTTCGGATCGTGTTCGGCCTGTTAATGGCCTTCGAGACCTTGCGCTATCTCGCGCTCGGGTGGGTACGCGACTACTACACGGTCCCGTCCGTGCTGTTGAAATACCTCGGCTTCTGGTGGCTCAAAACGCCGTCTGCGCCCGTGGTTTACGCTGTTTTCGCGCTCATGACGGTCGCGGCCCTCGGCATCGCGCTGGGCGCGTTCTATCGGCTGAGCGTGGCGCTGTTCTTGGTGACCCACACCTACGCGTTCCTGCTCGCGGGCGAGCTTTACCTGAACCACGCCTACCTCTTGAGCCTGGTCGCGCTGCTGCTCTTGTTCGCCCCGGCGCATCGCGCAGTGTCCGTGGATGCGCAGCGTGATCCGAGCCTCTACGCGCGCTCCATCGAAGCTTGGCCCGTGCTGCTCGTCACCGGCCTCGTGTCGCTCGTCTACGTCTTTGGCGGCGTCGCGAAGTTCAACCTCGACTGGCTCGCCGGCGAGCCGATCCGCCATTGGCTCCAGGATGCGGCGCAAGAGATGCCGTCAATTGCGCCGGTGCTCACGTCGGAGCTCGCCGTCAACGCGATCGTGTTCGGCGGGCTCGCGTTCGATCTCACGATCGTGCCGCTCATCGTCTGGCGGCGGACGCGCGCGCTCGGCGTGGTGTTGTCCGTCGCCTTCCACGTCACGAACGCGCTCATCTTTCACATCGGCGTATTTCCGTGGTTCATGCTCGCTGTGACGAGCTTGTATTGTTCGCCGCGCTGGCCCTACCGCATGCCCGTATTCGGACCCGAGCTGTCTCAGTGGCTCGCCGCTCCGCGCCACCTGCGAACGGGCACGACCGCGCGCGCCGCCATCGCCGCATTCGCGTTGGTGTTCTTCACGGTGCAGCTGCTCGTGCCGCTGCGGCATTGGCTCTACCGTGGCGACGTCGCGTGGACCGAAGAGGGGCATTTCTTTTCGTGGCGCATGAAGCTGCGGGACAAGCGCGGCCGCGTGAGCTTTCGTGTACGCGCGGCGGACACGGGCGAGAGCTGGCACGTGGATCTCAAAGGCGAGCTCACCGGCGATCAGCTGTTGAAGCTCGCGTCCAAGCCCGACTTCGTGCTGTTTTACGCGCACCTCTTGCGCGACCGGTACCGGCGTTCACTCGGTCGTGACGTCGAGGTCTACGCCGATGCCTTCGCGAGCTTGAACTACCGACCCGAGCAGCGCTTCATCGACCCGGCGATCGATCTTGCCAGCGTAACGCCGTCGCTCGCGCCTTCACCTTGGATCCTCCCGCTCACGACGCCGCGGCGCTAGTGCACCGAATCCATCCGATCGAGGGGTAACTCGACGTCCCCGATTTGGCGAGGACTTCGAGTTACCCCTCGATTTGCGACGCTTTTGATCCGGGCACTCTTGTTCATTGACCCCTCGATTCTAATGAATCGAGGCGCTAGCAGCTCAAGGTGCCGGGCCGCTCGACCCGCTCGTTCGCACCGTCAGCGTCCGCTGAAGCGCCGGACTTCGACGACCTCGGGTAGCTGATCGATACGCTGAAGGATGCGTACGATCTGATCGGCGCTGGTGCAGTCGAGGGCCATTCGCAAGAGTGCGACGCCGTCCTTCTGACGATCGGCGCGCGCCGAGGCCACGTTGGCACCCGTGCTTGCAACCAGGCTCGAGATCTCGCCGAGCAGGCCTGGTCGCTCGTGCGCGCGGATCTCGATGTCGACCGCGTGCTTCTCGCCCGCCAACGGGCCCCAGTCGATGGTGACGAGGCGCTCGGGCTCACGGCTGTTGGCGATGTGGCTGCAGTCCTTGCGGTGGATCACGATCCCGCGGCCGCGCGTCACAAATCCAGTGACGGCGTCGCCAGGCACCGGATTGCAGCAGCGCGCGCGCTTGCCGAGAATGTCGTCCACGCCGTCGAGCGAGAGCCCCGACGCGGAGCGCCTTTGCCGCGCGGCCGGCGGCAAGAGTGGTGGCAGCGGTGGCTCGCTTGGCGGCGCTTTTTCGCGCTCGAGCTGAAGGGCCGCGATGCCGACACCCTGCGGATGGCGGTCCCCGTAGCCGACCGCGGCGAACAAGTCCTCGAGCGATTTGTGATCGAGCGACTCGGCCACGTCAGCGACGGTCGTATGGCGCAGACCGAGCCGCGCGAACTCGCGCTCGACCAGCTCTTTGCCTTCGCGCACCGCCGTCTCGCGCTCTTGCTGTCGAAACCAAGTGCGGACCTTTTGTCGGCCGCTCGAGGTCTTGAGAAATCCAAACGACGGATTCATCCAGTCGCGACTTGGCTGCTCTTGCTTCTGCGTGAGGATCTCTACGCGGTCACCCGTCTTCAGCTGGTAGTCGAGCGGCTGGATATGGCCGCTCACGCGCGCGCCACGACAACGGTTACCGACCGAAGTGTGGATGCGATACGCGAAGTCGAGCGGAGTCGCGCCCACCGGCAGATCGACGATGTCGCCTTGCGGCGTAAACACGTAGACCTGATCTGCGAAAATATCGGTCTTGAGCGATTCGACGAAGCTGTGCGGATCGGCGACCTCGCGCTCCCAGCTCATGATTTGCCGCAGCACCATGAACTTCTCGTTCTGCTTATTCTGCGCGCTCTTGTTCTCTTTGTAGGCCCAGTGCGCCGCGACCCCGTACTCCGCGAAGCGGTGCATCTCGTGCGTGCGGATCTGCACCTCGAAGGGGTGGCCGCCGGGGCCGATGACCGCCGTGTGAAGCGACTGGTAACCGTTGTCCTTCGATTTGGCGATGTAGTCGTCGAACTCGTTCGGCACCGGCACCCAGCTCGCGTGGACGACGCCGAGCGCGGCGTAACAGTCCCCGATTTTGTCGGTGATCACGCGCACCGCCGTCACGTCGAAGATCCCCTCGAAGCCGACGTCCTTCTTCTGCATCTTTTTGTAGATGCTGTAGATGTGCTTGGCGCGGCCGGAGATCGCGGCCTCGATCCCCTCCGTCGAGAGCTTCTCGCGCAAGCTCTCGATGAGGCGCGCGACGTGGCTCTCCAGCTCGTCCTTCTGCGCCTCGACGCTGCGTGAGAGGTCCGCGTAGATCGCCGGCTCGAGGACGCAGAGCGACCAGTCTTCAAGCTCCCATTTGAGCTGCCAGATCCCGAGGCGGTTCGCGAGCGGCGCGAACACGGCCAAGGTCTCTTTTGCGAGCGTCTCTCGTTCTCGCGCAGGCTCATCGACCCCGTCTCGCAAGGAGCGCATCAGCTGCACGCGCATCGCCAGCACGATGATGACGACCCGTACGTCGCGCGCCATCGCGAGGAACATCTTGCGGAGCGTCTCGGCCGCCTCTTCTTCGAGCCGGTCCCAGCGAATGTCGATGAGGCGCGCAACGCCCTCGAGCAAGGCCGCGACCTCGACGCCGTAACGCTCGCGGAAGAGCTCCATGCGAGCGCGATCGCGGAGGGCGTGGCGAGCGAGTACCGCGGCTGTGATCGCGAGCGGATCGAGCCTCAGCGTGGCGACGATCTGCGCGGTCTCGAGCGCGGTCTCGAGCGCGGCGCGAACACCGTCGGACCCAGGCGAATCAGCCTCGATCTCGGCCACCGCAGAGCGGAGCAGGGCCGCGTCGTCGTCCGGATAATGCTGGCCAAGCGTCGCGAGCAGCCGCTCGAGCGGAGTCGCCGACGGGTCGAGCATGGGCCCCAGCTTCGACCGGTCATCGCGCACCACGGACGCGTGGTTAGCGTCACGTCAGCGACGCAGCAAACGAGATCGGCGATGCGATGTGCGCTCAGGTAGAAGGCTCGCGTGAGCTACGGCGCCGCGCACGTAGGGCGAGCCATCCAAGCCCGAGGCCGACCGCGACGACACCGCCGAGCGGGCCCGAGCCGGTGCCTCTCGATCGCGGTGGCGCGAGCAGGGTGGCCCACGCGACGTCCTCTTGCCCTTCGTCGCAGGGGTGATTGACGTGGTTGGGCGCGAGCAGACTGGAGCTCTGTGTGGCCTGGCTCATCGAGGCCTCGAGCAACAGATCGCTCGCGAGCGCCGCGCGCGGCAAGTCCGCCTCGAGACGCGTCACCCAGACGTCGGCGGGGTGCATGCCGGTCATCGCCACGGCGAGGTCGTCGAGCTGCGCGCAAGCGAACGCGCTCGCCGCGATTTCGCCGGAAAGCGGGGCTGCGCACGCTCCTTGTTCGTCGCAAGTGTCGACCACCAGGCCCGTGGCGTAGGCTTGGGCCGCCGCTAAATTCGCGCACGCCGCCGGGGACGCTCCGCCCTCGGGTGCGTCGCCGTTCGCGAGCGCCTGATTGAAGTACGCCCCCGCGATCGTTGGGGACGCGAGACCGTCCGCCGGCTCGCCAACCTGGTAGCTGACAGGAAACCCGGTCACCGAATCGTACTGCTCGGACAAGAGCGCGCGGAGCACGGCATAGGTCGTAAGAAACGTACGACCATCGTCCTTTGCGAGCTCGCGTCCGCGCAGCTTCGAGTAGTTCGACGCGCTCGTCGTGAAGTTCCACGAGAGTTCTGCTTCGGGCACGATCGCATTTCCGAAATTCTGCGCGGCGTAACGCCCCTCTCCGATGATGAAGAGCTTGAGCGCCGTTTGCGCGCCCGTGCCCGCGGCCACCATCCGAAGCGGGAGCGTGAACCCCGCGCCCGGAGTCACGACGCGGACCGGCTTCATCTGCTGCACGCCGACACCCGGAATGAGCCGCAGCGCGATGAAGTCGAAGCCCTCTGTCACATAGGCGTCGAGCACCGGCTCGATCTCGGTCGGCACGCTGTAGCCATGTTGATCGAGCCAGGTCTCGAGCGCACCCGGCACCTCGGTCGCTAGCGTCACGGTCTCGTACGGACCCACGGTGCCCTGGTGCAAGACCGTGACGGACGAGCCCCCGTCGGCCGTGGATTTCGGGGCGGCCGCGTCGAATTCTGCCGATGCGAATCCGCCGCAACCGAACCCCGACGATGGGCAAGAGACGAAGGGCGCCGTCACGCGCGTCGTCGTCGCGGCATCGAGCGCCTCGAACCACGCATCGTTCGCGAGCTCGAGGCGCGCACCCTTTTTTACCGGCAGCACCCACGAGAACTCTTCCGGCGCACCCGCATACTCGATCTGATCCCAGAGCACGCTCTGTGTCAGCGAGATCGAGACGGCCATGCGGTGGCCGGTCACGACGGTGTTCTCGGAGGGAGCGACGAAGCAGCCACCGCACGCATGCGCGTCGAAGGTGAAGCCGGCGCTGGCGAGGACGAGCGTCGATGAAAAAATGGCGATGGCTAGCTTCATGTCGAGTTCTCCAGAATCACGAGACTTGCATCAAAGAGTTGCATCAAAAAGGGTCACTCAACCGGCGACGCGGACCGCGACTCGGCGGCGCATGGCGATCGCGAGTGCACCGGCGGCGAGGCCAAGCACCACGACGCTGCCGGTGCCACCCATGCCGTTATTTTTCGGCTTGGGCGGCAAGAGGACGGCGGCCGCATCCTCCTCGCAGGGACCGTTCACATAGACGGGTGCCGTGAAGCGCGCCCCGATCAAGGCCTGCGTCTTCGAGGCCTCGAGCACAAGGTCCGTCGCGAGCGCAGAACGCGGAAGCTCCGCCTCGAGGCGCGTGACCCAGACATCGCCGGGATGCATGCCCGTGAATGCCACCGCGAGATCGTCGAGCTGCGCGCACGCAAACTCGCTCGCGGAAATTTCCGCACCGCCGAGCTCGGCGCAGACGCCCTCGTCATCGCAATTATCGACGACGACGGCAGAACTCGTAGCCTGGTGCGCAGTCGCACGGTTCTCGCATGATTTCGGGGAGATTCCGCCATCGGGGGCATCGCCGTTCGCGAGCGCCTGCATGAAATACGCGCCGGCGATCGTGCTCGTCACGAGGCCATCGTTGGGGTTACCGATCTGATAGCTCACGTTGCTCATCGCCGCGTCGTCCCAGAGCTGGCTGAGGAGCGCGCCGTTTTGGGCGTACGCGGAGATGAACACGCTGCCGCCGCTTTTCTCGAGCGCCGCGGTCCGCAGCGAATTGAAATTCGACGACTTGGTATCGAAGTTCCAGATGACCTGGTCGCGCGGCACGATCGCGTTCTCGAAATTCTTGGAGGCATAGCGGCCCTCGCCGATGACGAAGAGCTTCAGCGCGGTCTTCGCCCCAGCGCCAGCTGCCACCATGCGAAGCGGCAGCGCCACGCCCGCACCCGGGGTCACCACGCGCACCGGCTTCATGTGTTGCACATTGACGCCCGGAATGAGCCTGAGCGCGATGAAGTCGAAGCCCTCTTTCACGTACGAGTCGATGACGGGCTGGATGTCCTTCGGCACGCCGTAGCCGTGCTGCTCGAGCCAACCATTGAGCGCACCCGGCACGTCCGTGGCGAGCGTCACCGTCTCGTAGGGGCCGACCGTGCCCTGATGCACGACCGTGACCGGCGAGCCCTCGGCACCGCGCGCACCTTCGGCGGACATCGCGACGGAGTCCTGCGACCCGCAGCCGAAGCCGCTGCTACCGCCGCCGTCGAAGTTGTCGCAGAACACCACCGGCTCGACGACCTGCGTGCTCGTCGCAGCGTCGAGGGCCTCGAACCACGCATCGTTCGACAGCTCGACCTTCGCGCCCTTCTTCACCGGCAGCACCCACGAAAATTCTTCCGGTGCGCCCGCGTATTCGATCTGATCCCACAGCACGCTCTGGGTCATCGAGATCGCCATCGCCATCCGGTGCCCGGTCACGACCGTGGTCTCCGAGTTGTTGACGAAGCAGCCGCCGCACGCGCTGGCATCGGAAGCGTAGGCGTTGAACGCGAACACAGCTGAGGCAGCGAAGAAGGTGCCGTGAAGCTTCATGGGAAATTCCTTTCGTGGGTGAGCATGACGGCCGTGTCATGCAAAGAGCGGCGATGTCGCGATCGTAGCGGGATTCGCGATGGCCGCGGCTTCGGCGTGGCAAGGCGTGGGCCAAGCTCCGAAGAAAGTGCAAGGTCACAGCACGATCTCGCAAAAGCGCGAAGCCCCACGCACGAGCTCGCAAAAGCGCGAAGCCCCACCCGGGGGCGAGGCTTCGTGGTTCGATCGGTCGTAAGCCGAGTTCTGTCGCGTGCCGTGGTCGCCCCCGGCAAGCTGGTGATCATTCGTCTAGGAGCCGCGTTACCGCGACCCTCGAGCAGCCTACCCAGAGACCTCGGACGGGCCGTCCTCTCATCGCACGAAGCCTCTCGGCCGCGCGTGACATTGTCTCCCTACATGGCTTTGCTTCGGGTGGGGTTTTCCGTGCCGCCTCCGTCACCGGAGACGCGGTGGGCTCTTACCCCGCCGTTTCACCCTTACCGTGCGCGCCTCACCGAAGTGACGCGAGCGCGGCGGTCTATTTTCTGTGGCACTTTCCTCGAGGTCGCCCTCACTGGCCATTAGCCAGCACCTTGCCCTGTGAAGCTCGGACTTTCCTCCCGCCGCGATGCACGCTCTTTCGAGACGCGCTCGCGACCGGCGATCACCGTCCCTGGTCGAACGCGCCGAGCCTAGCAGACACGCGCGATGGATCCGTGTCTGGCAGCCGACCCTAGCAACACTAGATCAACACTAGCGTCAGGCGCTGAAGGACGAGCCGCAGCCGCAGGTGCTGGTCACGTTCGGGTTGCCGAACTTGAAGCCCGAGCCGTAGAGGCCCTCGACGTAGTCGATCTCCGTCCCGTCGAGATATTGGTAGCTCAAGGGATCGACGAACATCTTGACGCCCTTGTCCTCGAACTCTTCGTCCATCGGCGTCGGCGCGTCCTCGAAGTAGAGGTCGTAGCTGAACCCTGCACAGCCGCCGCCGACCACGCGGAGCCGCAGCCCCTGGCCGCCGAGGCCCTCTTCGGAGGAGATGTCGCGGACCTTGGTGGCGGCTCGTTCGGTGATCGTGACCATTTCAAATGATACTTAGCGAATGATCGCGTGCGGCGCCAGCCCTCAAACTGCGGCTGTTGCAGTCGAGCGTTTCTGTCCGCTGTTAACTGTTCAGCGCTCCGCCCCGCTTGCGCGCCCAGAGCCGCCCGGACTCGAAGCTCCGTCGAGTTCAACTTCGGCGACAACTTCGGCGCCAAGCCATGCGCTAAGCCATTGGTCCGCGAGCAAAGTACGGCTAAACGGGCAGCCGTGAGTGACGAAGCTCCGCTCAAGAAGACGCCGCTCCACGCCGAGCACGTGCAGCTCGGCGCGCGCATGGTGCCCTTCGCCGGCTACGACATGCCCGTGCAATACGAGGGCGTGAAGCAAGAGCATCTCGCGGCTCGCGGCGCGGCGGCCTTGTTCGACGTCTCGCACATGGGCGAGCTCGAGCTCGACGGTGCCGAGGCGGGCCGGGTCATCGATGAGCTCATCACCAACGACTTGAGCAAGCTCGCCGAGGGGCGCGCGCTCTATACCTGCGCGTTGAACGAGAGCGGCACGATCCTCGACGATCTGATCGTGTATCGCCGCCAGACCGACAAGTGGCTCGTGGTCTGCAACGCCTCGAACCGCGAGAAAATCGCGGCGCACATCGCGACTGCGGCACGAGATCGCTGCGCCTTCGTCGATGCGTCGGATAGCACCGCGCTCATCGCGCTGCAGGGCCCGAAAGCGATGGCGATCGCGGCGCGCCTGGGTGACGGCGGCCGGGCGCTCGGTGAGCTGCGAAGCTTTGCGCTGTGCGACGCGATGCTCGGCGGGGTCCGCTGCTTGGTCGCGCGCACGGGCTACACGGGCGAAGACGGCGTCGAGATCTTCTGTGCCGCGGGCGACGTCGTGACCTTGTGGCGCGCCCTCTTCGAGGTGGGCTCCGAGCTCGGCCTCAAGCCAGCAGGGCTCGCGGCGCGCGACACGCTGCGGCTCGAGGCGCGGCTCTCGCTCTACGGCAACGACATCGACGAGACCACCAATCCGCTCGAGGCCGGACTCGCGTGGACGGTGAAGCTCGACAAGCCAAGCTTCCTCGGCAAGCAGGCCTTGCTCGCCATCAAAGCGGCAGGTCTAAGCCGCAAGCTCGTCGGCTTCGAGATGACCGGCCGCGGGATCGCGCGCCACGGCTATCCGCTGCTCGACGCAAGCGGAGCCACGATCGGGACCTGCACGAGCGGAAGCCCGGGCCCGACGGTCAACAAGAACATCGGCCTCGGCTACGTCAAGCTGGGCCACGACGCCGTCGGCTCGAAGCTGCTCGTGGATTGCCGCGGAAAAAGCATCGAGGCCGTCGTGGTTCCGACCCCCTTCTACCGGCGCCCGAGCTGAGCCGAACTGCGCCGAGTGCCCTGATGGCCATAGGATCCCGGGCCGCTAATGGCCATACGAGCCGGGCCGCTAATGGCCATATGAGCCCAAGAAAAGATCGAAGAAAACCATGAGTGAAATCAAGACGGACCGGCGCTACACCTCTGACCACGAGTGGGCACTGACCGACGGCGGCTTGGTGCGTATCGGCATCACGGCGTATGCGGTCGAGCAGCTCGGTGACATCACGCTCGTCAACCTGGATGCGGCAGTCGGCGCAGAGCTGACAGCCGGCGCGGCGTTCGGAACCGTGGAGAGCGTGAAGACGCTGGCGGATTTGTTTTCGCCCATCAGCGGCACCGTGGTCGAGGTGAATGCCGCCCTCGCCGACCAGCCCGAGCTCGTGAACGACGACTGCTACGGCGGCGCTTGGATGATCGCGATCGCACCCACGAATCCGAGCGAGGTCGAGGCCTTGCTGGACGCCGAAGCGTACGGCACGCTGCTTTCCAAGTGACCCGGTTTGCACGCGACCATGCGCTACCTTCCTCACACCGAAGCTGAAATCGCCGAGATGCTCCGGGCTGCGGGGCTCGGGTCGCTCGACGAGCTGTTCGCGCCGATCCCCGAGGGTGTGCGCGCCACACGTCCGCTCGCGCTCGAGCCAGCGCTCGACGAGCTGAGCTTGATGCGACACGTGCGCGAGCTGGGCGAGAAAAACCGCGGCGCCAAGATGCTCAGCTTTCTGGGCGCGGGCGCGTACGACCACGTATTTCCGATCGCGGCCGATCAGCTGCTGTTGAGGAGCGAGCTGTACACGAGCTACACGCCGTACCAGCCCGAGGTCGCGCAGGGCACGCTGCAAATCATCTTCGAGTTTCAGACGATCGTCAGCGAGGTGCTCGGCCTGCCGCTAGCGAACGCGTCGATGTACGACTGCTCGACCGCGCTCGCCGAGGCGGTGTTGATGGCCCGCCGGCTCACGGGGCGCGAACGCACGCTGATGAGCGGCTGCGTGCACCCCGACTACGCCGCCACGGTCGAGACCTTCACGCGCGTGCTCGACCACGGAAAAGAGAACTGGACCGACGTGCCGGCGCGCGCCGACGGAGCCTCGGATTTGGCCGCAATCACCGCCGCGATCGACCCAAGCCTTGCCTGCGTCGTGGTCGGATACCCAAGCTTTTACGGCACCGCCAGCGATCTGCGCGAGCTCGCGCGGGCAACCCAAGCAGCCGGCGCGTTGTTCATCACCGTCACGGCCGAGCCCTTCGCGCTCGCGCTGCTCGAGCCACCCGGCGCGCTCGGCGCGGACATCGCCGTCGCGGAAGGACAAGCGCTGGGCCTTCCACCCCAGTTCGGCGGCCCGGGCGTTGGCTTGTTCGCGTGCAAGCAGGACCGCAAGATGCTGCAGCAGCTCCCCGGGCGCATCTGCGGAGAGACCGTCGATCGTCACGGCCAGCGCGGCTACGTGCTCACGCTTTCGACACGCGAGCAGCACATTCGCCGCGAGCGCGCGACCAGCAACATCTGCACGAACAGCGGTCTGTGTGCGACGGCGCTCACGATCAAGATGTGCATCCTCGGTAAGCAGGGCTTCATCGCGGTGGCCGAGCAGTGCCTCGCTAAATCGCGCTACCTCGCGGAAGAACTCGCGAAGTTGCCAGGATTTGCGGTCCTTAGCGCGGCGCCGACCTTCAACGAGTTTGCGCTGAGCGTGCCCGGCACCGCGAGCGACCTCGTGCTCGCGCTCGCGAACGACGGCATCATCGCGGGACTCGACCTCGGCCGCTACGACGCGAGCCGCCAGCGCCAGCTGCTCGTCGCCGTCACCGAGAAGCACACCCGCGGCGACCTCGATCGCTTCATCGCCGCGCTCGCCGCCCGAGCGCGCTGAATGCGAGCGGCGATACGATTCGAGGAGGATGCGACCGTGGATGAAGATGAAGCCCCGACGCTGAAGGCGATCCACATCGCGCACGTGCTCGTGGTCGGTGGCACCGATCGCGTGATCGCCGCAGTCGCGAAGGCCGCGCACGCCGTTCAGCTCTTGCTGGTCGAGTGCAGCGCCGCCGAGGCCATGACGGTAGCCGCGCAGATGCAGCCGCTCGTCATCGCGGTGCCCGAGCCGCTCTATGCGCGGAGCAGCGCGCGATTCGACGCGCTTGCACGCGATGTCCGTGGCCGCATTCTCGTGGTCAGTGAGGAAGACGTGAGCGTCGCGCACCTGGAGACCAACCTGCGAGCGCTGATGCGAGAAGCCGCGCGCGAGCGACCGAACACTGGCCGGCCCTACTGACTCGCGCGCAGGCCGTCCCTACTGACTCGCGCGCACGTCGATCAAACACTGGTCGGCCATACTGACTCACGCAGGGCGGCCCTACAAACTCACGCAGGGCGGCCCTACAAACTCGCGTAGGGCAGTCCTCGCAGCGCCGTCTTCGAGCGCAAGGTTGCGACGACGCACCCATGTGTAAGCCCCAGTTCGCGCCGCACGTTCATCGCTCGTCGGAGGTGATGACAATGGCAAAAATGCAAGCTCACTTGGGTGTCGGATGGTTGGTGGCGGCAGCGGTCCTCGGAGGCTGCACCGGAGGCGCACCATGGCAAAACGTCCCAGTCGGAACGGCTGGAGGCAATGCGAGCGAAGCCGGGCGCGGCCCGTCTCGCAGCGGCGCTCCTGGCGTCGGCAGCGATGCTCACGAGTCCGACAACAGCCACATGGAAGAGACCTCCCCGGATGCCACGGCACAGTCCGAGTCGATTGACGCGCCGAGCCGGGCCCACGGTGCACCGCAGAGCCCCCCGCCGAGCGATGCGAGGCCGCGCGGCGATGCCCACGGCGAGTCTCGCGACGAAGAAGCCATCGGCAACGACGTCGGCGGCGAAAACTTTGGCGGCCTCGGCGGCGCCCATCGGGAGAAGTCGGCCGAGAAGAAGAGCGCCCCGTCGCCGAGCAGCCGTGCCCTCGAGCCCGCGCGCCGACCCGAACACCGGCCGGGACTCGCGACGCAATTTGGCGAGCAACGCTTCTCGCGGGTCACGAACTCACCGTTCTCGCGCGCTGACTCGAGCCAGCCCTTCGCAATCGGCAAGCTCTTCTACAACGACCCCCAAGGCATCGCCGCCATGTCCGGCGGGCACGGCCAACAACTTCATCGCGTCGCGTTTCCGGTCCAAGCCGGCCACGTCGAGATTGGCCTTCGCGACGGTCGCGGACGGTTTTTGTCAGGATTTACGGCGAATGGCGACAACTTCGTCACGGGCATCAAGGGTGAGCGGTACACGATCATCGTAAAGAACAAAGGCCCAGGACGAATCGAAGCGGTGGTCTCGGTCGATGGGCTCGACGTCATCGACGGCCGGCCCGCGTCGCTTCAAAAGCGCGGCTACTTGATCGAGCCGCACGACGAGCTGGAGATCGACGGCTTTCGCACCGACAACGACAACGTCGCGGCCTTTCGCTTCGGCAGCGTCGCGAGCTCTTATGCGAACAAGAAGCACGGCGATACGCGCAACGTCGGTGTCATCGGCGCGGCCATCTTCCACGAGCGCGGAGATTCCCCATCACGCTGGCCGCTGCCCCTCGACGGCCGCGAAGCGCACCGCCGACACGACGCCGAACCGTTCCCGAACCGCTTCGCCTCGCCTCCATGAGCGCGAGCGGCGCCGCGAGGATCTCGAGAGCAACCCACAGAGCTGCGTCACCGCGGAGTTCGGAGCGGGCTTGCTGCACGGCAACTACCGACCGCCCCTCAGGGAACTACAGAGTCGCCGCCCGCGAGCGCTTCCGTGACCTCGACGACGACCATCTCGGCGAGCCGTTCGAGCAGCTCGCGGCCCTCGGCCTCGGTCGCTTCGGCCGGCGCGCCGGTATAAGCAGCGACGAGCCCCATCTCCAGGAAAGTGCGCTTTCCGCCCGCGATCGCGGAGGAGAGGCTCGTCCCCACGGCCGGAAGCGAGAGCGCCCTCCCGGCATCGACGGAGCTCTGCGAGGCGGCCAGCATGAGCGAGGTCTCGTAGCGACCCGCGTGGCAGGCGCCGCTCTTGTACTCGTCGGACAGCGTGCGTCCCCAACGGCGCGTGAGCGGACAGGCGAGCGTAGCGCGGCGTGGGTCGATGCCAACGAGGGCGGCGCGGACGGCTGCGTCGTGGTCAGGCTCGAGGTGATTGTTCACGAGGCACACGTGCGCGAAGCCGCCCTGCAAATAGGCCTCGACGACCGCGCGTAAGTACGCCGACAGCGCCGCGCCAGGCACGGAGACTGCGCCGGCGAAACCGCGGGCAAACTCGGTAACCCCATAAGGCACACTGGGGACTACCAGCGCCACGAATCCGCGCTCTGCCTCAAGTCGCTCCGCCGCGCGCTCCGCCACCGCCTCACTGATGATGGTGTCCGTGGCGAGCGGCAGGTGCGGCCCATGCGGCTCGACCGAGCCTACCGGGATGAGCGCCACCACTGGCGACCCCGCGTGGAGCAGCGTCTTCAGGCCCTCCGTCGTCAGCAGTGCCAGCTTCTTTGCCATGGATTCAGCGCCTCCAGCGATTGACCCTTACGCACACCGTTATCTGGTAGTTGCTTCGTATCGCTGAACGCACTTGTACGCCGCGTCCGAGGCACTAGCGCCCTACGGGGTTCTCGCCCGAGAGCTCGCGACGACGCAGCTCTTTGCGGTCTACCTTGCCGCGATCGTTCTTCGGAAGCTCGTCGATAAACGCCACGATTCGCGGGTATTTGTGCTTCGTGAGGCGCGCCTTCACCCACTCTTTCAACTCGGTGGCGAGTTCACCCTCGCCCTGCATTCTTCCCGCGTCCGAGCGCACGATGAACGCCTTCGGCTTGGTGAGGCCGTCTTGTTCGACGCCGATGATGGCCGCCGCGGACACGGCTTCGTGGCCCAGCAAACATGCCTCGACCTCGAGCGGCGCCACCCAAACCCCTCCGACTTTGAGCAGCTCGTCGGCGCGGCCCTCAAACCAGTAATAGCCATTCTCGTCGGCGCGAAAGAGATCCCCAGTCATGCACCAATGCCCAAAGAACGTGGACCAGCTCTTCTCGCGCGCTTGCCAATAGCCGAACGCCACCGAGTCGCCCTTGACCCACATGACGCCGCTCGCGCCAACGGCCACGGGCGCTGCCCCCGGCCCTTCGGCATCGACGGGCAAGACACGAAGCTCGTAGCCCTCGACGACGCGCCCGAGCGAGCCCGGCATGACGTCGCCCGGGCGATTCGAGCAGTAGATATGAAACATCTCCGCAGAGCCGATCCCGTCGAACACCTCGCCTCCGAAGCGCGCGAGAAACCGCTCGAGCAGCACCGGCGGCAGCGCCTCACCCGCGGACAGATGAAAGCGCACGCTGGCGAGGTCGAGCGCGGGTTTGCCTTTGGCGCGGCGGGCGTCGTCGTCCTCGAGCAGCTTGCCCATCATCGTCGGCACGTTCGTCACGATGGTCGGTCGATAGTGCTCAATCGCCCAGGCGAGGGTCTCGGGGGTCGGTCGCTCGGTGAAGAGTCCCGTCGTCGCGCCAACCCGAAATGGAAACATCAAGTTCGTGCCGGTGGCGTAGCCGAAAAAGAGCCGCGGCACGCTGACGGTGACGTCGCTTTGCCGGTAGCCCACCGTCCCAAGCGCATAACCCTCCGTGTTGAACACGAAGTCGCGGTGGGCGTGCATCGCCGCTTTGCTTTGCCCCGTCGAGCCGGAAGTGAACAGCCATATAGCGGGGTCGTCGGCCATCGTCGCGCGGCGCTCTGCCTCACCACGCTCGATGCGGTGCGCCCCATCCTCGAGCGCATCCACGAGCCAGCTCCCGCCCTCGATCGCGGCCGAATCGCGCCCGAGCACGTCCTCTCCCGTCGCCACGTCGCGCACGACGACGAGCCGACTTCCCACTTCGGAGAGCGTCGCCGCGAGCGCCATCGCCACCCGCGGAGTCGTGATTACACAGGCCGCGCGAGTGTAACGAACGAGGTAGTCGAGGTCCGCCTCGGGTGCCGCGGGATTGGCCATTGCCACGACGCCGCCAGCGCGCAACGTCGCGAAGAACGCATACGCGAAGGCGGGGCTATCGGTGAGGGCAATGAGCACGCGCTGCTCGGCGCACAGGCCATTGCCCATGAGGTGTGCGGCGAGCCTGCGCGTCTTCTCGGCGACGTCACCGTAACTATGCCGCTCTTCCCCAAAGAGGATCGCGGCCTTGTCACCGAGGCCCTCGGCGAGTCGGTCAAACAAGTAGTAGTCGGCCAGATTCTGCTCGTCCTTCATTGCCATTCAATGCTCACGTAAAAGAACACCCCGTGCTCATGTAAAAGAAGACCCCGTCCGGCCCCGCGCTCACTCCCCCGCGCGGGGACGAGAAAGCGCAACTGAGTGTCCACGCCCGAGCACGCGCGAATAACCCGCATCACCGGCGGCGTCACGCGGGCACGCAGGGGCGCGCGGCGGACGACCCAAAGGCGCGCAGGGCCCGGGGTGACCGGCCCACAAGGTGCCATGGATTGAACGATGTTCCGCGCGAAAAGGCTTGAGGCCACTTCCGCGCAGCTGCTCGAGGACGATACCCGGCCCTACTTCTTGTGGTGGACCGACTGCACCGTGCGCGAGCTGCAGGCGCACCTGGCGCATCACGAACCAGAGCAGCGCGCGCATTGGCTAGGCAGCGCTGCTGCGTGAGGCAAATTCGCGCGACGTTTGGATGTTCACGACGCCGGCGGTGATTCGGGAGGTATGGCGCGATCTGCAGCGGCACCTTGGGCGTTCTCGCGACATGTGGGCCTGGCTGCACGACCTCAAGCCCCCGCCATGGCCGCCGCGCCAAGCGTTCGATGCTTAGTCATTTCGATCGCCGCGTCGTATCGCCGCGCGCACGGCAATCCCCCTGGTCCTGCAGCGCGATGCGGGCTCCTTCGTCCCGAAGCCGCGGCGTAGCCAGGCGGTGTAGGGTCGCGCGATGGTGAGTCTCGCGGACCGAAACATCGGTTTCATCGGCGGTGGCAACATGGCCGAGGCGCTCATTGCCGGCCTCGTGGGCTCCGGTAGAACTTCGGCCGAGCGCGTGCGGGCGAGCGATCCGAGCGCGGAACGGCGGCAATTCTTGGCCGCGGCGCACGGCATCGTGACGCACGCAGACAACGCGCTGCTCGTCGAATGGGCCGAGCTGCTCGTGCTCGCGGTGAAGCCGCAGTCGATGCGCGACCTGCTCCTTTCGCTGTCGCCGCTCGTCGTGGCGCGCGTGGCCCACGGCGAAGCGGAGCCGGTGCCAACGCTGGTCGTCACGATCGCGGCCGGCGTTCCGATCGCGACCATCCAGCAGGCATTGCCCTCCGCGCGCGTCGTGCGTGCGATGCCCAACACCCCCGCGCTCGTCGGTGCCGGTGCGACGGCGCTCGCGGCCGGTGCCGGCGTTTCTGCCGCGGAGCTCGCGTTCGTGCGTTCGATGTTCGAGTCCGTCGGCCGCTGCGTCGAAGTGTCCGAGGCCGAGCTCGATGCCGTGACGGGCTTGTCCGGGAGCGGCCCCGCCTACGTGATGCTGGTCCTCGAGGCGCTCACCGCCGGCGGCGTGAAGATGGGCCTCGCGCGCGACGTCGCCCTCACCCTGGCCGCGCAGACCGTCTACGGCGCGGCGAAGCTTCAGCTCGAGACCGGCGAAGAGCCAGCGGTGTTGCGCGCGCGCGTGACGAGCCCCGGCGGCACCACCGTCGCCGGCCTCGATGCGCTCGAACGAGGAGGCGCACGAGAGGCGCTGGTGGCCGCGGTCGAAGCCGCAACCAAGCGGGGCCGCGAGCTCGCCGCGACGTGACGAGAGGAGGCGATGGACGGGCGCGAACGGTATTGCAGCCCGCGAAGTGTTGCAGCCCGCGCAGTGCAGCCCGCGCAGCCCGCGCAGTAGGCCCGCGCAGCCCGCGCAGTGCAGCCCGCGCAGCCCGCGCAGTAGGCCCGCGCAGGTGGGTGAGTTACTATTGGCGCGTGTTGCACGGCAGCCGCGTTTTTCATCAAAACTTCGACCCGCTTCGTTGGCATTGCATCTTGGTGTTCGGAGCTGCGGTGGTGGTGTTTGGCGTGCCGCTCGGCTGTGACGCTGCGTTGACGACACGCTGCGTCGGAGGCTCGTGCGCGGAGCTTGCGCCCAACACCGCATCGGTGAGCGCGACGACCGGGCCTGGCGGTAGCGGTGGCAGCGGCGGTGCTAATTCAGAGTGCTTCGCGGACTGCGACGTGTCCGCTCCCGGCGATCCGACCGGCGAGCTGCCGTGCGCGATCGACACGGTCCTCGCTACCCACTGCCAGCACTGCCACTCGGCTCCTCCCACCAACGGGGCGCCCTTCCCGCTCGTCGCCTATGCCGATGTGCAGGCGCTCGCGGCGAGCACCGTGCTTGGCACGACCGCGACGCGCTTCTCGTTGATCCACAATGCCGTCGCCATCGACTACATGCCACTCGACATGCCGCCGCTCGCGCCGCTCGCCGA
>SHZB01000075.1 GCA_009692485.1 Myxococcales bacterium
CGTGTGCTGGAGGCGCTCGGGATGGGCGACGGCTTCACCCATATGGAGTGGTTTCACACGCCGAGTGGGGAGGCAGTGTTCGGCGAGATTGGCTGTCGGCCCGGCGGCGCGCACCTCGTCGATCAGATGAACTACACGGCCGACGTCGATCTGTTTCGCGAGTGGGCGCGGGTGTCCTGTTGGAAGGACTTCAAGGGCTCGACGGCGCGCAACTACAACTGCGGGATCGTCTTCAAGCGCGCGAAGGGAAGCGGGCGCATCACGCGCATCGAGGGGCTGGGCGCTTGGCTCGAAGCGTGCGGTTCGTGGGTCGTGAAGGAGCAGCTCTTGCGGCCCGGCACGCAGCGTCGCGACTGGAAGCAGACCCTCGTCAGCGACGGCTTCGTCATCGTGCGGCACCCGAATTGGGACGAGGCCAAGCGGATGGCTTTCGCCGCGGCCACCGACATCACGATGTACGCCGAGTAGCAACGCGACGAGTTATTCGAATAGCTATCCGTATTGCTATCCGCATTGCTATCCGCATATTGACACGAAGATGGAAGGGCGAGTTCTCGTGGTGGGCGGCTCCGACTCCGGCGGTGGAGCGGGGGTGCAGGCGGACATCAAGACCGTCACGGCGCTCGAGGGCTACGCGGCGAGCGCGATCACGGCGATCACCGCGCAGAACACGCGTGGCGTCTTCGGCATCGTCGGCGTCGAGCCGAGCTTCGTCGCGCGGCAAATGGAGGTCGTGCTCGAAGATCTGGGCGCCGACTGCATCAAGACCGGAATGCTTTACTCCGCCGAGGTGGTCGAGGCCGTGGTGCGGGTGCTCGAGCGGCGCGCGCGCGGGATCCCCATCGTCGTCGATCCGGTGATGTGCGCGAAGGGTGGGGCGAGGCTCTTGCGGCAGGACGCACAGGTGCTGTTCGGGTTGCGGCTCTTGCCGGTCGCGTCGCTCGT
Source organism: Myxococcales bacterium (assembly GCA_009692485.1). Lineage (GTDB taxonomy): Bacteria > Myxococcota_A > Polyangia > Polyangiales > Polyangiaceae > SYFR01. Next base: position 946 of record SHZB01000075.1, read on the forward strand.
GACGCCCAATGTGCCGGAGGCAGAGGCGCTCGCGGGGCTGCCCGTGAAGTGCGTCGAGGATATGGCGCTTGCGGCAGAGCGACTGCTGGTGCGTGGAGCCGGCGCCGTGTTGATCAAGGGCGCACACCTCGAGGGCGAGGAGATCACGGATCTGCTGCGAACCGCAGACGGAGAAGAGCACCGCTTCGTCGGGCCGCGCATCGACACCCGGCACACGCACGGCACCGGCTGCACGCTAGCGAGCGCGATCGCGGTCGGCCTCGCGCGCGGGCTTCGCCTCACGGATGCCATCGTGCGCGCCCGAAGCTTCGTCACCGCCGCGATTCGAAGCGCGCCCGGCTTCGGCACAGGTCAAGGACCGCTCGACCACGCCCATCCCTTCACGGCCGCGCGGCGCAACTGAGCGGTGACGCGCTCCGCGGTGGTGCGAGGTGATGCGGAGCGTCACTTCTCGTTCGCGTCGTCGTCGTCCTTCTCTTTTGTGTCGTCGTCGTCCTTCTCTTTTGTGTCGTCGTCTTTGTCTTTCGCGTCGTCGTCGTTCTCGGGCTCCGCGCCGATCAGCGCGATCACGCATCGGAACCCGAGGTTGTCGAGGTGGTGCTCGGGCGCCGCGCGAAATCGGCTGAAGCTGGAGACGCCGGCGCCATTGTAATAGTGGCCACCGCCGCGCCGCACCCGCGCCTTGCCCGAGTCGGGACCGCCGGGGTTGTCCGCGATCGCGTTCGCTCGCTGCGGCGATTGCGGCGCCGCGGGCTTTTCGGTGCCAGCGTCCGGCGTGTCGATGTCGCTCGGCCTCGCGTAGTACGCCGGGTCGTACCAGTCGCCGACCCACTCCCACACGTTGCCCACGAGATCGAGCGCCCCGTATGGACTTGCCCCACCCGGCTTGCTCCCGACTCGCGCCGCACCGCCGCATCCGTCGAGCACCGCCAGCTCGCAGGTCGGTGCCGCATCGCCCCACGGAAAGCGCCGTCCGTCCGTGCCGCGCGCCGCCTTCTCCCACTCGGCCTCGCTCGGCAAGCGCTTGCCGACGGCTTCGCAGTAGGCCGACGCCTCGTCCCAGTTTACGCAGTCGATGGGATGCTCGCCTTTGCCCGAAGCGTCGTAGCTGCAGCCTCCGCGCGTAGCGGGAACGGCGCATTTTCCGGCCGTTACGCAGGCTCGGTAGGCCGCGACGGTGACCTCCGTCTTGTCGATATAAAACCCGCAGAGCTTGACCTCATGCGCGGGCGCGGCATCCGACACGGTGCCGGCATCGGAGCCGCCACCGGAGCCGCCGATGGCACGAACGCCGTGCCCCATCGTGAACACACCACCGGGCACGAACACCATCGCGTCGGGGATTGGACCTGTTGCCGCGACGCAGCGGACGGCGCCGTCGGCCTCGTCATTCACGCTCGGGCTCGCACCCGGCGATGACACGGACGCGGATGTGGTCGCTCGTGTCCGCGGTCCGATGCGCGGCGCGGGCAGGCTGGCCTCGGCCCCGGGCGGCGCCATCGGCGGCAGTGGCTGCGCGCAGCCCACGATCATCCCGAGGACCACGCTCGGCGTAATCATCCCGAGGACGACGCTCGCCGAAGGGCCTCGGCCGACCACGCCGAGCCTTCGAGATCCACGCCGCTCAGCCAGCCCGCGCTCCAACATGCGCGCATGCTAGTGGCTCGACGAACTCGAATCGAGGCCCATTGATCCGAGGGCGCAATGATCGGAGTGCTCAATGATCGGCGGGCGCAATGATCGGCGTGCTCAATGATCGGCGGGCGCAATGATCCGCGTGGCCAATGATCCGCGTGGCCAATGATCCGCGGTGCTTTCAATGTTGGCGCGCCTCGGTTAATTCTCTTGCATGCCGTCGCCACGCTTGCCCAACGCTGCTTCTGATCGAACTGCAGTTTCGCGCATGAGCTACCTCGCCGTCGTGGTGCTCGCGCCTATCGCGGCCTGCGCCAGTGAAGTGGTCACCTTCGGCACGGGCGGCTCCGGTGCGGCCAACGCGGGTGGCGCCGGGGCCGCGAACGTCGGTGGTAGTGGCGGTATGAGCAGCACCAGCGTCGCGAGCGCCAACGGCGGCGACGGGACCATGAGCTCTGGCGCGCAGGGGGGCGACGTGACCTGCGCGTGCGAGGCGGCGAGCGACTGTCCGATCCCTCCGGGTTTTTGCGCGGTCGCGGTGTGCAAAGAGTGCGCGTGCGGGGTTGCAATTTCGCCCGCGGGGACGTCGTGCGGACCGAACGGCAAGGTATGCACCGAGGGCGGCCAATGCGTCTCCGGGCTGGGCGCTCCGTGCGGTGAGGGCGGCGAGTGTGCGAGCGGCTTCTGCGCGGATGGAGTGTGCTGCGAGTCCGCTTGCGACGGCGCGTGCGTGAGCTGCGCGCTCAAGGGTGCCGCAGGCAGCTGCGACGCGGAGTCGGCCGGCACGCTCGACGCTGCCTGTCCCGGCGGCTCTTGCGACGCGGTCGGCGGCTGCTCGAACGGAGCACACATTTTCGACAAGCTCATCAGCGGCTATGGCAGCGAGGTGCCGTTCGCCGTCGCGATCGACGCAAAGGGCAACGTGGTCGTCGCGGGCATGTTCCAGCAATCGCTCGACATCGAGGGCAAGCTCTTCGCGGGCGTGGGAAACTTCGATGTGTTCGTCGCGAGCTTCACAAGCACGGGCACGCTCAGCTGGGTGAAGACCTTCGGCGGCTCTGGCCCAGATGCCGCGTACGGGCTCGCCGTCGACTCAGCGTCGAACGTCGTCCTCGCCGGCGTCTTCGAGGGGACGGTCAATTTCGGTGGCGACCCGCTCACCAGCGCCGGCGGCGCCGATGTCTTCGTCCTCAAGCTCGACCCGAGCGGCAACCACCTGTTCTCCAAACGCTACGGCAGCTTCTTCGGGCAGACGGCGCGCGCGGTCCTTGTCGCACCCGATGACAGCATCGTCGTCGCGGGACATTTCTCGAACACGATCGATTTCGGTAACGCCGCGATCACCAGCATGGGCAACACCGACATCTTCGTCGCCAAGCTCGACAAGAACGGCGGGGCCGTGTTCTCAAAGCGCTTCGGCGACTGGCAAGCCCAAGAGCTTTACGGGCTCGCGCTCGATAAGAACGCTCGCATCGCCCTGACCGGTCGCTTCATGGGCGCGATGAACGTCGCCGGAACGACGCTGACCGGGGCCGGGAATGGAGATGTCTATGCCATCGTCATGGCTGCAGACGGCACCGAGTCCTGGGGGCGCGGCTTCGGGGACGGCGCTGAGCAATTCGGGCGCGGAGTCGCGTTCGACTCGTCGGGCGGCGTGATCTTGCACGGCTATTTCCACGGCGTGATCGATCTCGGCCTCGGCGCGGTGCCCTCGCTCGGTGGCAACGACGCCTTCCTCATGCGGCTCGACTCGCTCGGCAAGAAGACCACGTTCGCGCGGCTCTTCAGCAACGCGAGCGAACAGGTCGCGCGCTCGGTCGCCGTGGACGCGAACGACAACATCGTTGTCACCGGCTACGCGCAGGGCGACGTCGATTTCGGCGGTGGGCTCTTGAAGAACACGGGGTCGTCCGACGTGTATCTCGCGAAATACACGCTCGACGGCACGCACCTCTTCAGCAAATTGCGTGGCTCGACCGGCAACGAGTGGGGCCTCGCGGTCGGCGTCGAGTGGACGACGGGGGCGATCGTGACGGCCGGGTACATGAACGGATCGATCGATTTTGGCGGCGGCCCGCTCGTGACGCAGCAAAACGAAGATGGCTACCTCGTGAAGCTCGGGCCCTGATGGCGCGAACTTTCATTTGCAGCGTCGCCTATGAGCTTGGCCCCGAGACGACGGACGAGGCCGCGAGGCTGCTACGTGCCGAGCTGGTGGCGCGCGGTTTTCGTGATCGTCAGGGAGAGCGCCCGCTGCCGCGCAACGCCGTGTGGATGCCGCGAGTCGCCACCGAGGACGACACCACCGACTCCTTGCACGACGCGTGTACGCGCGATCTGAGGCTCGCTGCCGCCGCCGTACGTGCGGGCGGACGCACGATGAAACTATTGCGCGCGTGGATCCAGGTCAGCGGCGGCGGCACCTACGGCCTCGCCGCGGGGGAGCTCGATTCGCCCGCAGCGTGACCGAGTGAGCCGCTCGTGATGAGCGCGCGGCGTGACCGCGTGAGCCGCTCTCGATGAGCGCGTGCCGCGAGCGCGAAGTCGATGGCGATCGGCACCACTGTTGGCGTGGCATGACGGCGCGCGCACGGCGTGCCCGCTATGGGCACATCGGCTTCGGTGCGCTCATTCCGAGCTTCGTCTCGAACCAGCTTGCAAGGTACGGGCAAAAGGCCGTCGGCTGATACGCGAGCGCGGCCGGCGGGGGGCTCGCCTGCGCCTGCTCGAACACCGAGCGCACCCGCTCCCAGCGCGCAAACGCATAGCTCGCGACGGCATCGGTGCAGAGCTCTTCGATCGCCATATCGCTCGCGATCGTGGGCCAATGCGGCTCGCAGGTATCCCCCGCGTCGCACGGCGCATCCCAGTCGAGGACCTCGCGGCACTCGAGCGCGTGCCCATCGTGGCACCAGTCGGTGAGCGGGCCGGGCACGTAAAAGCGCATCCACAGCGGCTCGGGCATGCCGGTGTTTTCGTAGCCTCCGTAGGCGTTCAGATAGTGGAAGCCGCCGCCGTGCCGCAGGCGCCGTCCCTGGCCACTGCAGAGGCCGGCGAGCGACGTCGTGTCGGGCCAATTGACAACCGCGTCGATCTCGCCGTGGGGCACGGCCTGAAGCATCGGGCGCACCTGCGTGTACTCGAACTCGTCGAGCGACTGGTGCGCGTAGACTTCGATGTTGGCCTGGACGTACGTGTACGCCTCGGGGTGGGCAGGCTGCGGAACGAAGGTTTGCGTCGCTGAGCTCCACTCGTGAAACACGAGCTTGCGACCGGGATGCGTCGGCACCGAGTCCGCGGAGACGTAGCTCATGCTCGGCATCGTCGGCGTGGCGCTGCAGTACGCTGGCTTGGCCCCGCAGCGATTTGGCATGGCCTGGTCATTCCGGATGATGGCGTCATCGTCGGTGCACAGCTTCTTGCCGCTCGGGTCGCCGGGATCGCGCTGCATCTTCGAGGTCACCGCGCTGCCGGGGACGATCGTGATGATCGGCGCGAGCGTGCGCCCGGTGAAGAGCTTCCATCCCCACGCGACCTCGAGCTGGACGCGATTGGAGAGCTGCGCTGTCTCGAGCTGCTCTTGCAAAAAGTGCTCGAAGACCTTGGCGATGTGCGGATCGCTGTGCCCCGTGGTCTTGTGCTCGAAGGCGGGCGCACCGAGCCCGAGGAGGTTGTGGCGCCAGTCGTTGTGCGACACGTCGCCCCACGCGAGCTCGATCCGCCCAGCCGATTTGTAGATCGAAGGGAACATCACGTCGCCGGCCACCTCTCCAACCCGCCGGTTCAGGACCGGCATGCTGGTCGACTCTCCCTTGCCCGTGAAATAGCGCGTGAAGAACGGCTGCTGGTGAGTCGCCACATCGGCCCACCCGACCACGTCGTCCGTCTCGTAGGTCTTCGGATCGCCGTCGTCGTTCTTTGCAAGCCACGTAAACGCCGGATGCTCCGACGGCTGCTTGCCCGTCAGATACATCCACGGGCTGAGCCGGCCGAGCGCCGAGTAACCGTCCCCGAGGCTCGTGATGCTGAGCTTCTCCGGGTCGCAACGCACCGGTGGCGTAGCGCCGCAGTTTTCGGGGGCGAGCTGCGGAACCAAGTAGCGACACTCGTCGGACCAGTAGCCGAGCTTCGTGCTGCCGACGGGAAAGTTCGCGGGGTTTTTCAGATCATCCGTGTAGGGCGAGGCGAAGCTCCTACCCACCGGAACACCGTAAAGGCCGAGCTTGGTGTCGGGCGACGTGCCGCCACCGACGGCGTTCTTGGCGAGCCCCGCATCGACGGTGGCGAACAGCTGCGCGTAGAGGTCGAGCGCCTTGTCTTGTTCAGCCTGCTCGCCGTTCGCCTTCAACAGCTCGTTGTAACACTCGCCCTCCAGATCGATCTGCAACATGTCGATGTGGGGAGCGGGGATCGCGTCCGGCAACAGTCCGGTCGCGACCTCGCTGCGGTGCGTGTTCGTGTCCCGCCAGTAGCCGAGCGCCCCGTCCGCGGCCCAGTCATCGAACGTTTTCGCCATGCCGGCCGGGGTCGCCTCGCCGACGGCACCTCCGCACGCGCCGTAATAATCGCGGCACGCCGAGACTTGACCGCCGTGATCTTCGTGCACGCCACACTCGTCGACGAGGCCGCGGCCCTTCGGATCATTCGGGTTCGGCTTCTTTCCCCGCGCGAGCTCGACGCCGAGCAGCCCCTCGAAGACGTTGCTGTAGGTGAGCCAGTAGGGGCGCAATCCGACCGCATGCGCGCGGACGTAGAGCTGCGCGCGCGAGGCCCCATCGACATTGCCGTCGATGAGGTATGGGTTCCAGTCTCCGGGCAGCTTCACGTGCGGCAAGAGGCCGAGCGTGCCGTAGCCCATGTCGAGCAAGAGCGGCAGCGGACCGCAGCGCATCGCCAGCGTGCCGAGCGCCGTCGGGTCAGCCGGGTTCGAGCACTGCCCCGTCGCCGGATCGCAGGTGCCCGCGAGATGGCATATGTCACTTGGCTGGCAATCGACCGAGTCGCCGCCGACGCACGCCCCAGCTTGGCAAGCGCTCGTCATCGTGCAGCCGTCGCCATCGTCGCAAGCCGTGCCATCCGCGAGCACCGGAGCCGTGCAGCTCCCGTCCGCGGCGACCCACTCTCCCTCCGCGTGACAGGCATCGAGCGGGGGACACGCGTCGCCGCCCGCGGACGCGTTCGAGCTCCCAGGCCCGATGCCGCCGGAGCCGCCCGAGCCGCCGCTCCGCGCACTCGTCGGGTCCGTGCCGCAGCCGCCAAGCGCGAGCACGCCCACGGCCGCCGACAAGCTGATCGCAACGCGGTTTCGAGCGACCCAGCGACACGGATTTAACCACATTGGCGTCACGATACGCCATTTCCACCGCGTATTCTCACGGCTTCGGGGTCTTGGAGGAGCCCGCGATGCGGTACAACGGGCGCGTGGCGGACGACCTTGAGCTTGGCGGCGTGGTCATTCCGAGCGCGCTCTTGACATGGACAGCTGTTCGTGCATCAGGAGCGGGCGGTCAGAACGTCAACAAGGTCTCGAGCAAGGTGCGGCTCAGCTTCGACATCGAGCGTTGCGAGCAGCTTTCGGCCCGGGTGAGAGAGCGACTGCGGGCGCTCGCGAAGGGCCACCTGGACGCCGAAGGGTTCGTGGTCCTCACGAGCCAGCGCACGCGCAATCAGCTGCAGAATATCGGCGACGCACGCGCCAAGCTCGCGGAGCTGATCCGCGCGGCGCTCGCAGAACCGGTGCTCCGGCGCGCGACCAAGCCGACCCGCGCGAGCCGTGGTCGCCGCCTCACGGACAAGCGCACGCAAGCCGACAAGAAGCGCGCTCGCGGGACGGAGTCGTGGTGACGCTGCGCGGAGAGTCTGGCCTCAGCCCTTGACGGCTCCGGCGGTGAGCCCAAGGACGAGGTGACGCTGCGCCAAGTAGAAGAGCGCCATCACCGGAGCGGAGACGATGAGCGCGCCGGCGGCAAAGGCTGGCCAGTTCGCGTCGTGCTCGCCGATGTAGCGCTGGAGCACCACCGGCAGCGTGTACATCTCTTCGCGGCCGAGCAGCGTCGCGGCGAGGATGAACTCGTTGTAGCCGCTCATGAACGCGAACAGCGCGGTGACCGCGATGGCCGGTCGTGCAGCGGGCAAGACGACCTTCACGAAGGCTTGCAAGCGCGTCGCGCCATCGACCATCGCCGCCTCTTCGAGCTCGGGCGGAATGGACTCGAAGGCAGCGCGTAGCTGGAAGATCGAGAAGGGCACGCTGGTGGTCGCGTAACAGAGGACGAGCCCGCTCCGAGAGTTGAGCAACTGCAGCGCATCGAGCAGCATGTACAAGGGCACCGCGCTCGCGACCGCGGGAAACATCTGCGTCGCGAAGAGGGAGCGCACGCCCGCTTGTTTGCCGACGAACTCGAAGCGCGCGAGCGCATACCCGGTGGGGACGGCGATGAGGATCCCGGCGAGGGCGGCGGCGCCGGCGACGATGAGCGAGTTGGCGAGCTGGCGGCCGAAGAGCCAGAGCCGCGTGCCGTCCGCGAGCGTGCGCACGCTGAGCGCGACCTCCGAAAAGTGCGCGAGCGTCGGCGCAGTGGGGATGGGCAAGATGCGTGGCTCGGGGGTCTGCTCGGTCGAGAGCGCGAGCGAAATCACCCACAAAACCGGGTAAAGCGCGAACGCGGTCGCGATGAGCAGGCCCGAGTGCGAAGCCGCCGACTCGAGCAAGGTCGGCCGGTCCGTGCTCGCGGGATCGTGCCGCGCCGTCGTCATGAGGCGGCCTCGCTAGCGTTGCTGGCAGCGAGGATAGGGCTGCGTCGCCATCGCGCCCGCGCGAGCTCGGGGAGCTTCGTGCCCGCGAAGAGCAGCAAGAAAATGAGCACGGCGTAGGCGGCCGCGTAGCCCACCTGCGCTTGGCGCGTGAAGGCCCAGCGGTAGGCCTCGCTCACGAGCGTGTCGGTCTGGCCATCGGGCTCGCCGCCGGATACGAGAAAGACGACGTTGAACATGTTGAAGGTCCACACCGCGCCGAGCGTCGCGGCCGGGAGCATCGTCGGTTTGATGATCGGCAAGGTCACGAGCCGAAAACGCTGCCAGCGACTTGCGCCGTCGATCTCGGCCGCCTCGAGCACGTCCTTCGGCACGTTGGTCAAAGCCGCGAGCGTGACCACCATCATGAACGGAAATCCGAGCCACACGTTGGTGACGAGATTTGCGGCAAATGCCGTCGAAAAGCGCGAAAACCAGTCGATCGGTTGGAAGGAAACGCCGAGCGCGGATGCGAGCGTATCGACGAGCGCCGTGACCGCGCCGAACTGCCGATGGAACATCCCCTTCCACGCGAGGGCCGTCACGTAGCTGGGCACCGCCCACGGCACGATCAACAGGACGCGGTAGAGCGCGCGAAATCGCAGCGTCGGACGCGACAAGAGGACGCCCAGCGCCATGCCGATCGCGAGGTGTAAACCCACATTGACGATCGTCCACGCCACGGTGACGAGCAAGACGACGTAGAACGAGCCGGCCGACAAAAGCGGGCGACCGCGAGCGGTGAGAATGCTGATGAAATGCGCGAGCCCGACGTAGCGCTCTTCGCCGAAGCCGCCGGCGGTGACGGACAGCGCGGCGCCGGCGATGAGCGGCACGAACACGAGCAGCCCGACAGCGACGACCGCGTGCGCCACGTAACCGTAGGCGGGGCGCGACTCGCGAAGCCTGGCGCGAAACTCCGGTGAGCGAGCGCGACGGACGAGCATGAACGCTCCGGTGAGGGCGAGCGCCGTGAGCACCACGACGAGCAAGGTTGGCGAGCGTGACGGAGGCGGCGGCCGGCGCACGTCTTCGAAGCGCCACTCCGCTTCACGCAGGGCGAGCGCGGGCTCGGCGGCGCCGCTCAACACTTTGCGGAGCGCCTTTTCCGTGGGCTCCCACACCGCGCGCATCGCGACCGTCGCGGGCATCGGCTCGGCGAGGCGTGCTGCCTCTGCGAATGCCAAGAGGACGTGATCGCTCTCGGCGATGGTCACGTCCGCGCGGGCCGAGACCGTGCGCGCGTCCCGCATGCGAAGCTCGGCCGCGGCGCGCGAGCCGAGGTGATTCGCGAGCGAGCGGACTGCGTCGTTTGCGGCACCGCGTGGGGTCAGCATCACCGACTCGACGGTCAAGAGCGGCCGCATCCGGGCGCCGGTAGCGGCGAGAATTGGCAAAGGCGAGACGTGGAATCGGATGCTCGCGCCGTCGAGCTCACTCGCGAGCCACGGCCCGCTGATCGCGAAGGCCGCGCGCCCCGAGCGAAAGAGCTGCGTCACGAGCGCGCCGTCGGCACCCGGTGGAGTGAGCCCGCGATCGAGCAGGCTCTTCGCGAGCGCGAGCGAGGCCTCGGCCGGTGCGCCCGTGAAGCCGAAGCGATCCCCCTCGTCGAGCAAGCGCCCGCCAAACGCGCCGAGAAATGCGGCGTGGTAGTAGGCGCTGCGGCTCTCGTACGCGAGCAGGTAGCTGTGAGCGTCGAGCGGCGCATGAAGCGAGGCGGAGAGGGACTCGAGACTCGCGGGCGGCGCGTGTGCGAGCGCGTCGTTGCGAAAGAGCGCCACGCATTTTTGCGACAGCGGCACGCCCAAGATCCCGCCCTTGAAGGTCACCGCACCGAGCGCCTGCGGCTCGAACAGGGTGGGGTCGAGCACGACCGGCCGGACGAGCCCCTTCGCTTGGTAGTCGCCAAGTCGCTCGTGCGCGTCGATGAACAGATCGGGTCCATCGCCGAGCGGGATGGCCGCGGCGAGCTTCGCGGCGTAGGCGTCGTAGGGCACCGCGAGGGTCTCGACGGGTGCCTCCGTAAACGAGGCGAGCACCGCCGCGAGCGCACGCTCTTCCGCGCCTCGGTAGGCATGCCAGAGCCGCAACGGTTCAGCGGCACGAGCGGGCCACGCAAGCAAAAGCAGCGCAAATACGGGGGCGAATCGCAACCATGAGCAACGCGCGGTCGTTCTTGCGGTCGCTCTCGCAGGCGTGCTCACTCTCGAAGCCGCTCTCGCGTTTGGTCTCGCGCTTGGTCTCACGCTTGGTCTCGCGCTTGGTCTCACGCTTGGTCTCGCGGTCCGTCTCGGTGCTCGCGTCAGCATCGCAGCGCCAGGCCGGAGTCGGCGTCGAAGAGGTGAACTCGGCCGGGCTCGATGGCGAGTGCGAGCAGCTCGTTGGCGCGGACGGCGAGCTTGGCATCGAGGCGCACGACCGCCGAGAGTCCCGCGATCGTTCCGTGCGCGAAGGTCTCGCCACCGAGCGGCTCGGACATGGTGACGACGAAGTTGAGCCGGCTCGGTCCGGTAGCGTGAGCGCTCGCGCCTCGTGCGCCTGGCTCGGTAGCCTCACGCGCCGCGAGCGGAGCCTCGCCAACGCCGCGAGCCCGCGCCTCGCACGGAACCAGATCATGCGGTCGCACGCCCACGGTCACCCGCCGGCCCGCGCGCAATTCCACGCCGAAGTCCGCTTCCGCGAGCGAGAGCGTGACGGAGGTGTCGCCGAGCAGGACGGACCATGCGCCGCCCTCGTGACGGAGCTCGCCGTCGAGCAGGTTCATCGCCGGACTGCCGAGAAAACCCGCGACGAAGCGCGTTCGGGGCCGGTCGTAGATCGCGAGCGGCGCCCCGCTTTGTTCGATGCGGCCATGGTTGAGGACGAACATCACGTCGGCGAGCGTCATCGCTTCGACTTGGTCGTGGGTGACGTAGACGCTCGTCGTCTTGAGCGCATCGTGGAGCTTCTTGATCTCGACGCGCACCTGGCCACGCAGCGCCGCGTCGAGGTTGCTGAGCGGCTCGTCGAAGAGAAACACTTGCGCGCGCCGCACGATCGCCCGGCCCATCGCGACCCGTTGCCGCTGTCCGCCCGAGAGCTCCCGCGGCATGCGTTCGAGCAGGCGATCGAGCCCGAGCATGCGACTCGCCTCGCCGACGCGTACGGCGACCTCTGCCTCGGGGGTCTTGCGAAGGCGCAGCCCGAACGCGAGGTTGTCCTGCACCGAGAGGTGCGGGTAGAGCGCATAGGACTGGAACACCATCGCGATGTCGCGGTCCCGCGGCGGCAAGGCCGTGACGTCGCGCCCACCGAAATGCACCGTGCCGGCCGAGGGTCGCTCGAGCCCCGCGAGGAGCCGCAAGAGCGTGGATTTTCCGCAGCCGCTCGGGCCTACCAGGACGGCGAAACTCCCATCGGGAATGGCGAGCGTGACGCCATCGAGGACCGTGGTCGAGCCGAAGCGCTTCTCTATTCCCGCGACTGAAATCGACGCCACAGCGTGCTCCCGGATGAATGGAGGAACTAGCGTTGATGCTGCGGGACGAGCAGCGCGCCTTCGAGCGGCCCGAGCGTGATGGCGAGCTCGCCCGCGGGCCCGACCGTATAGCTCGCGCCTTCGGCGGCGAGGACGTCGATGAGCACCGTGCCGGGCGGGGCGCCGACCTTCATCGGGGCGCCTTGAAATGCGGGCGAGCTTGCGTGTGCGGCGCTGGCATTGAGGACCACGAGCGCGTAGCTGTCGCCCGCATCGCCACCGCTGCGCTCGAAGGCGAAGATGCCTGCGTCGGGCTCGTCGCCGCCGCGATTCGAAGCCCAGGTGACGCGCTGCTCGCCCTTGCGGAGCGCGGCGTGATTGCGACGAAGCTCGGCGAGTCGCTGCACGAAGAGGTAGGTCGGGGCCTCGGTGTCGAAGCCCGTGAGCCACATGTCCTCGCGATTGGCCGGGTCGTTGCCGCCGGCGAGACGCTGCTCGGTGCCGTAGTAAATGCACGGGATCCCCTCTTCGGTCATGACGAAGAGCAGGGCCAGATGCAGCGCCTCGGGGCCGGCGCCGAACAAGAAGCGCGGCACGTCGTGGTTGTCGATGAAGTTGACGAGCGCGCTCACGGGCGCGACGCCGACGCCAAGCTCGGGCGCGATGGAGCCGTAGTGTTTGGTGCGATCTTGCCAGAGCGCTTCGATGCGGTCGGTCGATAGCCCGTGCTGAAATACGTCGCGAATGGCCGTGAAATACTGCGGAAAGTGAAACACGCTGTCGAGCTGATCGCCCGTGATCGCGCGGCCGTCGTGAACGCAAGAGTTCTCGCGGCTGAGCTGCTCGTCGGACGGAAGCTCGATCTTGGTGTAGGCCCCGACGACATCCGGGCGGCCGTCGAAGGACTCTCCGAACATGAAGAAGCGCTCTTTGCCTTTCGCGGCGAGGCGCTGCCGAACCTTCTGCGTGAAGTAGCGCCAGAACTCCCGCTCGACGTGCTTGACGGTGTCGATGCGGAAGCCGTCGACGTCGGTGAGCTCGACCCAGCGCGCGTACGAGTCGACCATCGCGTCCTTCACTTCGCAGCGGGTCGTGTCGAGATCTTTCAGTCCGCCGGGAAAGTCGCCGTGCAAGAGCTGGTCGGGATCATCGAAGTCGAGCGTGCGACCGCGGCGGTTGTACATCTCGGGGTTGGCGAGCACCGAGGGGCGCGGCGGCATGTGGTTGGTGCCGGGCTCGTGCTTGAAGATGACCGGTGCCGGGCCCGCCTCGCCGAGCGACGTTTCGGCCTGGATCCCGCGCGGATCGAAATCGGGGTCGTGCTCGTTGATGTGAAAGATGGGCGATTTTTCGCCGCCGCCGCGCACCTGATCGTCGGCGTGGCCGTTCAAATTGATGTCGTAATAAAAGAGCTGTCCGACGTGGTTGGTCACGACGTCGAGGACGACCGCGATCTCGCGCTCATGGGCAGCGCGCACCAGCGAGCGCAGCGCCATCACGTCGCCGAAGTGGGGATTGGGCGCGGTGAAGTCTTGCGGCCAATAGCCGTGGTAGCCGTCCACGTCGGCGTCGGTGTCGACGTTGCGATACACCGGAGAAATCCACAGCGCGGTCACGCCGAGTCCGTCGATGTAATCGAGGCGCTGCTCGAGGCCAGCCCAGTCCCCTCCGTGCCAGCGCGCTCCGGCCGTGCGCTCGATGCCAAAATCGTTGCCGACGTCGCCGTCCTCGAATCTGTCGACGAGCACTTGGTAGATGACTTCATCGCGCCAATCCGTGACGTGCGTGGCGAGCTTCACGGGTTCGTCGAGCGCGTCGAAGTCCATGCAGCCAAGGCTGAGACCGGCGCACGCAAGAGGCGCGAGTATTGACAAAAAAGACCGAAAAACACGGCGAATTCGCGCGATCTTCATCACTCGCCTCCGTAGGTCTGACCGAACCACCACTCGGCCGCGAGCCCAAAGTAATGGTCAATCGAGCGGGTGCGAAACGGGTCGTCGACTGGGTAGAGCATGCGTGCGCCCTCGTCGCGAAAGGTGGCCGTATAGGCAAGCCATAGGAGCGGCCGCTTGAAAGAGCCACGACCGGCGGGCGAAAGAAACGGCATCACGCTCACCTTTGCGACCCGCCCGACGAGCGGTGCCGGCGCGCTCGAGCCCACGACACCGGCGTCCTCCGCCTCGGGATCGACATCGACCACCACCCCGCGCATCGCGAGCTGATAGTTCCCTTCGAGCGCGATGCCGGCGAAGCGGCTGAGCCACAGCTGGGGCCTCACGATCGCGATGACTTCATCGACGTCGGCGAAGTCGAGCGCGGCGCTCGCGTTACGAAAACTGCGGACGTAAGCCCCGAGCGAAATCGCAGCGGGCCCAAGCTCGTAGTTCGCGCTCGTGGCCACCACCAGCTCGTGTGCGCCTGCGGTCGAGCGATCGACGCCGAGTCCGTCCGGCGCGCTGAAGGGACCGTAGGCCGCGATGCCGCCCGCATAGCGCGCGAAGACGTGGATGAAGCCGTCGCGCTCGCCGGTCATGGCGCCGAGCTGAGCGCCGACGACGAAGCCGGTCTCGGGAGGGAGCGTGGCCCGTGCGCCAAGCGCCGACTCGCGCTCGCCCGCAGGCAAGCTGTGCCCCTCGCCGTAGCCGACGAGCTTGAGGCCGGCCGCTGCCGCACCGATGCGAATCCGCTGCTCGATGCGCGCGCTGCCGATGAGGCGCTGCCGATCGAGCAGGGCTACCGTGGTGGCGCCGAATTGACCCGCCGCGGCCGGGCGCTCGCTGAGCTGATGGTAAAACGGATTGTCGGGGCGGCCGAAGCCGAGCTGCACCTCTGCGATCGTGCGCGTCGGTGCTTCGTAGCGAACGCCACCGCCGACAGCGAGCCGCTCATCGAGGGGCCACCAATCGAGCAGGTAAATGTTGTCGCCCCGCAGCATTCGCGAGCCGACCCACACGGCGAGACCGGGTGTGCCGAGGTCGCGCTCCTCGAAGTAGAGATTGCGGACGGCGATGCTCGCGTCGAACCTTCCGTCGTGGTGAAAGACCGGCGCTCCGAGCGCCAGCGTGGCCACGACGCTCGTGTCCGCATCGACGGCGAGCCAGCGATCGTCGCGCCGTAGCTCGAGCTCTACGTAGGTGTCGAGATCGAGGCGGCTGCCGTGCGCGACGATGTCCGTGTCGCGGGTCGGTCGGCCTTCCGCGTCGGTTGCGGCGTGCACGCGCCCGTACGAGCCGAACGCGAAGCCACCCGTGTGTGCGCCCTCGGTCGGTGGCGGCGCAGAGCTCGGAGGCTCAGCGTGCGACGACTCGGCTTTCGGGGGCGCGATTTGCGAAGGCTTTGCTTGCGAAGGCTCGGCTGTCGGGAGCGCCGCCGTGGTCTCGGCATCGTCCTTTGCGCGCGCAGCAGTGGCCGCCGTCACGACGAGCGCCAGGGCCGCGTGCGACACGAGCGAGGCGAGCCTGCGGGGACGCGCCGTGCGATGTGGTCGTTGCATGGCCGAGCGGTTTGCACCGTACACGAACTGCTGCGACTTGAGCGCCACGCTGAGCTTTCGCGGCGTGAAGCGCGGTATTGTGCGCGCGATGCAATCCCGCCGTCGTGCTCGCGCGTGTCTCTTGGGTGCGGCGCTGCTCGCATTCGGCTGCGGAGAAACCGCACGAGAGTTCGAGCCGCCCTTCGTCGAGGAGCGCGTTGGCACCGTGACGCACGCCCTCACCGTCCTAGAGGCGGTCACGGGCGGGTGCTCGACCAAGCAGGTCGAGGCTCTCAGCTTGCAGATCGTGGCGCAGGGTAACTGCAATATCCCGGGCGCCTTCGTCGCAGTGCCCGCGCAGCCGAATCTCACCCTCGGCGCGGCCGTGCTCGCCTATCTGGAAGAGCCGGCGAGGGACGCGTTCGTCGCCGCGCTGAAGAAAAATCCGAACATGACCATCTTGGTCAATTCGATGCTTCGCACCGTGGCGCAGCAGTACCTGCTCTATCGCTGGTACGAGCTTGGCACCTGCGGCGTCTCGCTCGCGGCGAGCCCCGGAAAATCGAATCACGAGACCGGGCTCGCGCTCGACGTCCAAGAATATGCGAGCTGGCGCCCCCACCTCGAGGGCGTCGGCTTTGCGTGGCTTGGTGCCGCAGATCCGGTGCATTTTGACTACGCGGGCGCGGGCGCTGTCGATCATCTCGGGCTCGATGTGCTCTCGTTTCAACAGCTCTGGAACCACAACCATCCGGCGGATCTCATCGACGCGGACGGGCTCTATGGACCCAAGACGCGCGCGCGGCTCGAGGGCTCGCCGGGTGAGGGCTTCGCGTCGGTGCCGGCGTGCGATGGCGCGGGCGGCGGTGGCGGCGGTGGTGCGAGCGCCGGGCTCGCGGTCGCGCTCGAGCTCGCGGAGGCCACGGACGTGTTCGCCGATGGCCCGTCGGCCGATGTCGTCGACGTGTTCGAGGGTGAGAGCCACGCGCTCACGGTCTCGGTCACCAACAACGCCGATAGCGCCGCCAGCGACGTGACCGTCACGGTGACCTTGCCGGAGTCACTCGCGGCAGCGGCGACGAGCGCGGTCGTGACTACGCTGCCGTCGATCGAACCCGGAGCGACCGAGACGGTGACAGTCGTGCTCGACGCTATTGCCTATTCGGTGACGACGACGGCGACGACGAGCCTCCACGTCACCGCCGCGCCCGCGAGCGCCGAGCCGAGCGATCCCGCTGGGCCGAACGCGGGCGGCGAGGCGACGCTCGCGGTGGACGTCTATAGCCACAGGCGCTGGGAGTTCGACGGCGGGCGACGCGAGGGCTTTGCGCTCGACATCAGCGCGTCCGGCGGCAAAAGCGGCACGGGCGGCGAAAGCGGCACGGGCGGCGGAAGCGGCACGGGCGGCGGAAGCGGGACGGGCGAGGCGACGCTCGCGGTTGTCACCGAGGGTGAGCGCGGCCTGTTGACCATTGTTGGCGAGGCCGGCACGCTCGCGGTCGTGAGCCCGCCAATCTCGGTTGTCACCCAAGGATCGCGCGGCCTCACCATTTCGGCGCGACGCTCCTCAACGAAGCCGAGCGACTCGGCGGCGCTGCTCGACACCGCCGCGGTCCTCGACTTTGGCGACGCGTCCATCGAGCTCGCGCTCCCGGCGGACGGCGAGTTTCACACGCTCGAATTGCCCGAGAGCGCCTTGCCGCCGGTGCTCACGGGCCTCCGATTCGTGCCCTTTTCCGGCGCGCTGAGCGGGGAGGGTACTTTCGCGATCGACTCGATACAGCTCGGCGACGAGCGAGGAGTCCCGAGCGCCGGGGACGCCAACTGCAATTGCCACATCGCGCCCCGAACGCGCCACCACGAGGCCACGCTCGCCCTCGTGATGCTGCTCGGAGTCGCAGCCAGCCGGCGTGCCACCCGACGCTATTGCCAATAGCGGCTGCAAGCGCAGAAGGCGTGGGCGGGCGGCGCTATTGCCAATAGCCGGGGCGGCGTGGGCGGGCGGCGCTATTGCCAATAGCCGGGGCGGCGTGGGCGGGCGGCGACTTACGACCGTGGGTGTGCCGGCGCTTTTGGGAGCCCT
>SHZB01000076.1 GCA_009692485.1 Myxococcales bacterium
GGCTTCGCTGGCGCTGCGGGCTTCGTTGCCGCTGCTGGCTTCGCTGGCGCTGCGGGCTTCGTTGCCGCTGCTGGCTTCGCTGGCGCTGCCGGCTTCGTTGCGGCACGAGGCTTCGCTGGCGTTGCGGGTGCTGCTGGCTTTTTTGTGTCGGCAGCCTTCGCCGCCGCGGGTGGCGGTGGTGCTGCCTTGGCCGCGGGTTGCGCCAGGAGCGCTCCCGCTTGTGTGAAAACCGCTAGCGCCGCGAGCGCGGCCACTCTCCAGGGTGCATTCATGATTGGGCATGACTCTACTGCTCTCGATCGACCGGCGTCCATTGACATGCGCGCGGCCGAAGCGTCAGAGTCGCGCGACTGAGGCCCACATCTCGCACGGACCCATGCTCGATCGGTAGCGACAGGTGCTCGACGGCCCCGAGATTTACGACCGCGCCATGCGGACTTGGCTCGTCGCCGCGGGTGCCCGATCGCGCAAGATTCGGTATCGCGCCACCGATGAGCTTCACGTGCTCGACATTTCCGGTCGCGGCGCGCTCGCGCCCGTAGTGCTCCTGCACGGCTTCAGCGCGTCGGGACCGTCGCAGTACGGCGCGCTCATCACGCGGCTTCGCGATCGGGTGACTCGGCTGATTTTGCCGGATTTGCCGGGCCATGGAGGCAGCGCCGTGCCGCGCTCGGGGCTCGACCCCGCGGCGTTGCTCGACGGCCTCACGGCGGCGATGGACGCGCTCCTCGACGAGCCCGCGGTGATGTTCGCAAGCTCCATGTCCGGCGGCGTCGCGGTCAGCTACTCGGGTCGCCGTCCGCATGCGCTCGCCGGCTTGATGCTGTGCTCACCGAGCGGCGCGCCCTTCACACCCGAAGAGCTCGAGCGCTTTCAGCACGCCTTCCGCATTCGCAGCCACGGTGACGCGCTCGCGTTCGTCGACAGGCTCTCCGCGCAGCCATGGTGGCGACGGCACGCCTACGCATGGGGAATACGGCAGGCTTTCAACCGCACAGCCCTCGTCGCCTTGCTTGCTGAGCTACCGGCGACGCGCCCGCTCGCGCCCGAAGATCTCAGCACGCTGTCCCTTCCCGTTCACCTCATTTGGGGCCTCGCCGACGAGCTCCTGCCGGCCTCGCACCTGGAGTTTTTCCGCGCGCATTTGCCCGCCCACGCGGTGATCGACACGCCCGCTCACTTCGGTCATGGCCCGTTTCTCGACCACCCGGACGAGCTCGCCGAGCGTCTGCTCGCGTTCATGCGTCGCGTGGCCGGCTGACCCATCGAGCGCGCGCGCCTGCTCGCGGCGTCACCGTCGCGGTTGGCGGATCGCCCGCAATTTCCGGGCTGGAATGATTTTTCACGCGAACATTAAAGATCTCGTGCTCGCTGCCGTTCTGGCTGTCGAGGAGAGCTATCCGCGCGGCTCGCCATGCCGTTTTCCATCGTCAGCAACGCCCCGGCTCTCATTGCCCAGCGCAATCTCGCGCGGCAGCAGGTCGGTTACGAGCGCGCCATCGAGCGGCTCTCGAGCGGCTATCGCATCAACTCCGCGGCGGACGATCCTGCGGGCGTGGCGATGAGCGCCAGGCTCTCGGCGCGCGTCACGAGCCTGGCCGCTGCCGACCGCAATACCAACACCGGCCTCAGCATGTCCGAGACCGCGGATGCCGCTGTCGGTGAGCTTACGACCGTGGTGCAGCGCATGCGCGAGCTCGCGGTCGAGGCGTCGAATGGCACGCTCACATCGACCGACCGAAGCTACCTCAACGTCGAGTACGCGGAGCTCATCAAGGAGATCGACCGGATCTCGGAGTCCACCGAATTCGGCACGCTCGAGCTGCTCGCCGGCAAAGCGACGACGTACAATTTCCAGGTCGGCGCGGACGCAGGCGCCGTGACCATCGACGTCGAGTTCGGCGATATCACCGCGACCAGTCTCGCCGTCAACGCAAGCTCCGTCTCGGGTTCCAACGCGACGAACGCCACCGCGGCGATCACCTCCCTCGACACGGCGCTCACGACCCTCGGCACCCGGCGCGCGAAGTTTGGTGCGGCCGCATCGCGATTCGGCTTCGTACTCTCGAGCAACGCCACCCTCACGGCGAATCTCGAGGCGTCGCTGAGCCGCGTGCGCGACGCCGACATCGCCGAAGAGACGACGGCCCTCGCGCGCTACCAGGTCCTCATCGAGGCGGGTGCCGCTGTGCTCGCCCAGGCCAATCAGCTCCCGAGCATCGCGCTCGCGCTCTTGGGCGTGTCGCGCTAGCTGTTCGCGCTAGCTGTTCGCGCTAGCTGTTCGCGCTAGCTGTTCGCGCTAGCTGTTCGCGCTTCGTTGTAGAGATCGCGCCCGACGTCGGTCCTCGCGCTTTGTGCGTGGTTTGCAGCGGCGGGATGGCTGGTCTAAGCCCAGCCGCGCATGAACGGCATTTTTCGCAGTTGCGGCGGCTTCGGTCGCGCGGTGGTCGCCTTTGCCCTGGCGCTCGGCACGCTCATGGCAACTGCCGGCGCGCTGGCCGCTCCCGAGGCGCACATCCTTCGCATCGATCCGCGCGCTTCGATGGACAACGGGCAGCCGCTGCTCACCACCGTCGTCGAGCTTGTCCAGAACAAGCGCATGACCTCGATCTCGACCCAGTGCGCGCACGTGACTGGGGACGCCAATCTCGACTGCATCTCCGACGCGCTCGCGACGCCCGAGGCGCTCTACACTCCGCTCAAATTCCCAGAAAAAAATGCCATTTTGGCCGTTGCGGTCGATGGCAAGGACATCCCGGCGACCTTCGTGTCGCGCAAGCGCTGGGGCGAGAGCAAGGCGCAAGAAGGCATCGGCACCGCCTGGCTCGTGATGATCGACGCCGGCGCCAGCATGGGGGCGCGCTTCCCGGAGGCGCGTGCGGTGGCGAGGGCGTTCGTCACGTCGATGGACCCGCACGACACCGTGAACATCATGTTCTTCAACGACACGAGCGTCGTGAAGGACTCGGGCTGGCTCAACAAGAAGGCGGAGGCCGCCGTCTTCGTCGACAGCGTCACCAAGACCTTTCCCGATCAGGGGCGCACGCGGCAGCTCTTCAACATCATCAAGACCGGCGCGTCGGACGCCTTCCGCGAGCTCGGCAACGCCGGCACCCTCGCCGTGCCGATGCACCAGGCGATGGTGGTCCTCTCGAACGGCGCCAGCGGCACCGACACCGGCTCGCCATCGCAGAGCGCGCTGCTCGTTCGCGATTTCATGACCAAGGGGCGCTTTCCCGAGGAGAACAAGACACTCCCGAAGGCACCCGTGCCGATCATCAGCGTCTGGTTTCCGATGCGCGAGACCGAAGAGCTTTACCAAAACGCCAAGCTCTTCATGGAGAACCTCGCCAACGTCGAAATGGGCGGATTTTTCAGCATCGTTCGCGCCGGCCAAGGCGAAAAGGGGGCGCGCATCGTCCAGGCGGTGCGCAAGCGCTTCGATCAAATGCACATCATCCGCTGGCGCGTCCCCTGCGTCGCGCCGAGCATCCAGCAGACCTTCAAGCTGGTGTTCACCGGCACCGATCCGGTCATCGCGGGTGACAACTTCATCGACGTCCCCGTCGGCATCGATCCGACGACCTGGCCGCTCGACATCGACTACGACCAGACCGTCAAGGCCGCCCAGAAAAACAAGCTCTCCCCCGGCGGTCGCGCTCGCGTCTTCGGAAGCTTCTGCTGGGGCTCGGACGCGAAGCGCGCGAAGCTCTATCTCATCCCGAAGAATCAGGAGCTGCCCGAGTCGCTCAAGGGCAAATCGGTCGACGAAGCGAAGAAGGCGCAGCAGACGCTCGTGGCCTCACAGCTCGTCGGGACGTCCATCGACTCCGGTGAGGGGTACGTCGAGTTCGAGCTCCCCGACAACGAGAAATTCCTTCAGCTCATCGACAAGAAGAAGAAGACCTACCAGGCGCGGCTCGTCGTCTACGACACGAAGCTCAACCGCACGAGCGCGGTCACCGCTGAGTCGATCCTCACCCTCGCGGCCGAGAAGAAGCCGCTCAATTACATTCTCATCGGCGCGGCGACCTTCGGCGGCGTGGTCGTGCTGCTCTTGCTCCTGAATCTCCTTCGCGGCGCGGGCGGCGGTGGGCGACGTGGGGCCCCGCAGCGACCGATGACGCCCGGTCCCGGGATCGGCGGACCCGGCGCGCCCGGCGGCTATCCGCCTCCCGGTTACGGACCGCCACGCTAGCCGGCTCGCGCCTCGTCACCGCGCAGCGAGTTCCTGCACACAAGTCATCGAAGGGACCCGTATTCCAAGTTGAGGCGCTAGCGAATCGAGGCACTGGCGAATCGAGGCACTGGCGAATCGAGGCGCTAGCGAATCGAGGCCCTGGCGCGTTTGCCATGAAAGTCATCAAGCCACTCAAGCTCGGCGTCCTTCATCGCACCTTCGAGAACGACGGCGCGTGCTACTTCGTGCCGACGTTTCTCTTGTATTTCGCGTTCGATTCTCCGTCCGTTCCGCTGCAAGAGATCCACCTGTGGAAGACCCTCGGCGAAGAGCTTGGTGAGGGCGTGCCGCTCGACGAGTGCATGCCGAAACCGAGCGGCGAGGTCTTGCTGACGGCGCGGGCCTACCCGCCGGGAGGGGACGCGCCGTCGTGCGCGGTGCGGCTCGAGCTCGGCGCGGTGAACAAGCAGCTCTACGTGTTTGGCGAGCGCGAATGGCGGCGCGGTGTGCCTACCGATCCGCGGCCCTTTCGTGAGTTGCCGCTCTCATGGCACACGGCCTTCGGTGGTCCGACCTTCGCGCCGAACCCGCATGGCAAGGGTTGTGGCACCGTCCTGACCGAGCGCGGCAAGGTGCAGTTCATGCCGAACGTCGAGCACCCGAAGAGGCTCGTCGCGGCCCCCGGGGATCGGCCCGAGCCGGCTAGTTTCGGCGCGCTCGAGCTCACGTGGCCGCAGCGTCGTGCGCTCGCGGGAACCTACGACGCACGCTGGCAGAAAGAGCGTTCCCCAGGATTTCCTGCCGATTTCGACGCGACCTTCTTCAACGTGGCGCAGCCCGACCAGCGCATCACGGAGTTCTTCCGCGGTGACGAGACCTTCGTGCTCGAGAACATGCACCCCTCGCGCGCCCGCATCGAATCGCGCTTGCCTGGGCTGTCGACCCGCTGCTTCATCACCCGCGACGCGTCCGACGGAGAAGAGTTTCGTGAGATCGCGATGCGCATCGACACCGTGCATTTGTTGCCGCATCGGCTGCGCGGCGTGGTCGTGTTTCGCGGCGTCACGACCGTGAGCGAGGACGATGCCAGCGACGTGAAGCAGCTCGTCGCGGCCTGCGAGCGACCGGGCGAGTCGCGCCCCATGAAGCACTACCAGGCCGTGCTCGCCGAGCGCCTCGACAAGAAGCGCGCGCACCTCGTCGCGCTACGCGATCGCGATCTCATGGCTTCGCGTGACCCGGGCGTTCCGGTTCATGAAGAAGAGACGCTCGGGCCGATCGAGCAGCAGCTCGCGACCGAGGGCCTCGTCACGCAGAACCAGCGCCGCCGCGCCGAGGGCGAGCTCGAGCGTCTCAGCGCAGAGCTTCGCGCCCACGGCGTCGATCCGGACGCGCACGTGCCCGCGGAGCTGCCCAAGCCCGAGGCGATGCCGGCCCTCGATGATCTCGCGGACTACGTGGACGAGCAGCTGCGGCTCGCCGAGGCCGCCCGCGAAGAAGCCAACAAGGCCATGGAGCTCGCGCTCGCCGACACGCGCCGCAGCTGCGAAGAAAACGGCCTCGATCTCGACGCGATCCTCGCTGAAGCCGAGGCCAAGCGCGGCGGCCCGCCGAAGTTCAGCGCCAAGGCGGAGGTCGAAAAACTCGAGGCTCAACTCGTGCTCGCCAAGAACGCGGGCGTGCGACTCGAGCACGTCGAGGCGGAGCTTGCCGATGGCGAGCTCATGGCCAAGCTCGAGCGCACCGAAGCTCAGCTGAAGTACGCTTACCGCAAGTTCGCGCACCTCTTTCCTGCTGCGCGGCGGCTCACGGGCGAGCCGGCGACGGCGTTGCGCGCGGAGGTGATGCGGGCGCACGCGGCCGGTGAGACTCTGCGCGATCGCGACCTCACCGGCGCGGATCTGTCGGGGCTCGAGCTGTCGGGGGCCGATTTTCGCGGCGCGTTTCTCGAGCGGGCGAACCTCACGGACACGCGGCTCGCGGGCGCGGACTTGAGCGATGCCGTCCTCGCGAGGGCCGATCTCACGCGGGCGGATCTCCAGCTCGCGAAGGTGCGGGGCACGAACTTTGGCGACGCGACCCTCGACGGCACGCTCCTCGGCGCGGTCGATCTCACCGGCGCGGTGCTCGCTCGCGCGCGGCTCACTCGGGTCGATCTCCGCGGGGCTACGCTCGAGCGCGTGGACATGCTCGATGTCTCGCTCAGAGACTGTGATTTGCGCGACGTGCGCGCCAAAGAGCTTCAACTGCTCGGCATGGCCGACGACGAGATCGATCTCCGGGGCAGCGATTTTTCGGGCGCGGAATTCCATCGCTGCAACTTTCTCAAGGTCCGGCTCGATGGCGCGCGCTTCACCGGCTCGAGCTTGCGTGAGAGCGTGCTGCTCGGGGTCATCGCCGACGGTGCGGACTTCGCGCGGGCCGACTGCACGAACCTGCGGGTCGTGATGGGCTCGTCCTTCGCGGGCGCGTCGTTCGAGGGCGCGCGGCTCGTCAAGGCGAATTTCCGCGACACCAACTTACGCGGCGCAAACCTCACGAGCGCGGAGCTCAGCGAGGCGGATTTTAGCGGCGCCGATTTGACCGACGCGAGCCTGACGGGCGCCATCGGGAGACGGGCGCTGTTCATCAAGACCAACCTCACGCGCTGCAACGTGCGCGGCGCTGATTTGATGGAGGCGGTGCTGCAAAAGGCGATGATCGAGGACACGGACTTTCGCGGCGCAAACCTGTTTCGCGTCGATTTTGCGAAGGTGCGTGGCAAGCGCGGCACTCGCTTCGACGGTGCCAACATGAAGTTCATCCGCTTCGTCGACCGCTGAGTTGCTGAGCGCCCGCGCATCCAAAACCCGCAACCGTCGCAGCTGCCCATGGACCGAGAAGAGCTCATTTCGCGCGTGAAAAAGGGCGAGATCCTCGAAGCCCTCGACCTCGGCGCGCTCGATCTCGCCGCAGCGGATCTGGGCGGGGGGATCTTCGAGAAGTGCTCATTCCGCGGCGCAAAAATGGCCAAAGCCTCTCTCCAGGAGGCGATCCTGAACGAGTGTGAGTTCTCGCGGGCCGATCTCAGCGGCGCGAGTTTTCGACACGCGACGATGGTGCAGTGCGTGTTCGCGGAGGCCACGCTCGCGGGCGCGTGTCTCGTCGCCGCGCGCTTCGTGGACTGCGATCTCGCGGGCGCGAACCTTGCCGGTGCGGAGCTCGCGATTGCCCAGTTCGTGAAGCCACGGCTAGAGAACGCCAGCTTCCGCAATACCGTCCTCGACCGTGTCGCGCTGCTCGAGCCGGCATCGACCGCGGGCATCGATTTCCGCGGCGCCACCCTCAAGCAGACGGTGCTGATGCAGGCCGATCTCACCAGCGCGCGCTTCGACGGCGCGGCCTTCGAGCTCGCGGTGATGAACGACTGCGACTTCAGCGGCCAGTCGTTTGCGGGCATGTCCCTCACGCTCACGCAGTTCTCGAAAGGCAAGCTCGCGCGCTGCAACTTCAGCGGCGCGGACATCGGTCGCTGCAATTTTCACGAGGCCGACCTCACCGGGGCGACGTTCGCCGATGCGGAGGGGCGGCACGCGATGTTTCTGGGGGCGAAGCTCGCCGGCACGAACCTCACCGGTGCCAAGCTGTCCGGCGCGGTCTTCAACGAGAGCGAGCTCGCGGGCGCTGACTTTTCCGGTGCCGATTTGCGCGAGAGCTTGTTTCAAAAGGTGCGCGCTACGGCGTGTCGCTTCGTCGGGAGCGACGTCACCCACGCCGACTTCAGCCACGCCGACGTCAGCGACTGCGACTTCACGAGGGCGAAGCTCTATCGCGCACGCTTCCACCGCGCGAAGAAGGACGGCGCGCGCTTTCCGCTGCTCTGCGGCATGCTCGGAGACGACGCCGACCAAGCCGAGGCGGAGGACTTCGCGCCGAAGCCGCATGGGCGTAGTCTTCCCGAAGGCAAACCATGAACAACCTCGCCCGCGAGCTCGACCACGCAGTCACCCAAGAATTCGGCACCGTGCTGCGCGTCGGCGGCGACGAAGTGTTCGTGCGCGCGGGCTCGGGGGACCATCGGGCGCGGCGGGCTGCGAGCTGCCTCGTTTGTCCGAGCGAGGGCGATCTGGTGCTCCTGGCGACGAACGCGCAAGGCCACGGCTTCGTGCTCGCTGTCCTCGAGCGCGACCAGGCAGAGCCGACCCGGCTCGTCGTCGACGGCGATATGCAGTTAGCGCCGACCGGCAAGCTCACGCTCGCGGCGGGTGGCGATATGCAGTTAGCGCCGACCGGCAAGCTCACGCTCGCGGCGGGTGGCGTCGAGCTGGTGGCGCGCGAGGCGCTGAAGGTGCTGGCCGGCTCGGTCGAGCTCAAGGCCATCGCCGGCAATGTCGTGCTCGAGCGCATCTCGCTCATCGGGCGCTATCTCGAGAGTGACTTCGAGCGCGTCAAGTCCTTCGCCAAGAGCTGCGACTCGGTGCTCGAGCGCTTCAGCCAGAGGGTCAAGCGCAGCTACCGCACCATCGAAGAGTCCGACCACGTCCGGGCCGGGCAGATCGACTACGTCGCGCGACGCACCATGAACCTTCACGGCGAGAACGCGGTCGTCACCGCCGCCGAGCTCGTCAAGGTCGACGGCGCGCAGATCCACGTCGGTTGAGCGGGCGGACCGACGCGCGCCGCCACTCGCACATTCCCACTGTCGTCCGCTACGCAAGGAGCCCCCAAACGATGTTCGCGAACTCGCAGATGATGGGCATTGATCTGGCATTTCCGGACGTGTGCCTCACGCCCGTCGGCCCGGCGGTAGTGCCCATTCCTTATCCGGATATCGCGCTCGGCCCGATGGCCGTCGGCTTCTATCCAAAGGTCCTGTGGATGTGCACGCCCGCGCACAATCTGGGCACGGTCATTCCGCTCACCAATGGCGACAACACCGGCGTCGCCACCGGGGTCGCATCCGGCACGGTGATGGGCCCGTCGCGCCACCTCACCGCTTCGTTCACGACCCTCGTCGGCGGGCTGCCCGCGACGCGTCTGACGAGCATCTCGCTCCAGAACTCCACCAACTGCATCGGCATGCGGATCGTCCCAAGCCAAGTCAAGGTGCTGCTGCTCGCACCCTGACCGGTCGCCGATGGGTCACCGTCGCCAATTGGTCCTCGATTCGACTGAATCGAAGCATTAGAGTCGCCGCCGACGTGGAGACGCTTGCTAGTTTGGTGCAGCGCGACGGGCCGCTCAATGAGCTCGACGCCGTTGGCTGGGTGATTCGCCTCGCGAAGCACGTTGAAGAACTGCATCGCGTCGGCGTTGCGCACGGCGGAATTTCTGCCGAGGCCGTGCGCGTCGCGGGCTCAAGTCACGCGAGCGCGGGCCTGCTCGTGGAGGTGCGTCTCGCCGCGAGCGTCCCCTCGTATCATTCGCCAGAGCGCAACGTCGGCGGACCGATTTCCGTCGAGGACGACGTCTGGGCGATGGCGGTGACGCTCTATTTTCTGCTCACCGGAAGCCTTCCATTTCCCGGCACGACGGCGATCGAGGTGGGCCAGCGGCTCGCCGGTTCTCAGCCAGCGCCATTGGCCGTGTTCGATGTCGGCGACGACGATCTGCAGCGCGTGCTCGATGACCTCTTCGTCAAGAACGCGACCGCGCGCATCGCGAAGGTGGCTGCGCTCCGCGACGCGTTGGAGCGGTGGCATAGCGATCCACGCGCGCGGGAATTTCCGCCTCTAGAAGCGAGCGCGACGCGGCTCGGAGGCCCCGCGACGCCTGGTGTCCCGAGGTCCTCCGCGAACCCGTCGGCCCCTTCATCGCGCGGGCTCCCGAGGCCTGCCGCGGGTCTCGTGCCCCTCGCCCCCCTCGCGCCAACGTCGCGCCCGCGTCTCGCGTCAGGTCCAGCTCCTCTGCCACCGCCGCGCCCCCGCCTCGCGTCAGGTGCAGCGCTTCCGCCCGCGCCATCGAGCCCGCGTCTCGCGTCAGGTGCAGCGCTTCCGCCCGCGCCATCGAGCCCACGTCTCGCGTCAGGTGCAGCGCTTCCGCCCGCGCCATTGAGCCCGCGTCTCGCGTCAGGTGCAGCGCTTCCGCCCGCGCCATTGAGCCCGCGTCTCGCGTCAGGTGCAGCGCCCGCATTCGTGCCCGTATCCGCGCCTGCTCCCGCGTCGCAGGATGATGCCGACGCAGAAGACGATCAGGCGGCCACGATGATGCGCGATCTTGGCGACATGCAGGCCGACCTCGCTCGCGCTGCCGAGGCCAGGGGGATCTCCCTCGACCTCGTCACCGCGAGCGCCAAAAAGCCGATCGCCACGTCGCCCGCACCCGCGCGCGCGGCACCCGCAGCCGGGCCGGCGCTCGCCCGCACCGATCCGATGGTTGCCATGCCGCGGCTCGCCAGCGGTAGTGTGCCCACCGCAGGTGCCGCAGCGCCCGCGCCAGGCGCGTACCCGACGCCGCCGCCGGCTGCACCTCCAGCAGCCGCGTTCGATGACGACGACACGAACGCGTCAACGGTCATGATCAACGCGTCCGAGCTCGACTTGAGCGGCGCGTTCAGTGAGGCTTTCGCTGCCACCCTCGCTTCCGCGGCGCCGGCTGTAGCGCGCGTTGCCGAGGCATCGGGTGGTTCAGCGGTACCAGCCTCTTCGTCGCGTCGTGAGCCAGCGGCGGCTGCGGTCGCGCTGTATTCGGGCTTCGCAGGCCAGCCGCGGGACGTGCCGGACGCCGCGCCGCATCATGCCGGGAGCACGTTTGGCAGCGGCAGCGGTGACAGCAGCGTCGATCGTGTGCTCGGCGGAAACTACGCGATGTTGAGGCGCGAGCCCACTGTCCCTGTTGCCCCCAATCGACCGGTCGATCCTGCGGTCGAGCGAACCCTCGCGGCTTCTCGCGGCGCCATCTCTTCGGATGACGAGGGCAGAGGCTTGCGGATCGCGCTCTTCGTCGGAATCGCGCTGCTCGTCGCGGTGGTCTCGGGCGTGCTGGTGCTCTACCTGCGCCAGCGCGGTGTTCTCACTTTCTGAAAGCGTGTAGCTAGCGTGCCGTCGCGCACTACCTCGGTCGTCCGCGCGGCCCTGCCATCATGATCGCGACCTCCCTCATCGATGAACTCGACCTCAGCGTCGATGTCCACGCCGAGCGCCTCGCGGAGCTCGCGCGGCGAATTCACGCGCACCCCGAGCTCTCGTTCGCCGAGCATCAAGCGGCAGCATGGATCGCGGCCGAGCTCGAGCGCGACGGCTGCGCGGTCGAGCGTCCCTTCGGCGGGCTCGCGACTTCGTTTCGCTCACGCGCGGGCGCCGGCAAAAGCACGGTGGCGATCCTCGCGGAGTACGACGCGCTGCCCGAGCTTGGCCACGCGTGCGGTCACAACCTCATCGCGGCCGGTGCGGTCGGCGCCTATCTCGCGCTCGCGAGCGTCGCGCCCCGGCTCGGCGGCGTCGTCGCGCTCATCGGCACGCCCGCAGAAGAAGGCGGCGGCGGAAAGATCCGGCTGCTCGAGGCTGGCGCATTCGAGGGCGTCGACGCCGCGATGATGTACCACCCCTTCGATCGCGACGTCGTGATGCATCCGACGCTCGCGACCTACTGGCTCGATCTCACCTTCCGCGGCCGCCCCGCGCATGCGGCCGTAGCACCCCACGAAGGCTCGAGCGCGCTCACCGCGTGCATGGACACCTTTCGCCTCGTCGATGGCCAGCGCGTGCATTTTCGCGATGGCGTGCGCGTACACGGCTTCATCAAGCACGGGGGCGACGCTGTCAACGTCATCCCCGAGCGGGCCGTGTGCCAATTCAGCGTCCGCGCGCGGAGCCTGAGCGAGCTCGAGCGCGTCAAGGCCATCGTCGAACGCTGTGCGCGCGGCGCGGCTCTCGCCTCCGGCGTGGAGGTCGCGATCGTGGCCAATCAGGGCTACCGCAACATGCGCAACAACCGACCGCTCGCCGAGCGCTTCGCAGAGCATCTGCGGCTGCTCGGCCGCGCGCCGATGATGACCGACCCCAGCGTCGGCACCGGCAGCACGGACATGGGCGACGTCTCTTACGCCGTCCCTTCGATCCACCCCTGGCTCGCGATCTGCGAGCGCGGCGAGACGATGTGCCACGAGCGCGCGTTCATGGCCTGCGCGTCGAGCGACCGCGGCATCGCCTCGATGTTGGTCGCTGCGAAGGCCATGGCGCGCACCGCCGCCGAGGTGCTCCTCGACCCCGAGCTTCGCGGCTCCGCGGAGCGCTGGTTCGCCGAAGGAATTGATGAATGACCCGCGGGTCAGTCGTGCGATGAAGCGTCTCGAAAGCGGACAACGATGTTTGAAGAGCTTGTGAACCCCGCGACCCTGGCGAGCCTCGCGGCGCTTACCGGCCTCGAGATCGTCCTCGGCATCGACAACATCGTCTTCATCGCGATCATGGTCGCGCGCCTGCCCGACGACAAACAGAAGGCGGCGTACCGCATCGGCCTCGGTGCGGCGCTCATCACGCGGCTCGGCCTTTTGCTGACGCTCTCGTGGCTGATGGGCATGAACGCAGAGCTGTTTCGCTTCCTCGGGCAATCGCTCTCGGGGCGCGACCTCATCCTCATCTTGGGCGGCGGCTTCCTCGTCTACAAGGCGAGTCACGAGATCTTCGAGAAGGTCGAGCGTGTCGGCGCAGGGGGTGCGGGCGAGGTTGAAGATCAAGCCGTCCGGGCCAAGGCAAACATGAAGGGCATCGTCCTTCAGATCATGCTCATCGACATCGTCTTCTCGCTCGACTCGGTGATCACCGCGGTCGGCATCGCCGACCAAATATGGGTGATGTCGACGGCGATGATCATCGCGGTGCTCGTGATGATGTTGTTCGCAAAATCCGTGGGCGAGTTCGTGAACCGCAACCCGTCGATGCAGATCTTGGCGCTGTCGTTCCTCATGCTCATCGGCGTCTTGCTCGTCGCCGAGGGCTTCGGCCAGCACGTCAGCAAGGGCTACGTCTACTCGTCGATGGCCTTCGCGCTCGTCGTCGAGATGATGCAGCTTCGTCGCCGCCGGCGCGTGATGCGGAACGCGCTCGACAAGCGCCCGAAGGCTGCGTAGCCGGCCGCAGCGGGCAACTGTTTCCTCCGGAGCGGAGCGGGCTCCTCTCTCGACGCGGATTCGCGCGTTCGCCTCCATCTGCACCTCGGCAGACTTGCCGCCGCTCGGGAGTTGGACAAAGTCCATGGCCCGGGGCGAGAACGCGGGCGTTCGGGCAGCTGCGAGGCGATGATCATGGGCGAATTCGAACTCACGAAGCACGGCATTCACGTCACCCACATCGTTCGCAACGCCTCGCCGGCGGTGCTCTACGAGGCGGCGCTCCGGCACGAGCGCGGCACGGCCATCAGCGCGACCGGTGCCCTCGTCGCGATGAGCGGGGCAAAGACCGGCCGCAGCCCGAAGGACAAGCGCGTGGTCGACGAGCCCACAACCAGCGAAAATATCTGGTGGGGCAACGTCAACATCAAGCTCGAAGAGCACACGTTTCAGATCAACCGCGAGCGCGCGATCGACTACCTCAACACGCGCGAGTCTCTCTACTGCGTCGACGGCTACGCCGGCTGGGACCCCAAGCACCGCATCAAGGTCCGCGTCATCTGCGCCCGCGCCTACCACGCGCTCTTCATGCGCAACATGCTGATTCGGCCCACGGCCGAGCAACTCGCGGACTTCGGCGAGCCGGACTACGTCGTCTTCAACGGCGGCGCATTCCCGGCCAATCGCTTCACGAGCGGGATGACCTCGTCGACCAGCGTCGATGTGAACTTCGCGGCGCGCGAGTTCGTGATCCTCGGTACCGAGTACGCCGGCGAGATGAAGAAGGGCGTCTTCACGATCATGCACTATCTGATGCCCGCGCGCGGCGTGCTCTCGATGCACTGCTCGGCGACAGAGGGCAGCGCAGGTGACAGCTCTATCCTCTTCGGCTTGAGCGGCACCGGCAAGACCACGCTCAGCGCCGATCCGAAGCGGCAGCTCATCGGCGACGACGAGCACGGCTGGAGCGACGACGGGATCTTCAACATCGAGGGCGGCTGCTACGCGAAGGTCATCGATCTTTCGGGCGAGGCCGAGCCCGACATTTACGGCGCGCTTCGCTTCGGCGCCGTGCTCGAAAACGTCGTCATCGACGCTGCCACCCACGAGGTCGACTACCGCGACGTGAGCATCACGACGAACACGCGCGGGAGCTACCCGATCGAGCACATCGCGAACGCGAAGCTGCCCTGCGTCGGCGCGCACCCCAAGCACGTCATCTTCCTCACCTGCGACGCTTTCGGCGTGCTGCCGCCGGTCAGCAAGCTCACGCCAGAGCAGGCGATGTACCACTTCATCAGCGGCTACACCGCCAAGGTGGCGGGCACCGAGGTCGGCGTCAGCGAGCCCGAGGCGACCTTCTCGCCGTGCTTCAGCGGACCCTTTCTCGTGTGGCACCCGACCAAATACGCGGAGCTCTTGGCGCAGAAAATTCGCGCTCACGGCGCCGACACGTGGCTCGTGAATACGGGCTGGTCGGGCGGCGCTTACGGCACCGGCGCGCGCATGAAGCTCGCGTACACGCGCGCCATCATCGACGCAATCCACTCGGGCGAGCTCGCGCAGATCGAGACCACGACCGATCCGATCTTCGGCGTGGCGATCCCCAGGCGTTGCCCGGGCGTTCCCGATGGCATCCTCACCCCGCGCGCCACCTGGAAGGACGCCGCCGCGTACGACCATGCCGCGCACAAGCTCGCGGGCCTCTTTCACAAAAACTTCGCCATCTACGCAAGCGCTGCCAGCGAAGCGGTGCGTGCCGCGGGGCCACGGCTCTGAGCGTCCCTGCCACGACTCCGAGCGTCCCTGCCACGACTCCGAGCGACCCTGCCACGACTCCGAGCGTCGCTGCCACGACTCCGAGCGTCGCTGCCACGACTCCAAGCGCGCGACCATTTCGCGTGCTGGGCGTGCAACAGATCGCGGTCGGCGGCACGGATCGCGCGGTGATGCGACGGCTCTGGTGCGAGCTGCTCGGCTTGGCGCGCGTCGGTGAGTTCGAGAGCGTGCGCGAGAACGTCACCGAAGACATCCTCGAGTGCGGGCAGGGCACGGGCAGGGTCGAGGTCGATCTCATGCAGCCGCTCGATTTCGCGGGTCGGCCGCGCGTGCACGAGCCGGCGCTGAACCACATCGGCCTGTGGATCGACGACCTCGCCGCGGCCGTCGCGTGGCTCAGCGAGCGCGGAGTTCGCTTCACGCCTGGCGGTGTCCGAAAAGGTGCCGCCGGTCACGACGTCTGCTTCATCCATCCGAAGGGCGCGGACGAGGCTCCCGTCGGCGGAGGTGGCGTGCTCATCGAGCTGGTGCAAGCGCCGCCCGAACTCATCGCCGCGATCGACCGAGCGAATGCGCTATACGGCGCGCGATGACCGGCGAGTCACCCAGCGAGGCGTGCGTCGTCGCGAGCGGCCTTCGAAAGAGCTTCGCGAACGGCGGGCGCGCGGCCCTCGAGGGCGTGTCGCTCACGGTCGGGCGGGGCGAGTTCGTCGCTGTCGTCGGCCCAAGCGGCTGTGGCAAGAGCACGCTGCTCGCGATCTTGGGCGGGCTCGATCGCTCCTTCGAGGGTGAGGTCGCGCTCTTCGGTCGCGAGCTTCGCGCGATGAGCGAGGTCGAGCTCGCGGCCCTGCGCGGATCGCGAATTGGCTTCGTTTTCCAGGCGTTTCACCTGCTCGGACACCTTAGCGCGCAAGACAACGTGCTCGCACCGACCCTCTTCGAACGCGGCCACGTCGACGCGGCCCTGCGAGCCTTGCGCGTCCGTCGTGCCGGTGAGCTGCTCGATCAGCTGGGGCTCGGCGGGCGCGGCGGCTCTTATCCCGCGGAGCTCTCGGGCGGTGAACGGCAGCGCGTCGCGATCGCGCGGGCGATGCTGATGGAGCCCGAGCTCTTGCTCTGCGACGAGCCGACCGGCAACCTCGACGTCGCGACCGGCGAGCAGATCGTCGGCATCTTCCGCGAGCTTCACCAGACCACGAAGCTCACCATCGTCGCCGTCACCCACGAAGAGTCGCTCGCCTCGGCCGCGGGTCGAATCGTACGGATGCGCGCGGGCAAGCTCGAGTCGGAGATCGCACTGTGATGGCGGGCAAGCTCGAGTCGGAGATCGCACTGTGATGGCGGGCAAGCTCGATTCGGAGGTGGCGTCGTGAGCGCGGCGACCTTGGCAACGCTGGTGCGGCGCGATCTCGTGCGGGCCCGCGGGGCGCTCGTCACCAGCGGCTTCGGGATCGCCGCCGGCACCGCGGCGCTGGTGTTCTTTCTCGCGCTCGGGCTCGGCGTGCGCGCGGTCTTGCTCGGTGAGGTGTTCCCGATCGATCAGCTCGAGCTCGAGCCGCCGAAGACGGAAGATCCGGGCATCATCGGTGGCTTGCTCGGTCTCGGCTCCGAGCCGCCCGGCATCGACGATGCCGCGGTCCAAAAGCTGCGTGCATCGCCGGACGTCGAGGGCGTGTACCCCAAGCTGCGTTTCTCATTTCCGGCCACGGCGCGCGGCGGCAAAGAGCTCTTCGGCAAAGAGGTCGGCACGAGCGAGATGATCGCCGACGGGGTCGATCCGGCGCTGGTGAATGGCGACCTCAAGGGCAGCCACGCCTTCGTCGATCCGCTGCAATTCCCTGGCAAAAAGTGCATTCTCACGACCGAGTGCGCGGCGCCTCAGTACTGCGAGGGGCCGGCGGATGGCGACGGCGTCTGCGTCGAGCCGGTGCCGGTGCTGGTGAGTCGCTACCTGATCGAGCTCTTCGACAAAACCATCGCGCCCGCGCATCATCTGCCGCCCGTCGGCGAGACGATGATCAAGCACGCGCAGGGGATCACCTTCAAGCTGTGGATCGGCGAGTCGCTCCTGGGGCGCTCGCGCATCGGCAAGCCGCGACACATTCACGCGCGCGTCGTCGGCGTCAGCAAGCGCGCCATCGACATCGGCATCACGCTGCCGCTCGAGACGGTGCGGCGACTCAACCGCGAGTACTCGGGCGAGGCCGCCGCACGCAAATATTCGAGCGTGCTCGTCAAGGTGCGCGACAAAGAAAATACCAGCCGCGTCATCGCGCTCGGCCAGTCGCTGGGGCTCACGCCGAAGGACACGCGCGCGCGGGATGTGAGCGTGCTGCTCTCGGGCGTGATGGCCCTCCTCGCGCTCGTCGCCGGGATCATCCTGCTCGTGTCGGCGTCGAACATTGCCTACACGTTCCGCGTGCTCGTGAGCGATCGGCAGCGCGAGATCGCCCTCTATCGCGCGCTTGGTGCGACCCCTGGTGACATGGTCGGCTGGATGCTCGCGCTCGCGCTCACGGTCGGCGTCGCCGGCGGCGCGGTCGGGGTCATCGTCGCCCGGCTGCTCGCCCTCGGCACCGATTCCTTGGCGGCAAAGCGCTTGCCGGACTTCCCGTTCAAGCCCGACACCTTCTTCGCGTTCGATCTGAGTCTGCTCGCCGGAGGGCTCGCGTTCGCCGCGCTCTTCGCCTTGTTGGGCGCATTCGGACCCGCCCGTCGCGCCGGCAAGATCGATCCCGCCGCCGCCCTCGCCGCGATCTGACCCGCGGGTCATCGCCAAAGCCAAGCCGCGATCTGACCCGCGGGTCATCGCCACGGCGAGCCGCGCTCGAAGCTCACGGCGAGCCGCTATCGAAGCTCAAGCCGCGGGCTTCACGAGCTCGATCTCGAGCGAAATCTCCACCGTGTCACCCACGAGGACGCCGCCGGTGTCGAGCGCGCTGTTCCATCCCAGCCCGAAGTCCTTGCGGTCGAGCGAACCCTTCGCGGAGAAGCCCGCGCGCTCCCCGAAGTGTGGGTGCTTGGCGCGCCCCGCGTACTCGACGTCGAGCGTGAGCGGGAGGGTCACGCCGTGCAGCGTCAGCTCACCTGTGACTTTGTACTGGCCCGCGCCCGCCGCGGTGAACGCCGAGCTCTTGAAGAGGATCTCCGGATACTGCGCTACGTCCAGGAAATCGGCCGAGCCAAGGTGTCCGTCGCGCTGCGCTTCGTGGGTGTCGATGCTGCCCGCGTCGATCTTCACCTCGACCGACGAGCTGCCCGGCGTCTCTTCATCAAACGCGAGCGTGCCCTCCCACTTCTTGAAGACCCCGCGCACCTTGGACACCATCATGTGCCGAACCGAGAAACCGATGCTCGAGTGCACGAGG
>SHZB01000077.1 GCA_009692485.1 Myxococcales bacterium
TCGCGCCAACTTCTACGACACGAAGCTCTTCTTCGATCCCTTCGCGGGAGGAAAGTTCGCCGCCTATCTTTTTCTCGCGCACGAGACGCCGAGCCCAGCGCCGACGGCAGAGCTCGCGCGCCAACGCATCGAAGAAGCGCAGCTCTTCATCGAGGCCGCACACGCGTGTTACGGACGCATGGTGGACGCCGCGGCGGCGCCGGCGCGATGACGATGCAAATCGTTCAACCGACCGCGCAGCTCTTCCTGCGGGAGCATGCGTTCGCCACCGAGGCTGCGCTCGCCGTCTTTCACCGCTGGATCCAAGAAGACCGCTTCGCCGAGCTCGTGCCCATCGACGTCGTCGACTACAGCCACATCGTCGATGGCCCGATCGTGCTGCTCGTCACCGACGCGGCCTACGTGGGCTTGGTGCGCGAGGCAGGCCGCATCGGGCTCGCCTTCCGTCGGCGTCGCGGCACCCCAGAACCCGTTGGGCTCGCCGTCGCCGGTGCGCTGCGCTGGGTCCTCCGCGCCGCGATCGCGCTCGAAGAAACGCTGGCCGCACCGGTCGCATCCGCGCCGAACCACACGCTCTTGTTCGCACCGACGGAGTTCTGCGTAGGCTGCGACGACAGGCTTCGTGCGCCCAACACGCCCGCGTCTTTCCTCGCCGCCCAGCCCCAGCTCGAGGCGCTCGGCCGGCGCCTCTACGACACGCCCGAGCTGACCGCCACCGGCGACGCGAAGACCGGCCTGCGAGCCACGATCCGCGGCACCGCCACAAGCCTCCAAGCCTTGCTGCTGCGCCTCGACGCCTGACTGGCCCGAGCATCCAAGCCGCGCCGTCGATCCGGGCTGCCCGCAGTTCTTCCCCGCGGTTCTCCGTGCCGTTCCGCCCGCAGTTCTTGCCCGCAGTTCTGCCCGCAGTTCTTGCCCGCAGTTCTGCCCGCAGTTCTTGCCTGCGGCTTGGTCCTTCTCTAGCCTTGCGGCGCCATGGCCGAGAAACCTTCAAAGATGCTGAACTGCCCGACCTGCGGGGCGAAAAATGCTGCGGAAGTGAAGCGCTGCGCCTCCTGCGGGGCGGTCATTGAAGCGCTCAAGGTCATCGAGGACGAGCAGCGCGATCGCACACGCCGCTATCAACAAGAGGGCTTCAGCGTCGCGTGGCTTAGCATCTCGCTCGTGGTGCAGTTGGTCTTGACCGCGGCGGTCCTCGTCGCAGCGCCGCGCGTGATCTCGGCGATCGATCTTGAGGGCTACTACGGCATGACGTTCACCATTCCGGTGTGGTGCGTCGGCGGCATGCTCGTGGGCCTCATCTCCCCCGGAAAGACCTTCGTGGAGCCCGTCGTCGCCGCGATGGCCGTCGCGATGCCGACGGTTTTTTTCCTCTACAATGGCCTCTTCGGCCTTCTCGGACCGGGCCAGACCGTGCGCACGATGCCGATCTTCATGTACGTGATCATGGCGCTCATCGGCGTCCTGTTCGCGCTCGTGGGCTCCTACGTCGGTGAGCGCATCCAGCTCGGGCCGCCACCGCCGAGCGAAGCGTCCTGACGCTGGCTTGAGCCACCCCTGGCGAACCGGCGTGTGCACGGCTCGCGGCCACCCCCGAGCGAGCAGGCGCGACCACGGCTCGGGCTCGACGCGCCTCGTTGCCGGGCTCGTGCTATGAGCCGGCCCCGCCATGTTTGAAACGATCGCCAAGGGATTCCGGCAAGCGAAGAACCGCCTCGCCGGGCTGACGGAGCTCACCGAGGTCAACGTCGACGCGGCGCTCCGCGAGGTGCGTCTGAGTCTGCTCGAGGCGGACGTCGAGCTCGGCGTGGCAAAGGCCTTCCTCGCGCGCATCAAGGCGAAGGCGGTCGGCCAGACGCTCGAGACCCGCGTCAAACACGAGGGCCGCATGCACGAGGTCAGCGCCTCGGACCGCTTCGTCAAGATCTGCCACGACGAGCTGCTCGAGCTGATGCGCTTCGACGGCGAGCCCGTCACCTGGGCGGCGCGCGGCCCGACCAAGATCGTGATGATCGGCCTCCAGGGCTCCGGCAAGACGACGACCTCCGCCAAGCTCGCACGCCTCTTGGCCGAGACGGAAGGAAAGAAGCCGCTCCTCGTCGCCGCGGACATGCAGCGCCCTGCCGCGGTCGAGCAGCTCACGATCCTCGGCGCGCAGCTGTCGATCCCGGTCTTCAATCTCCCCGGTAAATCCCCGGTAGAAATCTGCGCCGCCGCCGAAGCCGAGGCAAAGCGCACGGGACGCGACGTCATCATCTACGACACCGCCGGCCGGCTCTCGATCGACGAAGAGCTGATGAGCGAGCTCGCGCAGGTGAAGCAAGCCATCAGCCCCGACAACATCTTCCTCGTGGTCGATGCCATGATCGGCCAGGACGCCGTCCGCACCGCCAAGAACTTCCACGAGCGACTCACGATCACCGGCGTCATCCTCACGAAACTCGACGGCGACGCGCGCGGCGGTGCAGCGCTCAGCGTCAAGCACGTCACCCTCGCCCCCATCCTCTACGCGGGCATCGGCGAGAGCACCGACAAGTTCGAGCGCTTCCGTGCCGAGGGCATGGCCAGCCGCATCCTCGGCATGGGCGACGTCGTCGGCCTGATGCAAGATTTCGAGCGCGTCGCCGACGAAAAAAAGGTCGAAAAGGACGCGGCGCGGATGATGTCCGGGCAGTTCACGCTCGACGATTTCCTCGAGCAGATCTCGATGATTCAGCAGATGGGGTCCTTGAAAGACCTCGTCGACAAACTGCCGCTCGGCGGGCTCATTCCCGGCGGCCTGCCCGACAACATCAACCTCGACGACAAAGAGCTCGTCCGCATCCGCGCGATCATCCAGTCGATGACCTCGAGCGAGCGCGAGGACGCCTACCTCATCGTGCGCGAGCCTGGGCGCTCGAAGCGCGTCGCGAAGGGTTCCGGCACGACCGAGCAACAAGTCGCGGCGCTCATCCAACAGTTCTTGTTCATGAAGCAGATGATGGGCTCGATGGGCCAAGACCTCGGCATGCTCGGCAAGATCCCAGGCATGAAGGGGATCGCCAGCATGCGCAAGATGCGCAAGATGATGCAGAAACAGGGCGGCGGCGGAATGCCCGGTATGCCCGGTATGCCCGGTATGGGCGGAATGGGCGGAATGCCCGGATTTCCAGGCATGGGCGGTATGGGAATGCCAGGCATGGGCGGATTTCCAGGCATGGGCGGCATGGGAATGCCCGGTATGGGCGGAATGGGAATGCCAGGCATGGGCGGATTTCCAGGCATGGGCGGAATGCCCGGCATGGGCGGCATGGGCGGAATGCCCGGAGGCGCAGGCGCTGGCGACCCGAAGCGCGTCGAGAGCCCCCAGGAACGCAACGCCAAGAAGGCCGCCCGCCGACGCCAAAAGGACGCCCGCAAAAAGGGCCGCAAATAACCCGAATTGCCAGCAAGGCTCGCAGGCCAGCAACTAGCAACTAGCAACTAGCAACTAGCAACTAGCGACGAGCAACTAGCAACTAGCGACTAGCGACTAGCGACTAGCAACTAGCAACTAGCGACTAGCGACTAGCAACTAGCGACTAGCGACTAGCGACTAGCGACTAGCGACTAGCGACTAGCGACTAGCGACTAGCAACTAGCGACTAGCGAGAAGCAACTAGCAACTAGCGAGAAGCAACTAGCAACTAGCGCGCCCCTTGTCCCACCACTCCGAGCTCATGTCGCCAAAGATCCACCACCTCGACTGTTGTCCCATGCGGCCGATGAGCGAGCGGCTCGTCCACGGCACGGGTTCCCTCTTTGGCCGCGGACGGATGGTGGCGCACGTCGTCTGTGTCGAGTCGAGCGATGGCCTCGTCCTCGTCGACTCCGGCATCGGGCTCGCCGACATCCGTGAGCCCCAGCGTCGCCTCGGCCGCGGATTCTTGGCCGCCGCAGCTCCGGTGCTCGATCCCGCGTGTACCGCGATCCGTCAGCTCGAGGCGCTCGGCTACGCGGCAAGCGACGTGCGCCACATCGTGGTCACCCACCTCGACCTCGACCACGCCGGCGGTCTCGGTGACTTTCCCGCCGCCACGGTGCACGTCCTCCGCGCCGAGCACGAGGCCGCGATGAACCGCGTGACCCGCAACGAGCGCGAACGCTACCGGCCCGAGCAGTGGGCCCATCGCCCGCAGTTTCGCCTGCACGACAGCGCCAAAGGCGAGCGATTCCTCGGCTTCGAGCTGGTGCGCGCCATCGTCGAGCCCGAGGTCTTGCTCTTGCCCGCGCACGGCCATACGCGCGGACACGCCGTCGTCGCGATCGCCACCGCCGCCGGCCACCTCGTCCACGCCGGCGACGCCTACTTCAGCCGCCACGAGCTCGAGACCCCGCCGAGCTGCCCTCCTGCCCTCGCCCTGTTTCAGCGCGCGATGAGCGTCGACGACCCGCAGCGCCGCCACAACCAGCAACGCCTCAGGGACCTCAAACGCGACGGAGGCGACCGCGTCCGCGTATTCTCGGCCCACGACGCGACCGAGTTCGCCGCGCTCCGCGGATAAGCCCACGCGAAGTTGCCAATAGCGGGCGCCTTGCACGGCGCTCGACAACCCACGCGAAGTTGCCAATAGCGGGCGCTCTACGCGGCGCTCACTCGACGATCGCGTCGTCGACGTCGATACCCACCGGGCAGTGGTCGGACCCCATGACTTTAGGGCTGATGAATGCCCCGCGCACGAATGGCAGGGCCGCCGCCGAGGCGAGCACATAGTCGATTCGCCATCCCACGTTGCGCTCCCTCGAGCCGGCGCGATTGCTCCACCAGCTGTAGTGGCCCGCTCGAGTCTCGAAGTGGCGAAACGTGTCTACCCAGCCCAGCTTCAGCCAGCGGTCGAGCTCGCGGCGCTCTTCCGGTCGAAATCCGCTGTTATCGACGTTCTCCTTCGGACGCGCCAAATCGATCTCCCGGTGGGCGGTGTTGAAATCGCCCATCACGATGACGCGCCCGCCCAGCGAAGTCTCGCACGCGAGGAGCTTGAAGAGCCGCCGATAGAAGCTGAGCTTGTAAGGGACTCTGCTGTTGTCGCGGTCCTTGCCATGTCCATTCGGAAAGTAGACATTCGCCACCAGGAGCTTTCCGAAGCGTGCAAGCTGGACCCTGGCTTCGTCGTCAAACCTCCTAACGCCCAGCGAAGTGTCCACTTTATCGGGCGGCTCGCGCGAAAAGAGTCCAACACCGCTGTAGCCGCGACGCACTCCGGCGACGAAGGTGGAGTTCCACCCGCGAGGTTGGCGCACACCTTCCGGGAGATCTTCTACCCGCGCGCGCACCTCCTGCACACCGACGATGTCCGCTCGCGAAGTGCCAAGCCACTGAAGGAATCCCTTGTTGGCACAGGCGCGCAACCCATTGACGTTCCACGACACGACCCGCATTCCGTTGTCTCCTCGTTACGATCCCGGAACATCCTTGTTCCGCGGCTCGGGGTTGTCTTTCAAATCATGCCAGCCACAAGTTCGGTATCTTCGACGCATCATCGCGCCTAGCCTTGAGTCACCATGAACCAAACGAAGTCTTTCTGGTCTCGGCGTCGCATCGTCACCGCCGCGGTCGCAAGCGGCCTCGCCGTACTGGGCGCGAGCTTCGCGGTCGTCACAACCATAGGCATTCCGTTCGGCTCGGTGACGGCGTGCGGCGGTGGCTGGTGGCCCGAGTTCGTCATCGATCACCGCGTCGCGGGCATCGACCGGGCCGAGAAGTCTCTCGCAGCGGGCAAGCACCACGATGCGGCCGCTTCGGTGATTCGGATGATCCCCCACGTCAAGAATTACAAGTCGGCACAGGCGGACGTCATCATCAACCGCTCGATGCTCGTGCTCGCGGTCGCCATCACGCGTACCGCCGGCGATCTCACCGCGCTCAGCCAAGAGCTGCCAGCGGAGCTTCACGCGTCGTTTCTCGGCGGCGAAGAAAGCGCCCGCACGGCAAACATCGAGTGGGCCGTAGTCGCGTTCACCGCGCTGCGCGAGAAGTCGAAAGACGACGCCATGCTCGCGAGCGGGCTGGGCGAAGCCATGGCCTTGCTGCCCGACAAGAAAGACGGCGCGAAAGAGCTGCTCGAAGATCTCGCCAAGCGAGACGTGCTGACGACCGCCGAGGGCTACCGAGCGTTGGCGGTGCTGCGTGCCCGGGCCAACGACGAGGCCGGACGCGCCGAAGCGCTCGCGCGTTGCAAGAACATGGCGAAGGACGGGTCGATTTGCATAGCGCCCGGCACGCCTGGCGTCGGAGCGATCTGAGAGCTCGGACCTGGTTCCCTGCTCACAATCCGAGTCGCCATTTCGGCGCAGGCTCGGCGTGCCCCCGAAGCTCAACGACACTGGCCTGCCTGTTTTTGCCACGGCGCCGGCGGCGTGCTAAGGGCCCCGCGGCCTACACTGGTAACCGACGCGCTGCGCGCCGCGTATGTGCCTTCGCGCGCACAATTGGCCGCTCGCCTATTCGCTCGTTCTGGTCCCCGAAAGAACACCATGCGCTCATCGTCTTGCTTGCTTGCTCTCATCGCCTCATCGTTCGCGCTTCTCGCCGCGTGCGCACCGCATGAACAAGAGACTTCGCACACGGGATCCCACGCGGCGACCGGGAGCGGCGGAGCGGGGAGCGGCACGGTGGGGAGCGCCACCGTTGGCACGGTCGGCTCGGGCGGCGCTGGCAACACCGTCGGCGCGGGAGGCGAGGCACCGTGGCCCGACACCTACCTCGCCGGGCTCGAAAAACACGGTATCCACGGCCTCTACACCTTCAAGCTGGTCGAGAGCGACCCGATTCCGAAATATACTGGCGAATTTGTGTGGACAGTCCAGCTGCTGGACACGAAGGCCATGCCAGTCGGCGGCGCGAGCCTCGTCGCGGTCCCGTGGATGGCGGCCCACGGGCACGGCACCAACCCTTCGTCGTTCGACGGCGCACCTGCCGCCGGCGCGGGGACCTACACCCTCGGCACGATGGGGCTGTTCATGCCCGGGATCTGGACAATCAAGCTCAAGGTGATGAAGAACGACACGGTCGAGGACGAGGTCGAGTTCGGCTTTCTCTTCGAAGGCTGAGGCTCTTCGAAGGCTGAGGCTCTTCGAAGGCTGAGGCTCTTCAAAGGCTGAGTTCCGTCACGATGAGGAGCGCCGTTGTGCGGGTCGCTGGGTTGGTGGGAGTGCTCA
This sequence comes from Myxococcales bacterium, assembly GCA_009692485.1. Lineage (GTDB taxonomy): Bacteria > Myxococcota_A > Polyangia > Polyangiales > Polyangiaceae > SYFR01. Next base: position 7,177 of record SHZB01000077.1, read on the forward strand.
CTCGGTTGTGTGGAGTGCTCGCGATCATCGGCTCGACCGCGCTCGTCGGAGCCTGCGGCGACGACCTCGAGACGAGCTGCCTCGCGAGCCTCCCCGAGGACTGCACGCCGCTCTACGCGCCGACCTTCGACAACGTGTTCACCAACACCCTGTCGAAGAGCTGCGGCATCGGCGGCGCCGCCTGCCACACGAGCGCGGGCAACAAGGGCGGCCTCGCGCTCGACGACCAGGACGGGGCCTACGCGATGTTGCTCGATGGGCGCGTGGTCGCAGGCGATCCGGCGTGCTCATTGTTGATGGCGCGCCTCGAGGCTGCGGGCGAGTCCGCGATGCCACCGGGGAGTCCGCTCAGCGAGGCGGAGCGCTGTAGCATCGCAGCGTGGATACGCGCGGGTGCTGCCAAGTGAGCGCGAAGCACGCGTGGGCGACCTTGTCCTTCGCAGCGCTCGCACTCGTGGCCGTCGCGTGCGGCGACACCGCCTCGCCGCGACTCGACGCTGCGGCGATGCGCGACCCCGAGTCGTGCGCGGGCTGCCACGCTGCGCACTACACCGAGTGGTCAGGGAGCATGCACGCGTATGCCTCTTTCGACCCAGTGTTCTTGGCGATGAATCAGCGCGGACAGCGCGAGACGGGGGGCGCGCTCGGCGACTTCTGTGTCAACTGCCATGCGCCCATGGCGGTGCGACTCGGGCTGACGACCGACGGCCTCAACCTCGATTCGGTGCCCGCGTTCGCGCAGGGGGTGACCTGCTTTTTTTGCCACTCCGTGACCGCGGTCGAGGGCACCCACAATGCGCCCATCGTTCTCGGCGATGACCTCGTGATGCGCGGCGCGATCGCCGATCCCGTGGACAATCCGGCGCACGCCTCCACGCACTCGCCGCTGCTCGATCGCACGCGGATCGAGTCCGCCAATCTCTGCGGTTCCTGCCATGACATCGTCACGCCGCCACCCCACGAGCTGCACCTCGAGCGCACCTTCGCAGAGTGGAAGGCCTCGCTCTTTTCCCATGGGCTCGAGTATGAGCGCGCCACCTGCGGCAGCTGCCACATGAAGGGTCGCGACGACGTGGCGGCGGAGTTCGACGGCGTCTTTCTGCGCCAGGTGCACGACCACAAGATGGTAGGGGTCGACGTCGCGCTGACGCCATTTCCCGAGCGCGAGGCCCAACGTGCGCAGCTCCAGAAAGAGCTCGACACGACGCTCTTGGGGCGGCTCTGCGTCGTAGAAAAGGCCGGCAAAACCACGATCACCGTGCGCCTCGAGAACCAGGCCGCGGGACACTCGTGGCCGAGCGGGGCCGCGCAAGATCGCCGCGCCTTCGTCGAGGTCGTCGCCTACGACGCCACCGATGCTGTCGTGTTCGCAAGCGGGGTCGTCCCGAGCAACATGCCAGTCGCGGAAATCGCCGATCCGAACCTATGGCGGTTTGGGGATACCGGCTTCGACGTGAATGGCAAAGAGGCTCACATGTTCTGGGAGCTAGCGAGCCTCACGAGCGAGCTCTTGCCAGCACCGTTCGTGAGCGACAAGAACTCCCCCGAGTGGCAGGACATCCACCGGACGCGCGACTACCTCTACGATGGCCCTTTGCCAAGCCGCGTCACGATGCGCGCGCGCATTCGCCCCATCGATCTGGACGTGCTCGATTCCCTCATTGAATCGGGAGATCTCGACTCGGCGGTCCGAAGCGAAATGCCGACCTTCAACCTCGACGGGAGCGCGCTCGAGTGGAAGTTGTCTCTCGGCCTACCCTGCTATCCGAAGGACCACGAATAGTCAGCCGAAGGACCACGAATAGGGTTTTCCGAAGGTCCACCGTTAGGATTTTCCGAAGGACCACGAACAGGGTTTTCCGAAGGACCACGAACAGGGTTTTCCGAAGGATCACCAAGAGGCCATGCGCCGTGGCATTGGCCAAGCGCCGCGGACTATCCCTTTCCGCCGTCGGAGTTGTCAGACTCGTCGAGCGTGTCGTAGTTCTCGTCGTCCGCTACGTCGCCGTTCGCCGCACTGCCCGCCGCCTGCGACACGGCGGCCCGCGACACCGGCAGCAAGGTCGCGCGGGCGGCATCGAGCTCTGCCTCTGTCGCGTCGGCCGCAAGGTCATCGCCGAGATGACGATAGATGCCGGCGATGCGCTCGAGGGACTCGAGCAAGAGCGGCTCCCGCGCCCCACACGAGGACCCGAAGAACTCTGTCGCGCGGGCGAGGTAATCGCGCGCTTCTTCACCGCGGCCGAGTCGCGCAGACGCGCCACCCATCCCGAGGAAGGCCTTGCCCGTGATGATGTTGAGGCTCCGCGCGTGCGCCGCCGAGGCTGGCTCGAGCGCACGCAGCTCCTCGAGGACGCGGCCGAAGAGCCGGGTGCCGGACTCTGCCTCGTTCACCTCGACGCTGATTTCGCCCATCGTGAGCAGGACCGAGCAGACGTCGAGGGCGTGCTCTGCCCCGGCCGCCTCGAGCAAGCGCACCGACCGGCTCAAGAGCGGCATCGCCGGTTCGAGCTCTCCCTGTTCGGCGAAGACGAGCGCCTGCGTGTGGAGCGCGAGGCCGAGAAAAACTGCGCCACCTTCACCGGCCGCCTCGAGCAGCTCGACGGCTCGAATCGCCGGCTCCAACGCGGCACTTGCATGGCCGAGGCCGAGCTGCGCCTCCGCGACGACGCGCAAGACCCGCCCGCGCTCGGCGCCGCGCTCGGGCATGGCGGACAACATCACGCCGCCCGCGAGCAGCACGTCGTGAAATTCCGCGCCAGCGCCCATCCGCTCAAGCGCATCGAGCCGCTCAAGCGCATCGAGCCGCTCAAGCGCATCGAGCCGCTCAAGCGCATCGAGCCGCTCAAGCGCATCGAGCCGCTCCTCAACCGACAGGGCTCGGTCGCCCTCCGCCTGATCTGCCATTTTCAGCACCCCTGCTTGTGGACGCCCTCATAGGGCCTCTACCGGAGCGCGGGCAAGCATCATCTTATATACCTCGCGCGCCGAGACACTCAACTCTGCGGCGACCGTGCGCGCGACCTCTTTGGACCGCAGCCCCGCCGCCAAGAGCTCCGTGATGCGCGCCTCGATGGCCGCTTCATCGAGCACGTGCTCACGAACCGCCGGCCCCAGGACGACCGTGATCTCGCCCCGCCACTCGACCCGCAGAGAGACCTCCGCGAGCGTGCCGCGTACCAGCTCTTCATGCATCTTGGTGAGCTCCCGCGCGACGCAAGCTCCACGCTCCGGCGCCAGCGACGCAAGCTCTGCCAGGGTGCGCGCGGCTCGCTGCGGCGCCTCGAAGAAGACCACCGTCTCCTCGGTCGCGAGCAGCTCCGCGATCGCGCTGCGCCGCGCGCCTCCCTTCCTGGGCAAGAACCCAAAAAATCGGAAGCGGTCCGCCGGCATGCCGGAGGCCGCAAGCGCCGCGATCACCGCGCTCGCTCCCGGAATCGACTCGACCGTGAGCCCGAGCTCCGCCGCCGCTCGCACGACGGCTGCGCCCGGATCGCTCACACCCGGCGTGCCTGCGTCGCTCACCATCGCGATGCGCGCTCCCGTCCGAACGAGCTCGACCCAGCGCGCCACCGCGAATCGCTCCGCGTGAGCATCGAGCCGGGCGATGCGCTTGCCCGCAATTCCGAGGTGCGTCAGCAACTGCCGGGCGCGGCGCGTGTCCTCGGCGAGGATCACGCTCGCCTCCGTGAAGGCACGGACGGCGCGCGGCGTGAGGTCCTCGAGATTTCCGATCGGCGTCGCCACCACCCGCAACCAGCCGCGGGGCTCGCTCTCTTCGGTCACCCGCCGAGCTCCACCGCATCGCCGAGCTTGCTCTTCAAATACACACGCAGGTGGCCGGTGATGCGCGCCTCGAGCTGCCGCACGCGCTCGCGCGATACGCCAAACTCGTCCCCGAGTGCTTGCAATGTTTCCGGCTCGTCGGCCACGAGGCGCCGCTCGAAGATGAGCAGATCTTTGCCGGTCAAGGTCGCTCGAAACTCGGCGAGATGCTTGTTCAACAGCTCGCCGAGCTCACGTTGCGCGACCGCGTCATCGGCGCGGACCTCGGTCCCCGGCAAGAGTTCCACACGCGCGACACTGCGCCCCTCGGCGTCCCCGACCGGCGCGTCGAGAGATGCTTCACCGGACGAGAGGCGCCGATCCATCTCGATCACCTCGGACTCTTTCACACCGAGCCGCTCGGCGATGATGTCGGGGCGCGGCTCGATCCCCATCGCGCTGAGCTTCGCCTTCTGCTTGCTGAGGTTGAAGAACAACTTCCGCTGCGCTTGGGTGGTGCCGACCTTCACGAGCCGCCAGTTGTTGATGATGAACCGGAGCATGTACGCGCGAATCCACCACGCCGAGTAGCTCGAGAGCTTCACGCCGCGGTACGGATCGAAGCGACTCACCGCCTGCATCAGACCGATGTTTCCCTCTTGAACGAGATCCATCATGTTCTGGAAGGCGCGGCGGTATTCGAAGGCGAGCTTGATCACGAGCCGCAGGTTCGCGGTCACGAGGCGGCGCGCGATCGCGGGGTCGCCAGTCGCATGAAATTTCTGCGTGAGCTCGCGCTCCTCGTCCGCCGTCAAGAGCGGATGCCGCTGCACTTCGCGCACGTAGATCTGAAACGGATCGCGCAGCGAGATCGCGCCAGATTGGCTGCCGGCGCTCGACTCCCGTTCGCTGCGCGCGCCTCGACGACCCGTGCGACGCGAGCCCGCGCCAGCCGCGCCGTCTTCGCCGAGCGCCGCGTCATCTTCCGAGGACTCCCGATCGCCATCGCCGAGCTCGCCGGCCGCATCGATCACGTCCGCGTCACCAAACTCACCGGTCCCGCCCGACTCGCCAGCCGCACCGCTCGCGTGCGCGTCACCAAACTCACCGTCGCCACCGGGCTCACCGTCGCCACCGGGCTCGCCGACGCCACCGGGCTCGTCCGAATCGTCTTCGCCCTCCTCGGCCTCGCCCGCTTGCGCGCTGCCGCGGTCCTCCTCGACGTCGTCGTCTTCGCCGTCCTCGCGCTTCCCAGCCTCGCGCGCGTGCAGGTCCGCACGGGCGCGCGTGGCGGTCGAGGGCGGGCCGACGGGCGCTCCCGCTGGCGCATTTTTTCGGTGCGTGGTCATGCGAATACGCGCAGGTTCTACACCAAGATCCGTGTTGCCGCATTTTCGGTAACGAGTCCGGCGGCACGCCAGGCTAGTACCCAGAATCCATCAAATGGAGTGGGAACTCGACGTCCCCGATTTGGCGAGGACACCGAGTTACCCCTCGATTTACGCCGCTATTGATTCGGGCACTGCTGTTCATTGACCCCTCGATTCTAATGAATCGAGGTACTAGGGATCCTCCGTGGACGCTCCACGACCCGACGAAAGACGCCGCATCGAGCGCCTGTCCGAGCACGTCGCCAATCAAATCGCGGCGGGCGAGGTCGTGGCGCGTCCGGCGAGCGTCGTGAAAGAGCTGCTCGAGAACGCGCTTGACGCGGGCGCGCGGGCTTGCCGGGTCGAGATCGAAGGCGGCGGCGTCGCCCTCGTCCGCGTGATCGACGACGGCATCGGAATGGACCGCGTCGATGCGCGCGCATGCCTCGAACGCCACGCAACCAACAAGCTCATCGGCGTGGAAGATCTCACGACCCTCCGCAGCTTCGGATTTCGCGGCGAGGCATTGCCGAGCATCGCGTCGGTGAGTCAATTCACGCTCATGACGCGACACGCTTCCGAGGACGAGGGCACGCGCGTGAAGCTCGGAGCGGACGGCGCCTGGGAGGTCGAGCCGTGGGGCGGCGCTCGAGGCACGATCGTCGAGGTGGCGGAGCTGTTCTACTGCGTGCCGGCGCGGCGCAAATTCTTGCGTGCCCTCGCGACCGAGGCCGCGCACGTGACCGAGGTCGTGCGTGAGGTCGCGCTGGCGCATCCATCGCTTCAGCTCGAGCTCGTGCGCGACGGTCGCGTGGCCAAGCGCTGGCTTCGTGCAAGCGACCGAGCCGCGCGAGTCCTCGACGTGCTCGGCGAGCCATGCCCAGTCGTCGCCAAGGAAGAGCGCGGTCCGATCCGCGTCGAGGCTTACCTCGCTGCGCCCGAACGCGCACGCCCCGGCGCGACGGGACTGAAGCTCTTCGTCAATGGCCGCCCGATCTCGGATCGCGGAATCGCACGCGCGACGGCCATGGGTTTCGGCGATGCGCTGCCGCCAGGCCGCTACCCGGTCGGCGCCGTTTTCATCGAGATTTCCGGGGCGCTCGTCGACGTCAACGTGCACCCGCAGAAGGCCGAGGTGCGCTTTGCGCAGCCCGCCGCGGTGACGGGCGCGGTCGCCGGAGTCATCGCCACGAGCGTGGCCCGCACCTTCGCGCGAACGACGCCACGGACCGCGTTCGAGCCGCGAGAAGCACGACTTCCTGCTGCCGAGCGCGACCGCGGCACTTGGGAATTTTCGCGCGCGCAGCCAAGCGAACCGACAGCGCATCGCTACCCAAGTCCTAGCCCGCAAGCGCACGAGCTTCACGAGGCGGAGCCGGTGCAACATCGTTACGGCCAGCCGCACATCGCGCCGGTCCCGCGCGCCACCTCGGCGCACGCCTTCCGCTGGCTCGGTCAGCTCGACGACGGTGTCTGGCTGCTCACCGATGCGCGCGGGGTTCTGTTCGTGAGTCGGCACGGTGCGGAGGCTCGGACGCTCTCCGGTGCGGCGCGCGTGGAGTTCGAGCAGCGTGGCCACCTCGTCGCGCAACCGCTGCTTTTTCCGGTGCGAATCGCGTTGACGCCGGCGCGTGCGATGCTCTCAGAGCGCTTCACGGATGCGCTCGAGCGCCTCGGCCTCGAGCTGCGGCTGCTCGGCCCCGAGGTCGCGACGCTTCAGACGACCGCGCGCGTATTCATGGACGCAGCGCCCGAGCAGCTCTTCAGCCTGTGCCTCGATGAGCTGGAGCTGAACGGCGGAAATCCAAGCACCGTCGTGCATGCCATGTCGCGACTCGCAGCAGGCCACGGACCGCTCCCCGAAACCGAGGCGCGTGACCTCGCCGAGTTATGGAGCTCCGCGCTCGAAGCGAGCGATCCGCGCGCGCTGCCCGAGGTGCTCGAGACGGTGGCCTTCGATGAACTCCGTGCGCGCAACGAGCGGGCCGCGCGCAGAGGCGGCGGAATTTGAACGGCGGCCGATCATGAGCGGCAGCGATGCGAGCCAGCCCGGGTGGGACGTGGCGCCGCCAGAACCGGGTGAACTCCTCGTCGTGGTAGGTCCCACCGCGAGCGGCAAGACGGACCTTGCGCTCTCGCTCGCCGAGCGCTTCGGTGCCCACATCGTCGGCGCGGACAGCGTCCAGATCTACCGCGCCTTCGACCTCGGCTCCGGCAAGCCAAGCGACGCGGCGCGCGCGCGCGTACCACATCATCTCATCGACCAGCTAGATCCATTCGACCACGTCGATGCCGCGAGCTTCGCAGCGCTCGCGAACGCGGTCATTGCGGAGCTTCGTAGTCGTGCCCAGCCCGTGATCGTGTGCGGTGGAACCTACCTCTGGGTGAAGGCGCTGCTCTTCGGCCTCGCGCCAGGGCCGCCACGCGATGAGGCCGTCCGCAACGCTCACAACGCTCGTGCCCTCCGCGAGGGCCGGGCATCGCTCCACGCGGAGCTTGCACAGGTCGATCCCGAGTCCGCACGACGACTCGCCCCCAACGATCTGGTGCGCGTGAGCCGCGCGCTCGAGGTCTTCGCGCTCAGCGGCAAGACGCAGAGCGAGTGGCACGCAGCGCACGCTTTCAAGACCGCGCAACACCGGGCGCGCCTCATCGGCGTGGCACGCGAGCGACCCGAGCTCGATGACCGCATCCGCCGCCGCACGCGCGAGTGGCTCGAGGCGGGCTTCGTCGCCGAGGTCGAGAGCCTCGTCCTCCGCGGTTTCGGCACGGCGCGAGCGATGGGCTCGGTCGGCTACGCGCAGGTCAAGAACATGCTCGACGGGCGCCTTCCTCCGGCGGAGCTCGAAGACGCCATCGTGCGGGCCACGCGCGTGCTCGTTCGACGGCAACGCACCTGGCTGCGCGACGCTCCCGTCGAGTGGCTGCGACCTCGCGTCAGCGCGTGAAGTCAACGCACCTGGCTGCGCGACGCTCCCGTCGAGTGGCTGCGCCCTCAATTCAGCGCGTGAGCGACAATGCCTCTTGCAGCACCGCGCCGAAGGTCCCCGGCCGGCGGACCATCGCTGCGACGGCGACTCGCCCCGCCGCTGCCACGCCCTCGCTTCGCTGCCGCTCCGTCGCGGGCTCCGAGTCGATGGCCTCCGTGCGCGCGGCACTCGTCGCTTGAGCCGGTGCTCGCCCCGGGCGACTCGGAGGCGTGGGCGAGTCGTCCGTCTCCAGCGCCTGCGGCTTGACCATCGCCGTCGCCCGCTCCATGCGCGGCGTCGCGGGCGCCGGCGGTCGCAGGGTCTCTAGATCTACCGGCGGTAGCCACGGGTCGAGAGCGGCCATCGGCGGCGGCATGCTGTCGTGCTCGAGTCGAGGGGGCGGCAGCGACCCCGACTCGAACCCCGGCGGTGGCAAGCTCCCGAGATCGATAGCGCCCGGTGACCAGCTGAGGCGATCACCCGACTCGTCATCGTCCGGCACGGGCGGAGGCGCCATTTCCGAGTCGCCGGCGCGCCGCGGAGCCGCGAACGCCACCTCTGCATCGAAGACCCCAGGCGCACCGCTCGACGCCGCGACCCTGGCAAACGCGCTCTCGGCCTGAAACGCAGGTGCCACGCCGATCTGGGTGATTGGCCCGCTCGACGGCGGCGCTCGGTCAGCCGACCTCAGCGCGGACGAGCCCTCCCGCGGCCGCTGCCGATTGCGTTGGACTCTCGCGAGCAACTCCTCGAGAGCCGCGACCCGCTTGCTCGCCGTCACCAGCTCACCTCGTCCTCATCCTCGCCATCGGCGTCCGCGCTCTCGGCTTCGTCGAGTCTCGCATTGAGCTTCGCGAGCATCGCGGCCCACGGCTCGCCCGCGTCGAGTCGCGCTCGAATCCCAGCCGCTGCATCCGCATGCACCGCGAGCATGTTCGTCGCGCCACCGGCCTCGCGCGGGAGCTCGACCAACGCCACGGCATCGCCGCTCGCCTCGGACAGCGCCGCTCCAAGGAGGGCGGCCATCACGCCATCGCCCGGGTTCTTCGCCTGGCTTCGAGCATCGCCTGCTGCGTGCTTCACCGCGAGCGGCGAGCCCTTCACGACGAGGATGAGCGCGCGACCCCAGCGCTCGACCTTGAGCACCCCCCAGCCAATCAGCGCAAGCTCGCCCGCGAGGTGCTCGACGACGAGCTCGAAGGGCACATCGAGGATCGTGCCCTGCGCCTCGGAGTCCGCTGGCACCGCCGCAGCGAGCCGCTCACGCACCCGCCTGCCGAGCGCGCCCCCGATCGCATCGACGAAGCGCACCCTCGTTCGCGCGTCCACCGCGGCGCACAGCTCGCGGAGCGCAGCCGCCGGCACCAGCAACGTCTCGCACCGCGCGCCCTGGTTCACGCGCCCCCGCTTCAGATCGAAGGTCACCGCCCCGCTCGGCTCGAAGCTCAGGTTGTTTCCAGTCGCGCTCATCCTTCAAATCACGGTTACGACCGCCAATGATTGCCTTTCCGACCGCACGAGGCAACTTCGCCGCTACCTCCGTGTCGCGAGCACATGATCTGTCCGCTCGCGAGATCACGTGATCTGTCCGCTCCATCGGCGTGCGACGCAAGCGCGGCTGACCCAGGCGGCGTGGCCCACGCGCACCCCAGCGATGGGCTTCACCGGCCGCGGTGATTGCAGGCCCCGGCCGCGGTGCTTGCCGCGCTCTGCGCGGCCCCTCTCCACGATGCGGCGAAGGACCGCGGAGGGGACGCTCGCCCCGCCGCGCGCAGCACCGCTCGCGCTACGGCCCCACCAGCAGGACCGCGGGGAGCGCGTCCCCCATCTCGTTCGGGCCGTCGCCGCGGGGGCTCTTGTCGCCGAGCCCGAGCTGGCCGTAGAGGTTGTTGCCCCAGCACTTGACGGTGTCGTCGCTAAAGAGCGCGCAGGTGTGGTAGTAGCCGGCGGCGATGGCCTTGGCGGTCTTGCCGGTGCCGAGCAGGACCGCGGGGAGCGCGTCCCCCAGCTCGTTCGGGCCGTCGCCGCGGTGGCTCATGTCGCCGAGCCCGAGCTGGCCGTCGTAGTTTTTACCCCAGCACTTGACGGTGTCGTCGTTCAAGAGCGCGCAGGTGTGGTCGACGCCGGCGCCGATGGCCTTGGCGGTCTTGCCGGTGCCGAGCGGGACCGCGGGGAGCGCGTCCCCCATCTGGTTCGGGGCGATGCCGCGGAAGCTCATGTCGCCGAGCCCGAGCTGGCCGAAGTAGTTGTAGCCCCAGCACTTGACGGTGTCGTCGCTCAAGAGCGCGCAGGTGTGGTAGTCGCCGACGGCGATGGCCTTGGCGGTCTTGCCGGTGCCGAGCAGGACGGCGGGGAGCGCGTTCCCCAGCTCGTTCGGGCCGTCGCCGCGGTTGCTCGTGTCGCCGAGCCCGAGTTGGCCGTATTCGTTGTTGCCCCAGCACTTGACGGTGTCGTCGCTCAAGAGCGCGCAGGTGTGGAAGGCGCCGCCGGCGATGGCCTTGGCGTGCGGCGACTGGACCAAGGGCTTGCACGCGCCGGCCACGCAGGCCTGCCCCGCGCCGCAGGTCGTGCCGCACATGCCGCAGTTGGCGGGGTCGCTCGCCGTTTGGGTGCACACCTCGGTGTTGTTGGGGCCCGCGCACTTGGTCGTGCCGCCCACGCAGCCGAGCGCGCACAAGCCCGCCGAGCAGACCTTGCCGCCAACGCAGGCGGTATTGCAGTTACCGCAATTGCCATTATCGAGCTTGGTATCGACGCACTTGCCGCTGCAATTGGTGGTGCCGCCCACGCAGCTGAGCGCGCACATGCCGGCCGAGCAGACCTGGCCGCCAACGCAGGCGGTATTGCAGTTACCGCA
>SHZB01000078.1 GCA_009692485.1 Myxococcales bacterium
GTGGCGCGAGCGACGGTGGCGCGAGCGACGGTGGCGCGAGTGGTGGCGCGAGCGACGGTGGCGCGAGTGGTGGCGCGAGCGACGGTGGCGCGAGTGGTGGCGCGAGTGGTGGCGCGAGTGGTGGCGCGAGTGGTGGCGCGAGTGGTGGCGCGAGTGGTGGCGCGAGTGGTGGTGCGAACGACGCACCGTGTGTCGGCGGTGCGAACGACGCACCGTGTGTCGGCGGTGCGAACGACGCACCGTGTGTCGGCGGTGCGAACGACGCACCGTGTGTCGGCGGTGCGAAGGACGGCGGGTTGGGCAGCGTCGCGTCCGGCGGTAGCGCATTCGTTGCCATCTCAGACGCCCCCGGCGGGAGCTGTGCGAGGTAGGCCTTGAGGTCGCGACTCGTCCCGAGCATCCCCGACGAGATGGACAGCAGCGCGTTGAGCGCTCCCCCTGCGTGTGCGAATCGGTCTGTAGGCATGCGGCCGAGCAGCGCGCGCAGGAGCTTGTCGACGAGCGGCGGCGCATCGGGGCGGACCGTCGCGAGCGGGGGAACGACGCAGGCGAACGTGTTGCGAATCATGTCGGCGTCCGTGCGACCGGCGAACAGCGAGCTGCCCGTCAGCAGCTCCCACATGACGAGCCCGACGCCGAACACGTCCGAGCTGGGTGTCGCCGAATGACCATCGATCTGCTCTGGCGCGATGTAGCCGAGCGCGCCGCGCAGTCCGAGGACGGTGCGGTTGCACTCGGAGGTGATCTTGCCGATTCCGAAATCAGCGATCTTGACGTGCCCCTCGTCGGAGCAGAGGACGTTGCTCGGCTTGATGTCGCGGTGAATGATGCCCATTGGGCGCCCGTCGACGCCGGGGCGATCGAGGGCGTACTCGAGGCCCTTGAGCAGTTCGGCCGTGATGTAGAGGACGAGCGGAATCGGCAGCCCGCCTCCGGTCCGTCGAAGGATGCGTGCGAGGTCCTGACCGCGGACGTGCTCCTCTTCGATCCAGAGCCAGTCGTTCTCGAGGCCGAAGGCGAAGACGCCGACGACGTTGGGATGGTCGAGCAGCGCCGAGATCCGCGCTTCGGTCTCGAACTGCGCGGCCAGGGCGGCGTGCTCGGCGGGGGGCGAGAGCATGACCTTGATGGCCACCTCTTTTTGCCACGCCCCCACGCCGATCTTGGTCGCGCGCCAGACCTCCCCCATGCCGCCCCGGCTGACGAGACCCGTCAGCCGGTACGGCCCGAAGGATTGCCCCACCACCAGAGCAGGCATGGCGCCCGAACGCGCGGCGAACCGCGGTTCGCTACTCCTTGTCGAGTTTTCCCACGAGCGACAGGGTGAAGGACGCGCCCATGTACTTGAAGTGCGGCTTCACCTTCATGTTGCAGCGATACCAGCCGGGCTGCCCCTCGACGTCCTCGACCTTGATGGTCGCGTTCCTGAGTGGGCGGCGCGATCGCACCGAGGGGGCCGGGTCGTCCATGTCGGCCACATATTGCGAGATCCAGGTATTGAGCTCGCGCTCGAGGTCGGCGCGCTCCTTCCACGACCCAATCTGCTCGCGCTGCAGCACCTTCATGTAGTGCGCGAGCCGATTCATGATGAACATGTACGGCAGCTGCGTCCCGAGGCGGTAGTTGGTCTCAGCCGCCTTCCCCTCGGGGCTGTTGCCGAACGTCTTGGGCTTCTGCGTCGAGTTCGCCGAGAAGAAGCATGCGTTGTCGGTGTCCTTGCGGAACACCAATCCGATGAAGCCTTCCTCCGACAGCTCGTATTCGCGCCGCTCGGTGGTGAGGACCTCGGTCGGGATCTTGGTCTGAACCTCGCCCATCGCCTCGTATTGGTGCAGCGGCAGGTTCTCGACTGCGCCGCCGGCCTGCGGCCCGATGATGTTCGGGCACCAGCGGTACTTGGCGAACGAGTCCGCCACGCGCGTTGCGAGCGCGGTGGAGGCATAGCCCCAGAGGTAGCTGTCGTGCTGGCCGACGACATCTTCGCTGAAGTTGAACGACTTGATCGGGACCGTCTTCTCTCCGTACGGCAGACGCAGCAGGAAGCGCGGCATGCAGAGCCCAACGGAGCGCGCGTCCTCGCTCTCGCGGAACGAGTGCCAGCGTGCGTACTGCGGGCCCTCGAAGAGTGACTTCAAATCCTTGAGGTTGGGCAGTGCGGTGAAGGACTTTTCGCCGAAGAACTCCGGCCCCGCATTGCTGATGAACGGCGCGTGCGTCATCGAACCGATTGACGCGCACTTCTGGAGCAGCAGCATGTCCTGCGGTCCAGGGCCGAAGTCGAAGTTGGCGCACAGCAGGCCGTAGGGCTTGCCGCCGAACACACCGTACTCGTTCGAGTAGGCGAGCCGGTAGAGGCCTGACTTGGTGATCTCGGGGGCGTCCTCAAAGTCGGTGAGGAGGTCGGCCTTTGAGACGTTCAGCACCTCGACCTTGATGTTCTCGCGGAAGTCGGTCTTGTCGACGAGGAACTTGAGGCCACGCCACGCCGACTCGAGTTTCTGGAAGTCGGGGTGGTGCAGCACCTCGTTGACCTGCGCGCTCAATCGCTTGTCGATCTCGGCGATCATGACGTCCACGATCGCCTTGTCGACCTTCTCCTTGGCGCGCGTAGGGGCGAGCATCTCGCTGATGAACGCCTGCACGCCGCGCTTGGCCACATCGTAGCCGTCGTCAGTGGGCTTCAGCTTGGTCTCGGCGAGGATCTCGTCGAGCAATGAGTCTTGCGTGCCTGCGGCGGCGCCAGTTGCGCCTCTCTGTTCTGTGCTCATTTGTCCCTCGTCGTCTTGCTGGTCATAGTGCCGGGTGGGCGTGGCTGCGTGGCTACGTGGCTACGTGGCTACGGCGTTCTTGCGTTGCGGCGTTGCGGCTATGCGTCCGGCTTCGAGCTGCCGTTGGTCACGCCGAGTTCTGCCATCAGCTTCTGGCGCGCGTTGTCGTCTCCAAGCAGTGCCTGGATTTTCTTGCGGAACGCCGGCACGTTGCCGAGGGGCCCCTTGAGCGCATTGAGCGCGGTGCGCAGGTCGAGCAGCGTCTTCAGCTCGGGAACCTGATTCACAACGCCTTCGGGGGAGAAATCCGCGAGGCTGTTGAAGGCCAGCTTCACCGCCAACTGTCCGCCCGGTTCGCTGCCCAGCTTGTCGGCGACGCCGAGCGTGACGCTGAGCTTGTGCGACGACATGACGTCGTTGAAGTTGTCCTTGTCGATGTTGATCGGCTTCCGGTCTTCCACCGCGCGGTCGTCTGCACGACCGGTGTAGTCACCCATCATGAGGATCTTGAGCGGAAGCTCGACCTCCTCCTGGGCGTTGCCCGTCGCGGGCTTGTAGACGATGTTGACGCGTTCCTTGGGCGCGACTGAACCTTCCTTGCTCACGGCAAACCTCCTTTAACTAGGTGACCGACAGCCGCATCGCGGCATCCAAGTCCAAACGGCAGAGGCGATCGTACAGGATCTCCGCCTCTTTGGGGCCAACTCGTCCGGTTTTTTGCAGCGCGCGCACGCACAGCAGATAGCCCTCCAAGCATCGCGAGACCAGCGCGGGATCCCAGTCCGCGAGCCCGCGTGCCTCGATCTCGCGGTCGAGCGCATCGTAGAGCGCGCGGGCGATGGTCGCCTGGCCCACATCGAGGCAAGTGCGCGCGAGGAGGAGGCGTGCGCGGAAGCGTGCGAGCTCAGACGGGGCCGCCATTACTCGCGCCTGGAGGAGCTTGATTGCATCGGCACCACTGCCGGCGGCAAGGAGCTTTCTGGCCTCTCCCTGTGCCGCGAGTTCTTCGTCGTCGCCGGTCGAAGTCGACGCGCCAGCCCCACCGGCGCCGCCGCTCGCTGCCAACGTCACCTCGGCCTCGAGCCATGCGCGCGTCTGAGGATCCGCGAGCGGCGAGCCGTCGCCGAAGCTCAGCTCGACTAGCGCGGGCAGCCGACGGAGCAGTGCGGCGAGCTCCCCGATGAGGGCGGTTCGCGCCGGCGCGAAGGCGGCACCGAGGGCGGCGAGCGCCTGTGCGGAGTGTCGGTGGGGATCGAGCCAGAGGCGGTATTGCTTGAGCGCGGACTCCGCCTCTTCGAGCAGCTCGTTCCAGCGCGAGTTCGCCGCCATGAGATCGAGCTGGGTCCGCAGCGCGGCGGGCGGCGCTGGCACCTGAGTCTTGCCGCCCGGCCCGGCTGGTGGTGCGGCAGCGACGGGGAGCCAGAGCCCAACGCGGAGCATCCGGTACGAACTCGCCTCGCTCGCACCGCTGCGGCGCAACTCGCCGGCCGCACTCGCGAGCGCCGAGCCGACCTCGCGCAGAAACGCGGTGGCGTCGCCGGCTGACGCCAGCGAGGGTGGATCGGGCAGGGCGAGCGCCGGCGCGGCGGCCACCGTAGGCCGGGTCGCCGCAACGGGCGCGGTTGCTGTCTGCGCTTGACTTACGGGTTCGGGGGCCGCTGGCGCAGCGGGCTCGGGCAGCGACTGGCGCAACCGCGTGATGTTGTCGGTGAGCGGCCGAAGCGCGGGCGCATCGGTGCCGAATCGCTCACGCACCACCTCGACGAGGCGAGTGGCAGCGACCTCGAGCGCCTCGACGCTGCCGCGCTGCTCCGCCGTCACCTCGAAGGTGCCGAGCGAGAGGTTCACGCGCTCGAGAAACCAGGCCAGCGCGTTCACGCGGGCGCGCATGCGCTTGAGCTCGGGAAAGAGCCCCGGCCAGAACTCGTGGAGGATCCCCGAGAGCGTGGTCATTCCGGTCGCAAGACCGTCGATGCCGTGGAGCGCGAAGAGCGCGTATGCCACATGCGCGCCGATGAGCAGGTCCTTTGACGTGCTCTTGAGCAGCCCGCCGCCTTGCTCGACGACCAGTCGCCAGTCAATGACGCCACCAGTGGGCGAATCGAGCTTGGTGATCTCGTTGACGGTGCGTTCGTAGCGCGGATCGAACCGTGCCGAGCTGCCCGCCGGATCTGCACCGGGAATCGGCGCTGTGTAGTCTGCCGCGTTCATGGTCATGCCCCCGAGAGTGCCGTGAGGAGCGCGTTCAGCGATAGCCCGGTCGCGTCGATCGCCTCAAGGTGGGTCGCTCGCAGGGCACGACGCGCCTGCTCTGCGGCCTCCGGTCGGTCGGTTGCAACCGGCCAGAGCTTCGCGCTGCCGTGGCTCGGCTGCGCATAATAGTGGAGCATCATCGACGGCGCCGGCCCGAGCGAGAGCAGCAGCCGCGGCGCGAGGCCGTCGGTCCAGAGCATCGTCGGTGGTGCGTCGTGCCAGCGGAGCAGGCGCCGGGCGAGCTCGAGCCAGACCACTCGGTCGAGGTCGCAGCCGACGGGACAGTCGAGCGTCACGCCCGGTCTCTGCGCAGCCTGGCCACGCGCCGGTTCGCACGCGCTCAGGAAGGTGCGGAACGCGTAGTGGCGTCGCCCCTCGGGCGGTGCGGGGAACAGCCGCTGCTGCAGGTCGGCGGCAAGCTGCGCGTTGAGCGTGCTGCGGACCAACTCGTCGGCAGCGGAGAAGTCGTGTGCGCCGGGGAGGGGGAGCGTGGTCAGCCGTGCGGTGAGCTCGCCGCTCGTGAGCGTGGCCGCCTCGCCCAAGAGCTGAGCCGCGCTCGCGAGGAAGCGCGCGCACGCGACGGGGACCAACGCATAGTGCTCGGCGATCGCTGCGCCGTCGAATAGCGCGAATGCGGTGAGCGGGAAGATTCGCCCGACGCTGTCTACGCTCGGCACGATGACGCCGGCCAGCACCTCGCGCAGCCCAGCCGCGCGGAACAGCACGCCGGCCGGTTGTGCCGGCAGCGCGACGTCTGCGCGCCGCATCGACTCGAGCCCCTCCTGCAGCCATTGGTCGAACGCGAGCAGGAGCGGGCTCGCGCCGTTGACCCGCACGAAGTCGCCCTGCGTGGGGATCTTGCCGAACAGGCCGAGGCTGAGAGCTGCGGGAGCAGTCATCGGGGCGAGACGACGCGAGGCGCAAAGCAATTGCCGCCCCGTGCAATCGTGTGCGGTGGGTTGACGGACGGGCTGCGGAATGGCGCGAGGAACCGCCCGTCGCGTCGCGAGGTCCCGAAGAAGGGCGCCTCGCTGCGCGTGGGCTTGATGTCGATGATGATCTCGACGTTGGCGCGTGAGGTCAGCGTCCAGGTGACCGAGAACATGCGCGAGTTCTCAGGCGCCTGCACGCGTCCCTGCTCGAGCAGGCGGAAGAGCCCCCACTCGCCATCCTGCCTAATGGTCTCACTCAAGTTCTGCGCGCCCTTTACCTTAATCACGGCGTTGTGGGCCGTCCCTGCGCCGGGCCACCGAAACCGATGCCAACGATCCGGCTCGTTCTGCGTTTTGATGACCTGCCCGTCAACCTCGAAGCCGATCGATGCAACCCCGGGCGCGGGCCGGATTCGCACCTCGAACTCGACGAGCGGAGCCTCTGCACCCGGAGGAAATAGTACCGTGCTGATTTCGCTCGAGCGCGACAGCGTCGTGAGCAGCTCGCCGAGGAAGCCCGAGCCCTGCCCGGTGGCGCCGCCAAATTCGAAGCTGTTGCCGACGCGCAGCACCCGCGCCGCGAGCTTTGCATCGTAGAACTTCCAGAGCACGCCGCCCGGCTTATAGAAGGTGGCCAGATCCGCCAGCGCCGCATCGTGGCCGTTCTTCGCGAACGGGTAGCGCCCCTTGAGCGTGGCGTCGAACGGCTTGACCACCTCCTCACACCACCCGAGGGCGGTGAGCTGAGCGTCGCCCTTCTTCGTGCTGTTCGCGGAGTCGTCGACCGGCGGCTCGAGCAGCGCCTTGAAGCGTGGACGCCAACCGAGCGCGCGGGCCTCGACGAGTGCCGAGGTGCGCGTGAGCGCCGCCTCGAGCCGTGCCGGGAATTCAGCGGCGTCTCCTGGGTTCTCGATCTTGGCCTTGAGCCCGTCGCGCAAGAACGCGAGCTGCTCCTGATAGACGTCGAGATCCACCTGCTGTGGCGGCTCGCCCGCTGCCGCAGGTGGCGCCACACCAAATGTGGTGAAGTCGGCGAACGCCGCTGCGACATCCGAAACCTCGAGGAGGGGCGCTCCGCCAGCGTCGCCTGCCCCTGCACCCCTGGCCGCCGTGAGCACCGCGGCGCCGACGCGACCGCCCGGCGGCTTGGCCTTTGATGCGAGGCCCGCAAGCGCTGCGCCGGCCTTGGCAGCCCCCGAAGCCGCAGGGTCCTCGATCTTGGTGTTGGCTGCGACGTCGCGAAACAGTCGCCCATACGGGGGCGGCACGCCGCGGGTGAGATCCTGCAGGATCTGAAGCGACTCGAGCTGGCTCGTGCTCCGCTTGACGCTCAGCGACTCGAGGAACTCCTGCCACTCCTGAATGTACAGCTCGAAATAGCGTGAGCGGAGCGCAGCGAGCCGTTCGGCCGGCTTGACCGACCGTCCCCCTTCGCGCCCGAGCACCCACGCTTCGCTGCCGTTTGCGGCGGCGGCGAGGCGCGCGCGGACCTTCTCTTCCCACCCTCGCCGCGTGAAGGCGCCCCGCACGACCCGCTTCGTGATGATCGTGGTCTGCGTCGCGCCCAGAATGCTCGCGAGGCTCACGTCGTAACCGTCCCGCGCGAGGTCGGCGATGATCGGCGCGACGACCAAATCCTCGAGCGTCGTGCTCGCGAGGGCGATCCGCACGTCGTGAACCAGCCGCTCGTCGCGCACCGAGGCGAGCCTCGGGTCGTCGGCAAGCAGAGCAAGGTAGGTGCCCGCGTGAACCCGGAGCTCCTCGAGCGCCTCGGCGGTTGCGCCAGCTGAGCCGAGGCTCGCGGCCCATGACTCCGCGATACGACCGCCGAGCCAACTGGTGAGCTCGCCGCCGAGCTGCGGCTCGCCCTTGCCGCGTGGCGCCGTCAAGAGCAGGTGCGCTTTCAGGAGCTCGTAGGTCCGCAGCTTGTCAAACTGCGGGGCTTCGGCCGCCACCTTCAGCTCTGCGATGCCCTGCTGCAGCATCGGCAAAATCACCTCCTGCCGGACGACCTCGGCGTAGAGCCACCGCACGTGCGGCGCGAGTGCATCGCCGCTGTACATGCCGTAGCGCAGACGCAGCGGCGGTCCGTCGCGCTCGAAGTCGCGCAGCTCGGCAACGCGCCGGCGCAGCGGCTCGAGCTCGTCAATGGAGAACGGGGTTCCAAGATCGTCCTTGCGGTGCTTTGCGACTGCGCGCACCACCGCTTCGGTCGATTCGATGAGCTCGCGATTGCGCACATACGCAAAGGTGGGCAGGGCTGCGACGACGAGCGAGACAGCGGTGACGCCGGCCGCGACGAGCAGGCTGCGTCGGTTCCTGCGGGTCGTCTCGCGCCGCGAATGCCCGGCGAGGCCGCGGTCGGGGAACATCACGTAATGGAAGGCATCGCGCAGAAAGTAGCTCTTGGCCTCAGTGACCGGCTCGGTCGGTGCGAGCTTGGGCGCGACGCCGAACGCCTTGGCCATTGCCGCCATGACCCGGTCGATCGGGCGCCCCTCCTGCGTGCCGCTGGTAAAGTAGACGCCGCGCGGCATGGGCGACTCGCGATAGATGTTCTGCACGAACAGCGCATCGACGAAGCGCGCGAGCTGGTCGCGCATCAGCTCGAACTGTTGCGGGAACTCGTAGATCTTCTCTCGCACCTCGCGCCGTCGCTCCTGTCCGATGCGACGGCCAGCGCGCTGCTTCACGGCGCGGAGCAGCTCATCGAAGTAGCCGAGGAACACCTCGCCCAGCGGGCGCCCGGAGGCGGCGAGTGGCAGCGTGAACCCCCAGATCTGGCCGCGCTCTGGTTTCTTGAGGTCGCCGAAGATCTCAACGAAGCCGTCGATAAGGTCGCACTTGGTGAACAGGATGTAGATCGGGACGATCACCTGTACCCGCTCCATGACCTCGTCGACACGCTCGCGGATGCGCTGGCCGAGCGCGCAGATTGTGTCGTCGTCGCCGTTTACGATGTCGGCGATGCTGATCGCGACGAGGATGCCGTCGATCGGCTTTTTCGGCCGGCTGGTGCGCAGCAGATCGAGAAATGAGAACCACTCTTCGCGGTCGTCGTCGTCGCTGGTGTAGCGGCCGGCGGTGTCGAGGAGGATCGCCTCGTTGGTGAGCCACCAATCGCAGTTGCGCGTGCCGCCGATGCCCCGCACCGCGCCGCCCGACGCGGAGAGATAGGGGAACTGGAGCCCCGAGTTGCGGATCGCCGTGCTCTTGCCGGCACCGGGTGGCCCGATGATCACGTACCAAGGGAGCGCGTAGAGCGCGTCGAGCCCGCCCCGCCCGAGGCGCGACGACTTGAGCGCGCTCACCGCGCGGAGAAACTCGCCCTTGAGCGCGTGAATTTCGGCCTCTTGATCCGGCCGCACGACCTTGGCGTGAGCGTCTCCCTGCTGCGAAATCGCGCGCTCGAGCGACTGCGCCGAGCGGCGCGCGCGCATGAGCTGCACGATGAAGATCACGACCACGACGGCGACGATGCCGCCGGTGACCGACAGGCCGATCCAAAGCTTGAGGCGCAGCAGCAGCACCGCGCCCCAGGTGAGCGCAATCAGGACCGCCGCGATGATGTACTTGAGCAAGCTGCTAGCTCGCGCGGCCGGTCAGGGTGGAGATGCGGTCAACGACGTCGTCCACGCCGTTTTGCAGGGCGAGTTGCAGCACGACGTTGGCCAGAATCGCCATGCCGAGCACGGCGAGCGACAACCAGACCACGGGGAGCCGACGGGTCGCGCCTCGAAGTCCCTCGGCGGGCCGGCCGGCGTGCGGCGCGAGCACCTCCTCGGTGATCACCCGGTAGCGGAGCAGATCGTGGTGGACACCGTCGGTGATCGTGGCGAGTTCGGCGTCGCCGCCGCGCACACGATAGCGACCCTGAAAGCCGAAGAGCAGACAGAGGTAATAGACCCGGAGCACGGCGCCGCGATGCTGCTGGGTGCGGAGCACGTCGAGCCGCTGGAAGAAGGTCTCGCCGGCGACGTTCTCATTGAAGTAGCGGAGCTGGAGCGTGTTGTACATCCAGAACTTCTGCACCGCGCCCGGCATCGCGAGGACGACCTCGTCGGCGAGCGCGACGATCGCGAAGACGGCGTCGCCGAGATCCTCCTGAGTCACGCCGCGCCCGCGGCCGCGCTGGATCATCGCGTCGACGAACGAGCAGAGGCGCTTGTGCAAATCTTCGGGCCGGCCGAGCGTGTTGTCGTCGAGGTGGCGCAGCTGGATGATGACGCCGAAGCAGTCCCGCGAGATCTCGTCGATGGGGTCCATGCGCTAGCGGGTCCGGTCGTTGCGTTCCACGAGCGGAATCACCAGCATCTGGAGCTGGGTCTCCGCCGGGAGAAATGGCGGCGGCAGGTAGACGGCCACCTTGCGCTCGGCGAGCAGCTTGTTCCACGCACGGTCGCCCGTGCCGATCGCAAAGTAGACGATGCCCGCACGCACCGGAATCTCAGGCGGTGGACGATGGGTCACGCTGAGCGGCACACCCGGCGCGGCAGCCTGCACGATTTGGGCGATGTCCTGCCACGAGGCGACCTTCGAGAGCTTGGGCACCTGATCGGCCACCTGTGCTTCGGCGACGGTGCTCTTTACGGCGAGGAAGAACTGCGTCGCCTTGAGCACGCGCTCGTCGTCGAACTGGCCGAAGTGCAGGCCGTCCTCGCGCGCCTCGAGCGGGATGCTGATGTGGTTCTCGCGCACGGTCGACGTAAGGAGCGCGGTCAGCCGGGCGAACATCGCCTCAAAGGTGTTGCCGAGGTCGGTGTAGACGAACGCGGGCACCGACGTGGGATCCGAGTCGACGGCGAACGATGAGAGTTGGCCGGCGAACTGGGCGAGCAGCAGGTAGACCTGCCGCGGCGGTAGATCCGCCGAGTCGATCACGTGGTTGAGCACGGGGATGAAGGTGTTGATCGCGCTGACGAGGAGGTAGCGCGTGACGTCGGCCGCGCCGAACTCCACCGTCGAGCCTTCGCGCTCACGACGCGCGTCAGAGAGGATCTTCTGCTTGGCTACCGCGAGCGTGAGGATGCGCTTGAGGCCCTCGACGAGCACCGGCGAGGCGCCAACGCGCAGGCAGGAGGGCACAAACGTGTCGCGCACGATCGGTCCGCCGGCAGCGTCGCGGACGATCTCGGCGACCTTCATCGCCTCGAAGTCCTCGCGCGGCTCGTCGCCGAACAGCAGCACCACGTTGCGCTGCGCAAACGGCAACTGGGTCTCCGAGCTGCTCGTCGTCATGTCGCGCACGGTCCGCGCGACGCTCACGAAGCGCGCTCGCCCGCGTGGCTTGCCGTCGAGGGCGTAGTTCTCACTGCCCTCGCGTTCACGGGGCACGCCGAGGAACACCTCGAGCACCTTCCGTGTGGGACCGAAGTGCCCCTCGAGCGGCCGCGCCGGCGGCATCTCTGCGTCGGCTTGATCGAAGGAGAGGTAGAGTCCGTCGGGGAGAACGCCGGCAAACCGCTGCACGCGCACCTGGCCCGCCTGGAGTGCGCGGAGGTCGAGTTCGACGCCGAGCGTGCCCCAGTCGTGCGGCGAGAGGGCGCGCAGCCGGTGGCTGAGCAGCTCTTCGTGATAGTGGTCGGATTGCTGGAAGTGGTGAGGGCCAAGCAGCATGCCCTCGGTCCACACAAGTCGCTGTGGCGGTTTCATTTGCCTTTTCCAGTCTGCGGCGCGACGCGAACTTCGATGCGAGAGTCCTCAAGCAAATAGCGGCGAGTCACGGGACTCGCGCCGGAGCTGCCGCAGCGCTCGAGGGGCAGTTGGTAGATGTTGCGCCAGGAGACGCCTGCGGGTTGGCGAAAGAGTGCGACGGCGACGACGTACGCGACGTCGGCCGCGAGCTCGAGCGACCGCGTCACTCGCTCGGACGGAAAGAGCGTAACCTCCTCGACCTTGACGAGGTCGTCCTCGAGCGTCGCGTCGGCCTGCAGCCAGATCTCCTCGAAGTCGGCACCCTCGAAGCGCGCGATGCCCTTGAGCTGATAGAGCCGCAGGACGGTCGCGAGTGAGCGGCCCGTGTCATCGAGGTTGAGTCGATCGGAGGTCTGCACGATCGCCTTCATCGTGCGCGGCGCGCGACAGCGCAGGGCGGAAGTTGCGCCGCCACCACAGGCTCCAATCAGCACTGCGAGCGTCACGGCTGTTAGAACGCTGGCCAGTCGGGTGGCACGCGGCGTCGGGGCCATGGGCGAGCCGCAGCATGTCAAGGCCGGCGCGGAATCGCAAGGGGAGACGCGGTCAGCACGGAACTCGACGCGGGCACCCCGGTGCGTTCAGCGCATGGCGTTCGAGGTCGTCCAAAGGTGAGAATTAGCAACACGATGCTTGACACGACGAGTAGGCGAGGTCTTCACTTGTTCCGCAATCAACCATCAACAGTAGGGAGGGTACTATGGCCGAGTCAGTCCATCTCAAGCTCAAGGCGAACGGCACAGTCATCGAGGGGGAGAGCACGCAGACCAGCCTCGGTCGTGAAAAGACCATCGAGTGCACGTTCTATGAGGAGACGGTCAAGACTGCACGCGAGACCGGTTCTGCGATGGCCACCGGGCGACGGCAGCACGGTCCGATCAAGATCCAGAAGCGCATCGACAAGAGCTCCCCGCTCCTGATGAAGGCGCTCTGCGACAACACCTCGTGTGACGCCGAGTTCAACTTTTTCCGTCCGAATCCAGCCGGCGACGGCACCACCGAGCAGTTCTACACGGTGGTCCTGACCAACGCGCGCGTGGCGGGCGTCAAGCAGTGGGTGCCCGACTGTCTCGATCCCGCGAGCAACAGCGCGCCCCCGCTCGAGGAGGTGGAATTCGTGTTCCACACGATCAAGTGGCTCCACAAGGGCGGCAAGACCGAGCACGAGGATACCTGGTCGGGGAACAAGTAGCGTCGGAGCGCTGCCGAGCCTGTGAACCGGTGACGGGTTGGCTGTTGTTGACTGCTTTGTTGACGGCCAACGATGGGTGACCGCGGGCTCCTGTCGCGGCTCGGCACGCGCCGCACTGCTTCACATAGCGTCGATCCGGCTAGCGCGGTCGTCGCGCATCTGCGGGTGCTGCTCAATGCACGCCAGGGCGAAGCGCCGGCGACTCCCGACTACGGCATTCCTGATTTTACCGATATCGTGCACTCGATTCCCGCCGGCATCGGTCCGCTGCAGCGGGCCATTCGTGACACCATCCATCAGTTCGAGCCGCGCCTGAAGAGTGTGCAGGTGCGGCACTTGGCCGATGATGGTGCACTCCACTTGCATTTCGAAATCACCGGGCGACTGGTCGGTGACAACCGGATGCTCAAGCTGCAGACGCGGATGACGCCGGGCGGTAAGGTCGACGTTCGCTGATGTTCAGCAAGCACTTCCAAGGCGAGCTCCAGTACCTGCGCGAGGTCGGGCGCCTGTTCGGCGAGGCACACCCGGAATCTGCCGGGCTGCTGGTCGAGCGCGGTGGCGATCCTGACGTCGAGCGCCTCCTCGAAGGGTTCGCGTTTCTCACGGCGCGCATTCGTGAGCGAGTCGACGACGCCGTGCCGGAGATCGTCGGCGCGCTGGCCGAGCTGCTGTTGCCGCAGTACGCACGCACGCTGCCGGCCTGTTCAATCGTCGAGTTCGTGCCGACGGCAGGCTCGGTCCGCGCGCGCCAGCGTGTGCCGCGTGGCGCGGAGGTCTCGTCAGGTCCCGTCGACGGCACCACCTGTCGCTTTCGCACGACGGCAGACGTGGACCTCCTGCCGTTGGTCCTGGTCGACGTGACCTCGGATCGAATCGGCAGCACGTCGCCAACCCTGAGCGCCACGTTTCAGACGCAGGGCGCCGATGCCGTATTCCGGCCCGAAGGATTTCGGCTCTACCTCCACGCCGAGCCTTCGGTCGCGACCACGCTGCTGCTCTGGTTCGCGCGCCACTTGCGCGACGTGGTCGTGACGGGGCCCGACGGTGCGGCTGTGCACTTGGGACCCGACGCGGTGCGCCTGAGCGGCTTCGATGCGGAGAATTCACTATTCCCGTGGCCGCGCCTCGCGCCGACCGGACACCGGTTGCTGCAGGAGTACCTGGTCCTGCCGCTGAAGTTCCTTTTCCTGGACCTCGTCGGGCTGGACCGCGCTGCGAGCGTCGCCGATGAGCGCTTCGAGGTCACGTTCCACTTCGACCGACCGCCCGACCTGCCCGGTCGAGTGGGGCGTGATGTGCTGCGCCTCTTCTGTTCACCGGTCGTGAACCTGTTCTCCGTCGGGGCCGAGCCGATCCCGCTCGACGTTCCGGGCAAGGAGTGCTTGCTCCGCGCCGCGAGCGTGCGACCGGCGCACATGGAGGTGTTCTCCGTCGACGCCGTGACGGGCATTCGCGCCGGCCGCGCAGAGCGTGTGCAATACAGTCCATTCTTCGATTACTCACACTCCGCGCGCGGCGGTGCCAGCGACGTGGCTTACTACCGGCTTCGGCGGCAACGCTCGACTATCGACGATGGGATCGATGTCGGTCTGTCGATCCTGACGCCACGCAACGTCATGCCCGCGCTCGTCGAGGAGACGCTCTCGATCGACCTGACCTGCACGAATCGCTCGCTGCCGACCAAGCTACGCGCCGGCGACATCTCGACGACCTCGTCGCTGTCTGGTGGCGTGACCAAGGTCAGGAACATCACCGGCGTGACGCGACCGCTGCGGCCACCGCTCGGGTCCGAGCTGCACTGGCGCCTGCTTTCGCACCTCGCGCTCAACGTGCGGTCGCTCGCCGACGTGGGCGCGCTGCGCTCGGTCCTCGCGCTCTACAACTCGCTCGGCGAGGCGGATGAGCAGGCCTCGCGCAGCAACCGTCTGCGCATCGAGAGCATCG
Organism: Myxococcales bacterium; assembly: GCA_009692485.1. Classification (GTDB taxonomy): domain Bacteria; phylum Myxococcota_A; class Polyangia; order Polyangiales; family Polyangiaceae; genus SYFR01. The sequence continues at coordinate 14,787 of SHZB01000078.1, forward strand.
TGAGCGTGGCCGCCCACCCGGCTCGGCGTCTGCTCGAGGGTGCGATCGTGCGGGGCGTCCGCTTCGAGGTCGAGCTCGACGAACGGAGCCACGCGAGCCGCGGCGACGCATTCCTCTTTAGCGCGGTGCTCGACGAACTGCTCGCGGAGCATGTGACGATGAACTCCTTCACCGAGTTGGCGGTGAAGCTGCAACCCTCGCAAGCGGAATACGCATGGACGCCCCGGAGCGGCCGCCGAGCAATCGTCTAGGCGACGCGGACGCGCTCCTGCCGCTGTTGCGCGCGGTCGGTCGCGGTGGATTCGTCGCGCTCGTGTCGCTGCTCGAGCGGCTCGCGCCCGACGCGCCACGCGTAGGCGGCGCGGGACCGCCGGCGAGCGAGGTGGTTCGCTTCCGCCACGATCACTCGCTCGCCTTCAGCGCGAGTGAGGTGAGTCGCGTGGCCGTGGCGCCACGTCCAGAGGACGCGTTCGCCGCGGCCGAGACGATCAGGCAGGTCGATGTCACGGCGACCTTTCTGGGCCTGACCGGCTCAGTCAGTCCGATGCCGGGCCACCTCGCGGAAGAGGTCGCCCAGGAGCACGGCGAGCTGACGGTGCGCGCCGATTTCGTCGACATATTTCATCATCGGCTCTACTCGCTGCTCTACCGGCTGGTCGTGAAGTTCGACTACCCGCGCGAGTACCTCGTCGATGGCAGCGACCCGTGGTCACAGCGCATCCTCGCGCTCACGGGGTTGGAGGAGGCGGGGCACAGTGCGCTGCCGACATGGCGCAGGCTCAGGCTCGCGCCGCTGCTGGCCACGCGGGTGCGCTCGGCCGAGGTCCTCGAGCGCGTGCTCGAAGACGTGCTCGCCGACGAACTCGACGGGGCGCGCGTGACCATCGAGCAGTTCGTAGGCGCATGGGTCGAGCTCGATCCAAAGCAGCGGATCAGGCTCGGTCGGCAGCACAATCGGCTGGGGCGCGACACGGTGCTCGGGAACCAAATGTATGACCGCGGCGGGAAGTTTCGCATCACGATGGCGCCGCTGACGCAGCAAACCTACGAACGACTGCTGCCGGGACGCGACCTGCTGCCGGTCGTCGTCGACGTCGTGGAGCTCGTGGTCGCCGACTCGCTGAGCTTTGAGTTGGAGCTTGTTCTCGGGCAGGCACATGTGCCGCCGCTGCGGTTGAGCGCAGTTGCGGGCGCTCGCCTTGGGCAGACCGCGTGGCTCGGTGGCTCGGACGTCGCCGGACGGCGGGTCCGGTTCGACGTCGCGTCGTGAACTGCACGAGTTTGCGCGTCACCGCTGAGCGCGGCGCCGGTGAACCCGTGATAAGAAAGCTTCGCGCGCCGCGTCGGCGTTCGGCCCTCCCATGAGCAAATATGAGATCGGTGCGCCGCTTGGACACGGCGGCATGGCGAAGGTCTTTCGCGCACGAGTCATCGGCACCGCCGGATTTTCTCGGCCCGTGGCCGTGAAGTACATGAGCGCGGCGATCTCCGACGATGACGCGTTTACGGCGATGTTCGTCGAAGAGGCTCGTACCGCCTCGCTGCTACAGCACCCCAACATCGTGGCGGTCACCGATTTCGATCGAGACGAGCAGGGCACGCTCTTCCTGGTCATGGAGCTGGTCGACGGCGCGGACCTCAAGCACATCATGAAGCTCCTCAGTGCCGCGGGGCAGAGGATGCCCCCTGGGATCGCTGCGTACATCGCGGCGGAGGCACTGCGCGGACTCGGTTACGCCCACGGACTCGTGCATGAGGGGCGACAACTTCAGATCATCCACCGCGATATTTCGCCGCACAACCTCTTGCTCGGTCGCACGGGCACCGTCAAGGTTGCTGACTTCGGCATCGCCAAGGTGATCGCTTCTGCCGCGGCCGAACACACCGGCAGCCTCAAGGGGAAGCCCGCGTACATGGCCCCTGAGCAGGCGAACGCCGAGCCGGTGGACGCGCGCGTCGACCTCTACGCGGTCGGCATCGTGCTCTACGAGCTGCTCTCCGGGGTGAGCGCGTTCGAGGGCAAGAGCGAGGTCGAGGTCTTGATGAAGGTGCTGCGGGGCGTGGTGCCGCCACTCGCGGAGACCGCGCCGTGGGCACCGGCCGATCTCGTGGCAGTCGTGGGGCACTTGATGGTGGCGAACCGTGACCAACGCTGCCCGACCGCTGCTGCGGCGATCGACGCGCTGCGCGGATGCGCGTGTTTTCCGCGCGACGGGGAAGGGGACCTTGCGCGTTTGCTGGCGTCGGTGCTGCCGCCGCCGGGCGCGACGCCGAGCGCGCGTCCCGGGCTGATGCCAGGGAGTCACGCGCCGCCAGTCATCGCGGCCATGGAAGTTGCGGCCATGGAAGTTGCGGCGACTTCGGCGGCGGTAACGGCTCACCTGGGGCCGCGGGCTCAGGTGCCGGCCGCACTTCTGCCGCCCGTGCTGCCGAACTTTTTGCCCGTGGACACGATGCCGACAGCACCGTTTGGTGCACCGGCAATGGCCAAGACCATCATCATCCAACCCGGCTCCGGTCCACTCGGCAGGCCGTTGACGCCGGGGCCAACCGTGCCCATGGCACCGTCGGTGGCGTGGCCGCAGACGCCCGCACCGGCGGCACCGTCGGTGGCGTGGCCGCAGACGCCCGCACCGGCAGCACCGTCGGTGGCGTGGCCGCAGACGCCCGCACCGGCGGCACCGTCGGTGGCGTGGCCGCAGACGCCCGCACCGGCAGCACCGTCGGCGCCGTGGCCGCAGACGCCCGCATCGGCAGCACCGTCGGCGCCGTGGCCGCAGACGCCCGCATCGGCAGCACCGTCGGCGCCGTGGCCGCAGACGCCCGCATCGGGAGCACCGTCGGCGCCGTGGCCGCAGACGCCCGCATCGGGAGCACCGTCGGCGCCGTGGCCGCAGACGCCCGCATCGGCAGCACCGTCGGCACCGTGGCCGCAGACGCCCGCATCGGCAGCACCGTCGGCGCCGTCGGTGGCGTGGCCGCAGACGCCCGCACCGGGAGCACCGTCGGCGGCGTGGCCGCAGGAGCCCTCCGGCCCGGTCAACGCGGCGGAATACTCTGCGCAGTATCCAGTCTCCGACGGGACCGGTGCCGTGCGGCAGTTGGCGCGTCGTCGATCACGATGGCTGTGGATTGCTGTGGGGGCCGCCGCGCTCATCGGCGTCGGCGCGCTCGTCGCGATCGACGGTCGGTCGGCGAATATGGCGAGCGATGCTGGCCTCGGCGTCGACTCGGGACTCACCGTCGATGCCGGGCGTGTCGTCGATGCCGGGCGTGTCGTCGATGCCGGGCG
>SHZB01000079.1 GCA_009692485.1 Myxococcales bacterium
GACTTCGAGATGAAGCGTGGTGGCTACGATTGCGTGCATCTCGACATTTCGCATCGGCCCGCGGACTGGGTGCGCGGGCGCTTTCCGAACATCTACGAGACCTGCAAACGCTGGGGCATCGATCTGACGAGCGAGCCCATTCCGGCGGTGCCCGCGGCCCACTACATGTGCGGCGGCATCACCACGGACTTGCACGGGCGCACGACGATCCCGGGGCTCTCGGCGGTAGGAGAGTGCGCGTTCACGGGGCTCCACGGCGCCAACCGCCTCGCGTCGAACTCGCTGCTCGAGGGGCTCGTCTTCGGCCATCGCGCGGGGGTGCGGCTCCGCGGTGTCGCGGCCGAGCGCGGCGTGCTCTTCGGCGAGGTGCCCGAGTGGCAGGCGGGCGCGGCGGTCCCCAGCGACGAGGCGGTGGTCGTCGCGCACAACTGGGACGAGCTCCGCCGCACGATGTGGAACTACGTCGGCATCGTGCGCTCGGAGACCCGCCTCCGCCGCGCCGCCCGCCGCATCGCGCTCTTGCAGGACGAGATCCGCGAGTATTACTGGAAGCACCTCGTCACGCGCGATCTGCTCGAGCTTCGCAACATCGCGACCGTGGCCGAGCTGGTCGTGGCCTGCGCCGCCGCCCGCAAAGAGAGCCGCGGACTTCACCACATGATCGACTTTCCCAGCTCCGACGAGCGCTGCCTCGCCGACACCATCATCAAGCGCGGCGTCCCAGCGAGCCTGCGCGCCACATCCGTATAATGGCCAATCGCGTGATTGGCATAGAGGCGCCAACGTCGCGAGGTTGAACGCTGTCCGTATTTCGTCACTATTGCCAAATCAACTTCGACTTTCTTAACCGCATAGCGATCCCATGATTGGTCCCCCCGCCTTCCCATCCCAGCCGCCGCCGGCTCCTCCCGCGAAAGAGCAAGCCACGCGGCCGATGACGGGCTTCGGCGCGGCGCTCTGGGTCTCGCTCGCCACGCTCGCGTTCATGTGGCTCGCGGCGCTGCTCGTGTCCTTGCGCGAAGAGACGATGCGCGACCAGGCCGTGCTGGTGATGTGCCAGGCGGCCGCCTACCTGCTCGTGCTCTTCGGCATTCTGCGCGTGCACGCGCCCGAGCAGTCGATTCGCGCCTTCGTCGGGTTGCGGGCGACGCACCCCGGTTTTTATCCGCTCGCGCTCGTCATGGGCGCGGCCGGCGCGGTGCCAGCGACGTGGCTGCTGATGCGACTCGACCAGTATTTCCCGAAGGACGCGGCGCAGACGTTCAACTTCTCGGACCTGTTCTACGAGGCCACGATGTCGCGGCGCATCGCCATGGCCGTCGCGATCGTCATCGTGGGTCCCGTGATCGAAGAGCTCTTCTTTCGCGGTGCCATCCTCGGTCCGCTCGCGCGCCGGCAGCGCTCCGTGGCTGCGATCGCGATGTCGGCGCTGCTGTTCGCGTTCGTGCATCCCGAGCCGCGCAGCATGCCGCCCATTTTCTTGATGGGCCTCTTGCTCGGCTATCTGCGCGCGTCGACCGGCTCGATTCTGCCGTCGATAGCGATGCACGTCGGCTTCAACCTCGTTCCCTTCATCGAGCTCTTCAGCGAAGCGAGCGCGCCGCCCCACGTCGAAGGAGAGAGCATACCGCTCTGGCTCTTGCTCACTGGCACTGCCATCACCCTGGTCACGCTCGCCCTCACGGTCCTCGTGGCAAAGCAGAGCCGCGCCGCCGACCAAGCACGCACGCTCGATCGCGCCTAGCGAGGTGCACGATGATTGGCGTGTCCGAGCTGTGCTGTTTTCACCGCTGCGAAGGCGTGCGCTTCGCGGTCACCGAGCCCATTTATCGCTGTCCGAATTGCCGGGGCCTGCTCGAGGTCGTGCACGACGTGGACGCGCTGCGAGAGACGAGCGCCGCCGAGTGGAAGAGCCGCTTTCAAGAGCGTGCGGGCGCCGCGTCGAAGGGGCCAAAGGCACTGCACTCGGGTGTTTGGGACAAGCGGGAGTGGGTCATGCCCGGGCTCGCCGATGAGCACATCGTGTCCTTGGGAGAGGGACGCTCGACGCTCTCGTGGGCGCGTCAGCTGGGCGCCAGCATGGGAGTGCCCGAGCTCTATGTGAAGCAATGCGGTCAGAGCCCGACTGGCTCTTTCAAAGATCTGGGCATGACCGTGCTCGTCAGCGTCGTGAAACAGGCAATCGCGGAGGGGCGTCCGATCCGGGCGCTCGCGTGCGCCTCGACTGGCGACACCTCGGCGGCGCTTGCGGCGTATGGCGCACAGGCGGGTTTGCCCGTGGTGGTGCTGCTTCCGCGCGGAAAAATCTCGACGGCTCAGCTGGTGCAACCGCTCGCGTCGGGGGCGAAGGTGCTCGCGCTCGACGGCGATTTCGACCAGTGCATGCGCGTCGTCGACGAGCTGGCCGAAGAGGGGCGCGTCTACCTCGCGAACTCGATGAACGCGCTGAGGCTCGAGGGCCAAAAGTCCGTGGCCTTCGAGCTCGCCGAGCAACTCGACTGGCAAATCCCCGATTTCATCGCGCTTCCAAGCGGCAATCTCGGCAATGGCTATGCCCTTTATCTCGGCCTGCGCCTGATGCTCGAGCTTGGTGTCATCACGCGGCTGCCGCGGCTCATCCTGGCGCAGGCCGAGAGTGCCAATCCGCTCTATCGCGCCTTCATCGACGGAGCGCCCACCGTGACCCCCATCGTCGCTGGACCCACTTTGGCGAGCGCCATTCGCATTGGCAATCCCGTCAGCGCCACCCGCGCGCTGAAGGCCCTCGCCGCCACGAACGGCCTCGTCGAACAAGCCAGTGAGCAAGAGCTCTGCGAGCTGGCCGCGCGCGCCGATCGCACCGGACTGTCGGTCTGCCCGCACACCGCCGTCGCGCTCGCCGCCGTCAGCAAGCTCGCCCGCGCCGGCATCATCGCGCCCCACCACCGCGTCGTCGTCATCTCCACCGCCAGCGCCCTGAAATTCACCGAATTCAAGGTCCGCTACCACGAAGGCGCGATCCCCGAAGTGCGCTGCGAGCACGCCAATGCCCCCGTGCCCATCCCCGCCACCGCCACCGCCGTCCGCGCATGGCTGGATTGAGGGTGTTGACGCTAGGGCCTTTCAACCGATCAGGCGGCCCGCCAGCCAGCCCGGGTGGTTGGCGCTTCGCTACGGAAGTGGAAATCCACTACGACCAGCAGAACACGCTTCGCCCGGATGTCGCGTTGCTCGAGGCTTTCGGCGTAAAAATCGACTCGTTCGGCGACGACGGCACGCACTCGCTACCGGGCGTGCTCGTTGGAGGGATGTCTAACATCTTGGCCTGGCAGCCGACGCGCGATGGCCGCGGGCGCGCGCAGCCGAGGCGCGAGCAGGCGGGCGGGGTCCGCGCTCACGCCGGCATGCTGATGAGCGGGACGCGCACTTTGCCGTCGAGATTGAATTGCTGATGAAGCGCGGTTAGCTGGCCCTGGCACATCTTGATTTCCCACCAGCGATCAGGGAAGAGCGTGACTACGTAATAGCTGCCTGTTCGGACGCTGGGCACTCCGACCAGCAGGTAGCCGTGCTCTTCCTTCTTCGGCGGCTTGAAGTCGGCCTTTGCTTGGGCGCTCAACACGAAGGTCGCGCGCAAGAGGTCCACGCTGCCCACGCCGAGGATGAGGCCGAGGCTCAGGCGCGGATCGAGCGTGACGCCGCCGCCGCTGATGCTGAACTCGTCGACTTGCGACTTCTCGATGCTGGTCGAGACGCTGACGCTGAGCTCGATGCGGAAGAAGAGATCGACTTGAACGATTTTGTACTTGCGAAGAAACTGCGCGACCGCCTGCATGTACGGGCCGGCAAGATTCAGGAGCGAGACGTAGCAGGTCCAATCGACCCCAATCAGCTTGTCGATCTTGAAGGTGAACTTCCACTTCTGCCCCATCGTGGCATCGGTGTAATAGTAAAATCCCTGCGTCTCCTTGGTGCGCTCGTAGCTAATCTCGAGCTCGACGGTGAAGTCCTTGAGAAAGACGTATGTCACCGCGGTGTTGGCGACGGTCGCGATGATCTCTGCCGCCTTCAGGACCTTCTTCGCGGTCTCGAGCGCGGCGACCAGATCTTCCAGCTTTTTCTCGGCCCGATCGAAGGCGGCGAGGGCCCGCGTGAGCTTCGCTCTTCGCTCAATGCCATAGCCTGGCTTTTTGCTATCTCGGAGTGCGTCCACTTTCGCTTGGGCCTTGTCTCGCCCGGCCGTTTGCTTCGCCATCACCCGCTCGGCTTCAGCCTTGCTGGCTTCAGTCTTGGCGTCGGTGGCAGCGGCGCTCTTCTTGAACGCCTCCGCCCCCTTGGCAATAGCGGCGCCTAGCTTGTATTTGAATTTGAGCTTGAGCTCCGGCAAAACGAGGATCGTGGCCTTGCGCGCCCCGCCGCACGCCGTCGCGGTCACGTCGACGGTCGGGGCTTTCACGAACCACCAAAACCACAAGAGCACCAACTTGATATCGCACTCGATAGGGGGATAAGGCTTTGGCCCAGCCGGAGGCTTTCCGCCCGGCGTGCCGAATCCGACGCCTTTTGTGCCCGCCGTGCCCGCTGCCTTGAGGTCTTGGAGGCCGATCCCTTGTCCTGTATAGGCGCCGCCCGGACCCGATTCTACCCGCGGGTCGTAGGCCGCCTCGGACACGCCACCCGAGGTATCCATGCCAATGAGGTGGTTGGCGAAGTCGGCTACGGATGTACCGATTATCCAGTCGGCGACGACGAGACTCGCGGGCGCGCTGAAGGTGTCGGTGCTCTTCTCTTTTTTCTCGCCCGTTGTCAGGAAGTGCGGAAATACTTTGCCGGTGGCGCTCCACTCGGTGTGAGTACCCGGCGTGCATTTGGGGTTTTGCGCTTTGGCTTGGGTGATGTCCTCGCGCGTGGCCGTGAACGTGAGCTCGGCCGTGTTCCACACCTCGAGGTAGTTCGGCTCGCCAGACTTGATGGCGCCCTTCCAGCCGAGCTTGATGCCGCCGTTGGTGACGCCCTTCCACGACTTGAGGTAGCAGAGCTTCTTGGCGCGTTCTTCCTGGCTCTCGGCGCTGGGCTTGAGGGTTCCGGGCATGACCTTGCCGCTCGAGTTGCCGTGATTCTGGGTCGTCGCGTCCCCGGCGCGGGCCGCGGGTTTTCCCTCGATGATGAGATCTTTCGAGCCCGCGGTGACGACCGCATCTTTCTGGGTCGTGCCGCTCGTCACGCCGAGCTTGCCGGCGCTCTTCGACGGGTCCCACTCGCTCCCCTGCATGCCGATGGGGTTGTCGCCGATGAGCGTCTTCTGTGCGCGCGTGCCCGCCGTGAGGCTCGCCGCCGGCGCCGCGTTGTCGAACGCCCCGGGCGGCAAGAGGCAGGGATCCGCACCGGTGAAGGCCGTGTGCGAGCTGCCCGTGTTCACGACGGTCACGCCGCCATTCGATACCGTGTCAGGCATGATTCACCTCGACGTTGAGCCGCCCATTCTAAGGTCGGAGAGCTCCGCACCAGTCTGAAAATCAGCGTCGCGGCGCCTTTTGGATTGGAGCGTACCGGCGCGCGCTCGCAGGGTTACCGAGCACGCGGCGCTTTCGAGAGCTCGACGGTCACGCTGCCCGCTCGAGCCCGGCGGCGTTCGCGGCGTCGGCCTGGGCCTTTGCATCGCGCTTGCGATCCCGCCACAGGATCGCGCCCGGCAAGACGACGACCGCGGCGATGAGGCAGGTCACCTCGCCGAGGACCGCGGCGACACCGAGGCCGCGCACGGCGTAGTTCACCGAGCCGAGCAGCGCGAGGTAGCCGAGGAGCGTCGTCATGCTGCACAAGACGACAGCGCCGCCGGTCTCGCGCACGGCGAGGAGCATGCTGCCTGGGCCCTCTTTCACGTAGCGCTGCATGACGTTCACCGCGTAATCGACGCCGATCCCGAAGGTGATCGGCAGCGCGATGAAATTGAGGAAGTTCAGCTTCACACCGCTGAGCGCGAGCAGGCCAGTCATCCAGGTGATGCCCGCCAGGAGCGAGAGCATCACCGCGGCCGCCGCAAAGCCAGCGCGAAAGCAGACGGCGACGACGAACAGCGTGAGCACGAGCGACACCACGACGGCGCGCGGCACGTCCGAGATCACGGCGCTCCAGATATCCGCATAGATGACGGCGCGCCCCGAGCCGACGACGACGCTGCCGTCCGGAAGCTCGGTGCGGCGATAGGCGTCTGCCCAGCGCAAGAGGTAGTGCGCGTCGTCGATGACCTCGGAGTTGATGGGCGAGATGAACATGATCCGCCCGCGTGTGCCGTCGCGCTCGGTGAAGGGGCGAGCGACGCCCTCGGGCAGCTCCGCCATCGTGTAGGCGGCGAGCTTCGTCGGAGGCAGGTAGCGTTTGAGTTTGTTCCAGTCCTCGTCCGAGACGATGCCGCGTTTCTTCGCGCGCACGAGCCGATCGGCGATGTCGGCGACGAGGGCGCTCTTCTTCTCCTGATCGGCCGGCACGAAGTCCTGCAGCGAGTGCACGCTCTTGAAGGGTTTCGCATCGGCGGGAGCGCTGTCGCGGCGTTGCTCGAGCGCGCGCGTGAGCCATGGCACTTGCTCGACTCTGTCGACGAGAATGGCCATGCCGTCGGCTCCGATGTGGCCGGTGATCTCTTCGGACTTGATGCGAGTGCGTACTTCGTCGGCGCGCGCGGAGAGGTCGCTGCGCAAGTTTCGCATGTCGTATTCCATTGGGTCACCGGTGACCCAGCCCACGGTCGCGATCGCGCCGAGGATGGTGAGCAGGACTCCGGCGAGCGTCGCGGCGCGGGGGGCGCGATCGACGAGAAACGCGAACGGTTCGCCGAAGCGTGCGCCGCCTGCGAGCGACTTCGGGATGAGCCCGAAGAGTCCGGGGCGATCGCCGAGCGGTGCGATGCGCTCGGAGGCGACGAGCAGCGGTGGCAAGAAGGCGTAGGTGCACAGCCACGTGAGCGCCATGCCGATGCAGCCGATCACGCCGAAGTCGCGGAAGCCGCGAAACTCGGTCACGGCGAGCGAGGCATAGGCTGCGCTGGCCGCGAGCGCCGCGGTGAGCGTCGGCAGCCAGGTCTCGTTGTGGGCGCTGCGAATCGCCAACTCGAGCGATTCACCGGCGCGCCGCAGCTCGAGGTAGCGCGCCATGAAGATGATGCCGGAGTTGATGCCGTTGCCCGCGATGATCGTGAACAGGAACCCCGTGGCCATGTTCAATTCGCCAATCAAGAGCTCGGTCGCGCCGAAGGTCGCCGCCACTCCGATCGCGATCGTGAGCAGCATCGCGATGAGCGTTCGCAAGCGCAGGTAGAACAAGAACACGACCGTGACGAGGAGGGTCGCGCCGAGCTTGCCGACAGCGGTGAGGTCGTCGTTGATGGCGCGGTACTCGGCGATCGCCGTGACGAGATCGCCCGAGAAGCTGTAGCGCAGGGAGGGGTGGTGCGCGGTCGGCCGGACCTGCTCGACGGCCTCGCGAATGCGGCGCAAGGCTTCGGTGCCGGCCTCGTAGTCGGTGCCCATCACGGCCGAGCGAATGGTGACGACGACGGCCTTGCCATCCTTCGATTGGTAGTACCCGCCGGGGAAGCGATCGCCGTCGAGCTGGGTCAGGCCAAAGCGCTTTTTGATGCTGTCCGCGTCGAGCTTTGGCGGCGCGTGATCTGCGGAATCACCGGAAGTTGCGCCATTTGCGAGCTTGCCGGCGGCGTCACTTTTGCCGGCGTCACTTTTGCCGGCGTCACTTTTGCCGGCGTCACTTTTGCGATTCTCATCGTCGCCATCGTCGTCGTCGCCATCATCATCGTCGTCGTCATCGAGGCTTGCGCCGGTGACCTTGCCGACCTCGTAGTCGTAGCGTTCGAGGACATCGCGGTGCAGCGTCTCGAGCTCTTCGAGCTTCGCGAACAGGCCCGCACGTGGTTCGAGGAATGCGAGGGCATCATGTACGCCGCTCTCGGACGAGCCGACCCACGGATGTCCGAGTGCGCTCGTCGCCTTGACCGTCGCGTCCGCACAGCTACGAAGCGCGGCGGTGTCGTCGCCCTCGAACAGGATGAACACCGTCGAGACGCCGCTGGTCTTGGCCTTGACGCGGTCGAGCTCGAGAACGCTCGGGCGGTTTCTCGGCAAGAGCGCCTCGAGGCCGGGCTGCACGCGCAGGCGCAGCGCGAGAGTGAGCGAGAGCGCGACGAGGATCGCGGCGAGGGCGAGCACGAGCCACGGGCGGCGCAGCTGAAGATCAGCGAGGCGGTCGAGCCGCGTGCGTGTCGATGGTGGGTCGACGCCCGTGCGCGGCTTCATCGGCGCCTCGGTATAGCGCGAAGCCACCATCGAGTAGTAGAACGAAGGGATGCAAACGCGCACTGTGACGCTAGGCGGACTCGGTGCGTGCGGTCTTCGTGCGTCTAGGCACGGCGTGCGCGGGCTCGTTCCACGCGTGCTCGTTCAGCGCGTGCTCGTTCAACGCGTGCTCGTTCAACGCGGACGTGGTGTGGGCTCGCTCGCGGTCGCGGCCTTGCTCGTGGCTTGCGCGGCAGGCAGCGACAAGAGCAGCGGTGCAACGAGCGGCGTCGCGTGGTCGACGAGCTCGAGCGGCGGCTCGACAGCGAGCATGGGTTCTGCGAGCGGCGGTGCGAACGGTGGTGCGAACGCGGGCGGAGCGGGCGGCGGCGCAGGTGAAACTGGCAGCGGCGGGCTCGCGAGTGCGGGCGGAGCGGGCGGTGCGGGCGGCGGTGCAAACGCGGGCGGTGCGGGCGGCGGTGCAAACGCGGGCGGTGCGGGCGGTGCGGGCGGAGGCAGCGGCGGCGGCGCCGAGGTGCTCGTCTTTGGCGGTGGCGCGACGAGCCTCTTTGGCGGCGAGCTCAAAGGCGGCGCGTGGAGCTCGAAGACGATCGCCGGCGGCACGCAGCATGTTGTGGGGCTAGCGTTTCGCAACGATGGGATCGCCGCCGGCGTCTATCGCGACGACCCGACGGGCGCGCTCACTTTCCTCACGCACGACGCGCTCGGGTGGAGCAATCCGCAGGCGATCGCGGTGGGAGTCACGACGCAGCGCGGTCCGGCCGTGTTCGGTGGTGTGGCGGTAGATGCCATCTTTCACGGCGACGACTTCAAGCACTACTTCGCGAGCTACGGCGCCGGCTGGTCCCCCATCGCCGAGCCGGTGACGCCCCCGAACAGCGCGCAGAGCTTCGGCCCGACGCAAGCGAGCATCACGGGGATCAAGGGCGATGCGGTGATTGCGTTCACCGGAGATGACGCTGGCGTGTACGTGCAAGAGCGCGCGCTCGGGGTGTGGAAGCCGGCGGTGATGGTGCCGGGGAGCTCGGCCGCACTCGGGCCGACGGTGGCGTCGACGGGTGCCGCGAGTGAGCTCGTGCTCGTCTACTTGCGCGCGTCCGACCATCAGCCGATGTACTCGCTGCGCACGATGGGCAGCTGGTCTGCGCCACTGTCCGTCGAGGCCAAGAGCTACTCCGACGCGACGCCCGCGCTGCTCGGTCGCACGGACGGCACGGCGCTGCTCGTGTTTCGCGGGCTCGATCAGAAGGGCTATGCGACGACGATGACGCCTGGAAAGAAACCGCCGTGGTCGCCGCCGCAGCCGATCGCCACGCCGAACGATGCGCTCTCGTCGACGCCCGCGCTCGCGCTCGGAGTGGGTGCGAATTCGGCCGAGATGGCGTTCGTGAAGTTGAGCGACGGCAAGATTTATTACAGCGCCCTCGCCGGTAGCGTTTGGCAAGTGCCGGTGCTCGTCGGTGGTACGTCGCTTTCGTTTGTGGCGATCGCCTCGGCCCCGTGACGGGCTCGGTGCGCGCACTACCCGTCGAGCAGAACTGACCCGTGGGTCAGAACGTCGTCCGCCTCGGTGAGAACCGGCTCCCGCGGAAGAACCTGCGTCATTGAGAACTGACCCGCGGGTCAGAAGGTCGTCCGCAGCGATGCTGACCACTGCCTGGTCCACGGAAGATTTTCACCGAAGAGCGTGTGGACGTAGGCGAGCTCGAGCGCGGCGTGCTCGGTCAGATGCACGTATGGCATGAGCGCCACATCGACGGAGAGCCGCCGTGTGGAGTCGCCTGCGATGACGCTCGGGTCGCGGTCAGCGGCGAGGGCTGCGTGCGCGAGGTTCGCGTGTTCGTTCAGATCGCCTGAAAATTGGGGGCCCACGCTGGCGCCAACCGGCCACGGAAGAAGCCACCGCTCGGCCTCGATTCGCAGCAAATTCGTCAAGCTCGCCCTGGCGTTGTGTTGGGCATCGTCGGCGTACACGCCGGAGCCGACCTTGAAGCGGGCACGATATTCGAGGTGAACGAGCGCGTCCGGGTCCGTGAGCACGACGTCGAGGTTCGTGCCGCCGGCGAGCCAGTCGAGGTGATGACTCGAGAAATTTCCGAGCTCGGCGCCGATGGGGATGGTGCCGTCGAGCAGCAGCGCGAAACTCACGCGCGGACCCGAGATGAGAGCTGCGGCGGTCGAGCCACGCAAGAAGGCGCCGCGGGAAGACGCGTTCACCACGAATCCCGCGGGGCGCGCATCGAGGGGGAGGCCGAGCCGTTCTTCGGCGGTGCTGAAGGAGCCGAGCTCGACGCGCACGTAGGTCGCAGCCAAGGGACCGACGCGGCCAACATTGTAGCCCGCTCCCACACTCAGCACGCGCACGTCCGCATCGGTGAAGGTCGCGACGCGCGGGGAAGGCGCGATGTCGCCGAAGGCGCTGGTGAAGCTCACGTCGAGATCGATCTCGCCTTCATGCCGTCCGAGCGTCGGCCAGTCCGGCACCTCTGCCATCGCCGTGCGCGGTGTGGTCGCGACCGCGAACGCGAGCATCGCGGCCGCTGCCATCCTTCTCGCCTGCAGGTCGAGCCTCGCCATGACCACGGGGACTCGTACGCCAATACGAGCGCGTCGTGCGCCTTGAATTGGCACCGGGCGTGGCGCGCTGAAGAACGGAACATTTCGAAAGACACGACGAACTAGGATTGCGCGGCCCCGTGTCCCTTTCAAAGACCCCGCGCCCCGCGTCGCGTCGCAAGCCCGCGCAGGGTGAGCTGCTCTATCGCACCGACCCGTCCGACAGCGGCGTGCGCATGCGTCTCGTCGCGGCCGGCTTTGCGCTCATCGTGGTCGTGTTCGCCGGAACGCTCGGCTACTGGCTTCTCGGCAAGGGCAATTGGCCCGTCGATGATTGCGTGTACATGGTGCTGATCACGCTCACCACCGTGGGCTACGCCGAGGTGCTTCCGCTCACGACCACCGAGCATGGCCGCACCTTCACAATGTTCGTGATGCTCGGCGGCATGGGCGTGAGCTTTTATTTCTTATCGGCGCTGACGGCCTTCGTGATCGAAGGAGATCTGCGCGAGGTCCTCTGGAGACGACGCATGAACAAGCGAATCGCCGGATTGTCTGGGCACTACATCGTCTGCGGCGCCGGGCGCACCGGTCGGCACGTGATCGAGGAGCTGCTCCGTGAGAAGTCCACGGTCGTGGTCATCGAGCGCGACGCGGACCAGCTCAAGCAGCTCGTCAAGACCGTCGGCGCCGACTTCATCGCGATCATGGGCGACGCTACGGACGATCGCGTCCTCGTCGATGCGCGCGTCGAACATTCTGCGGGGCTCGTCACGACGCTCGGGCTCGACCAGGACAACCTCTTCGTCGCGATGTCGGCGCGGGAGCTGAGGCCCAACCTCCGGATCGTGAGCCGTGCGAGCGAGCGCGCGGGCGACAAACTGCTCAGGGCCGGAGCCAACGTCGTGATCAATCCGATGCACATCGGCGGGCGGCGAATGGCGCACGAGCTGTTGCGACCGACCGTCGTCGGGTTCCTCGACTTCATGGTGCGGGACGTGGAGCGCGATCTCGTGATCGAAGAGATCGAAGTCGCCAAGGCTGGGCCGCTGGCAGACCGCACGCTCGCCGATTCGCGCATCCGCGAGGTGTCGAATGCGCTCGTCTTGGCCGTGTTGCGCGGGACCGAACAGACCTATAACCCGCCACCGACCTTCACGCTCGAAGCGGGCATGACGCTCATCGCGCTGGGTGAACGCGAACAGATCGAGCGACTGCGGCAGCACGCGCGCGGAGACGGATAGCGCTCATTCGCCGCCGCGCTTCGTATTGCGGTTAGCGACTCACAGATCGCAGGCGCCGGTCTCTTTCGGCCCGAAGAGTCCGGGCTTGAGGCAGGGGGCGCATTTGAAGTGTTCGGGGCAGCCGTCCTGGCCGATGAACAACGCGCCCGCCACGTCGGGAAGGCAGCCCGGCAGACACACCCCCGGCTTGTAGTCGCTACCGAAAAGCAAACTCAGGGTCTTGGTCTCGCATGCGGCGGGTTGGTAGTTCTGGTTGTTGATGAACACGTCGGGCGCGCACAGAAGGCCCTGGTCCTGGGGGCAGCTGTCGCCCCCGAGTTTGTCGGCTTGCTCGCCAGGGACGGCATTGCCGGGTACGCAAGTCCCGATCCCGCTGCAGCACTTCGGCAGCGCCATCGGCGGTTCGGTCGGACCCGGATCGCAGGACAGCTTGCAGGCGCCGGTCTCTTTCTGCGTCAAGGGATCGAAGCACGGTACACATCGCTCGAAGGCGCCGCAGCCCTCGGCTGGCAACACGTCCATTTGCTTGGCCACATCGGGCAGGCACTCCGAGAGGCAACGTCCCTCCGCGCCGAGCACCGAGTCGCAGGTCGTCGGAATGAAGAGGCCCTGATTCGCGATGAAGAAGTCCGGGACGCATTTATTCTTGGCGTCGCAGTCCGCGAGCTTTTCGAGCTCGGCCGGGTCGTCGTACTGTTGCGCCACGAGTGCTGTCGGCAGGCAGTGCGCGCCGCCGCCGCAAAGCGAAGCTGGGCACGCCGCCGCTCCGAGCGACGCCGGATCGATCGGCGTGCCTTCGTAGGGGCATTTCGGTTCGACCGGCATCCCGCTCCCGCTCGACGCCGTCGCGTGAGATGAACTCTGTGCGCCCGTGGCGGGGCTGCCATCGTCGCCGCCATCGGAGCCGCCTTCACCATTGTCAAAGCCCTCCGGCGGACCGCTGATGCTGCACGCGGCAGCGAAGGAAGCGGCGGAGAGGAGCGCGAAGAGCGAGTGCGTGCGGTGCGAGCGAGCCATGGCGTATCCTGGTGCAGAATCCGCGCCAAGTCACACCCAATCAGGCCGGCCGGCCGGTTTTCACAGTCGTGTCGCAGAGTTGGCTACAGGTCTCAATTCATCGATAATTGTCGCCAATTCATGAATTGTGGATCGCCGCACGATGAGAATGGATCCAAATGTGTCCATGCTTGACAGACTTGCCGGCCGGCCTCGCTGACGGCCCGGGCTGACCTGTTGCTCAGCCACTGTAGGGATCGTCGGGCGCGGTCGGCGGCGGCGGCGGCGGCGGCCCTGAGCGCACGGATGGCGGCGTCGATGGTGGAGTCGGTAGTGGCGCGGGAAGTCGTGCCGAGGACGGTGCCGGCGTCTTCGCGAGGCGCGCTGTAGACTCGAGCTCCGCGCACGCGACGGCGATTCGAGCCGTGCATGCGGAGCGCACGAGCGCCGCACCCGCGACCGCATTGCGCCGCACGCCGATGCCGGACCGGAGGGCGAGCCCGAGCCGATAGCAACCGAGCGCCTCGCCGTGCGCGCACGCCGCGCGGTACATTCCGACGGCACGCTGAGCCGCTTTCGCGACGACGACGCCGCGCTCGTAGCAACTGCCGAGTCGCACGCAACCGAGCGGATCGCCTGCACGACACGCCTCTTGGTAGAGCTCTACCGCGCGCGCCTCATCCTTGGCCACGCCGTGCGCCTCTTCGTAGGCGCTGCCGAGCTCGGTGCAGCCGCGGCTTGAACCCTTCGCGCACGCCGCGCGGAATAGCTCGACCGCGCGTGGCTCGTCCTTCGCGACGCCGCGACCCTGCGCCAAAAGCGCCCCAAATCCGGTACATCCCTGCTGCAAGCCCCCGTCGCATGCGCGTGAAAACAACGAGGCCGCGCGGGTATCGTCGGGCGCAAGCTGGTCGCCGCTTTCGTAAAGAGCCGCGAGTCGCGCGCAGGCGAGCACGTTGCCGCGATCGCAAGCGAGCTCCAGCTGCTTCGGCGCCGCTCTAGGAGTCGCCGTTGGCGTGAGCGCGGCCATCGCATATTTCAATTGCGCCGCTGTCGCGTCATCGTCTTCCGGTAACGATCGGGCGGTGGTCCGTGCTGCTGCGCCGGAGCCTTGCGGCCTCTGTGTCTTGGACCCTGCGGCGCGTTTCGCGGGCGCTGCGCCGGCGGTATGCTTCTGCGTCGGAGCCGCGGCCGTGCTGGCGACACCGTGTTTTTTCGGCGCGCCGGCGGCCTGCCTCGCCGTCGTACTGGCGGTGTGTTTTTGGGGCGCAGCGGTGTGTTTTTGGGGCGCAGCAGCGGCCGGGGCCACTCCAATTCCGGGCGTGCCCGCGACTACCGGTGGCAGCGCCGCTGGAGGCGACGCGCCGCTCGTGAATGCATGGGCGGCGGCGTCTGCTGCACGAGCGGCTTCTTCGAGCTCGCCTGCCGAAGTAGGCACACGCATTTGGCGGGGCTCTCCCTTCGCGCTCGAACGGGCGCACTCGAGCACGTCGCCGGTATCGCAGGGACCGAGCGCCAGCAGTCGGGCCCGTGCCGGCGCTTCGCGTGCCTCGATCGCCTGTGCTCTCACGCACGATTGCTGGTCGCCAGCGCTGCACGCTCGGCGGCACGATGCGAGCTCCCCGATCGCACACGCCGCAACCGCGTCCGCCTGCGGCTTGGCGCTCGCACCCGCCCGAGGAGCGAGACCTCGCGCTGCGTCCGTCGAGCCCGGGTGACCGGCATCGCCGTGCGCCGAATTGGCCAGCGCGGCATCGCCGTGCGCCGAATTGGCCAGCGCGGCATCGCCGTGCGCCGAATTGGCCAGCGCGGCATCGCCGTGCGCCGAATTGGCCAGCGCGGCATCGCGGCGTGCCGAGTCGCTACGCGTGCCAACGTGCTGTGCGGCGTCACTGCGAGCGGCCTCAGCGAGCCCAGCGCCAAGGGGCCCGGATCCATGAGACCCAGTTCCATCAGGCCCAGCGTCATGGGCCGCAATGCTATGGGGCGCGGAGCTTGGTGCCGAGTCGGGGTCGCCGTCGCTCGCGCCACCTTTGCCACATGCGACGAGCATGAGCCCGGTCGCGAGTTGAAGCGCGCGACCTTGCCAAGCCTGCGTCGGCAACGTCTTCATGAGCCATCGCCCCATCAAGCGCACACTTCCCGATGCGCATGGGCGGGTCAAGGTTCGTGCGCGCCCCAAATTGCGGAACGCGCGGCCAAAGGCTCCGCGCGTCGCTGACCCAGAGAGCAGAGTCAGCGGCGCGCCCGGTCGCCCGGACTTACTTCTTCGGCGGGCCCCCCGGCGAGTCGCCCATCTTGGCCTTCTTGTCGCCAGCGTGACCGTGGAAGGTCCGCGTCGGCGCAAACTCGCCAAGCTTGTGCCCCACCATGTTCTCCGTCACGAACACCGGCACGAATTTGCGCCCGTTGTGAACAGCGAAGGTGAGGCCAATCGCCTCCGGCAGGATGGTCGAGCGCCGCGACCACGTCTTGATGGCCTTCTTGTCGCCGGCCTCTTTGGCCTTCTTGATCTTGTCGAACAGGTGACCGTCGACGAACGGGCCCTTCTTGATACTACGAGGCATGTCCGTGTTCTCCTATCAACCCTTGTTCCGGCGCCGGACAATCATGGAGTCCGTCCGCTTCTGATTGCGCGTCTTCTTGCCCTTGGCCAATTGGCCCCACGGCGAGCACGGATGACGCCCGCCGGACGTGCGACCTTCGCCGCCGCCCATCGGGTGATCGACCGGATTCATCGTGACGCCGCGGTTGTGCGGGCGACGACCGAGCCAGCGAGTGCGACCGGCCTTGCCGATGCTGATGTGCTGGTGCGCGGGGTTTGACACCGAGCCCACTGTGGCGCGGCAGTCGAGGTGCACGAGTCGAATTTCTCCGCTCGGAAGCCGCACTTGACCGTAATCGCCGTCTTTGGCCATTAAGGTCGCCTTCGCTCCCGCCGAGCGCACTAGCTGTGCACCTTTGCCGATGCGGAGCTCGATGTTGTGGATATCCGTGCCGGTCGGCATGCTCCTCAGGCGCAGGCTATTTCCGGGCTTGATGTCCGCCTTGGCGCTCGCGACGATGAGGGTCCCGACCGCGAGCCCATCGGGCGCAAGGATGTAGCTCTTCTCGCCGTCCGCGTAGTGCAAGAGGGCAATGCGCCCCGTGCGGTTGGGGTCGTACTCGATCCCCGCAACCGTCGCCGGAACGCCGATCTTCTTGCGCTTGAAGTCGATGACGCGGAAGCGACGTTTGTGTCCACCGCCACGGAATCGCGACGTGATTCGTCCGCGGTTGTTGCGCCCGCCTGTTGAAGTCTTCTTCTCGAGCAGCGACTTTTCCGGCGTGGTCTTCGTGATCTCCGCGAAGTCACTGACGGTGAAATAGCGGCGCGCGGCGCTCGTCGGCTTGAATTTCTTAATGCCCATGGCTCACTCTGCCTCCTCTGCGAAGAACTTGATGCTGTGACCTTCGGCGAGGGTGACGAAAGCCTTCTTCCAGTTTGGGCGCTTCGAGACGCCGCGACCCATCCGTCGGTCTTTGCCGCGTTGGTTGAGCGTATTCACGCTCGTGACCTTCACGGAGAAGAGCTTCTCGACGGCGCTCCTGATTGCGATCTTGTTGGCTTTGGCATCGACCTCGAAGACGTATTGGTTGTCGCCCTCCCGAAGGCGCGACGCTTTCTCCGTCAAGAGGATCGGACGCTTGATGACTTGCTCAGCGTGCATGGCTTGTATTCCTTGATCTTTCCTGGGGCGCCATCACTTGAGGCAGCGAGCTTCAAGCGCGCGGGCCGCGTCTTTCGTGACGATGAGGTGCTTGTGACGGAGCAGGTCGAAGACGTTGACGCCCATCGGCGACAAGAACTGATGGTCTTTCAAGTTGCGAATGGACATCACGAGATTCTCGTTATCCGCGCGGTCGACGACGAGGGTCTTGCCCGTGACCTGGAGGGCACCAGGCGTCTGCGACAAGAGGGTATCGAGCGTCTGCGCCAAGGTCTTCGTCTTCTTCTCGCTGAGAGCGAAGTCGTCCACCACGATGAGCCGCTCTTCTTTGGCAAAGTACGACAGCGCGCTCTTCAAGGCGCCGATGCGCACGTTGCGCGGCGGTCGCGTGCCGTACGAGCGCGGCTCGAGGGCGTGTGCATGTCCGCCGCCCACGCGGTGCGGCGCACGCTTGCTGCCCTGCCTGGCCTGGCCGGTGCCCTTCTGTTTGAAGAGCTTCTTGCCGGTGCCCGCGACGCCCGAGCGGTCGAGCGTGGCCTGGGTTCCTGCGCGGCGCATCGCGCGTTGGGCGGTGACGACCTCGTGGAGCAAATGCTCCTTCACCTCGGTCGCCCACACCTCGTCAGAGAGCTCAAGCTCGCCGACCGATTCGCGTCGTAGATTGTAGACCGTGACTTTCATGGCATTCCTTTCAGGTCTTGATCTCGACGTCCACGCCGGATGAGAGATCGAGCTTCATGAGCGCGTCCAGCGTCTGCTGCGTCGGCTCGATGATGTCGATCAGCCGCTTGTGCGTGCGGATCTCGAACTGCTCGCGCGACTTCTTGTCGACGTGCGGTCCGCGCAACACCGTATAGCGGCGCAGCTCCGTCGGCAGTGGTACTGGGCCGGCAACTCGCGCGCCGGTCCGCACGGCCGTCTCGACGATGTCATTGGTCGACTTGTCGAGCAGCTGGTGGTCGAAGGCCCTAAGGCGAATTCTGATTTTTGTATTGTCCACGACTGTGGTTCCTCGTCAGGCCAAAGCGTTGTCTGGCAGGCCTAAGCGTTTTCGGTCAGGTCTCATTTATCGATCAGGTCTAGGCGTTACAGGAGGGCCTTATTGAAGGATCTTGGTGACGACGCCGGCACCGACGGTGCGGCCGCCCTCGCGGATCGCGAAGCGCATTTGCTCTTCCAGCGCGACCGGAGCGATGAGCTCGATCGTCACCTTCACGTTGTCGCCCGGCATGACCATCTTGGTCC
>SHZB01000080.1 GCA_009692485.1 Myxococcales bacterium
GCCACGTCGATTTTGATTTCGCGACGTGGCGCGCCTTACACCCCCCCGGGTGCGCCACGTCGATTTTAGTTTCGCGACGTGGCGCGCCTATCACCCCCCCGGGTGCGCCACGTCGGTTTTTTTTCTATCGCGACAATCCTCGCTAACGGCGCCACGATCGGCGGCATGTGGAGGCGATGACGCGGTGGCTCTCTCACGCGGGATCGACGGACGTGCGCGACGAGGACGACGCAACGCTCCTCGATCGGGCGCGGGCGGGCGATGGGCGCGCCTACGCCCAACTCGTCGGTCCCCACCTCGCTCTGCTCTACGGCATCGCACGCCGCGTCGCACATGACGGAACGCTCGCGGAGGACGCGGTCCAGGAGACGCTCGCGCTCGCGCACGCCCGGCTTACGGAGCTTCGCGCCGGGACGGAGCTGAAGAGCTTTCTCGCAGCGGTCGCCGCGAAACAAGCACACACCCTTGCGCGGGCCGAGCGCCGGCGCTCTCGGCGAAACGAGCAGGCAGGCCCGCCAACCCCGCTCGACGGACCCGAGGACGCAGCCGGGCTCGCACGACTCGAGCTGCTCCTTCGCGCGGCGACCTGCGCGCTGAGCGAACGACGTCGCGAGGCCTTGTTGTTACGCCTCGACGCTGGACTCTCGCATCGCGAGGTCGCAGCTCTACTCGGCACAACCGAAGGGGCGGCGCGCGTCTTGGTTCACGAAGCGATGACGTCCGTGCGCGCTCACCTCGCAGCCCATGGCGTCACCGCCGACAACGGCCCTTCTGCGCGCGTAAAAACGGAGGCACGACGATGAAAGATCCCGAGCTAGACCCATCGGAACTGGAGCTGCGCGCGCTCTTCGACAAGACGCGCCACGAACCATCGCGTGCTGCCCTCGAGCGCATGGCAGACCGCGCGGAAACGGCGCCGAACCGCGTGATCACGGGGCGATTCGTACGGCTTGCCGCTGTGATCCTCGCGGCAGCGGCGGCCATCGCCCTCGGCGTCGCGTATTCCGATAGCGAGGGTGCGCCCGACCGCGAGGCGATTGTCATCCCGCCAACGTCCGCCTTCACGCCGGGCGCGCTCCCCACCGCGCCGCCCACCGCACAGCCCACGGCGCCACAGCGAGACGAGCGCGTCGCCGACGGCGGTGCGAACGATGACGTGAGAGCGTACGAGGCCGGCGAGATGTTCGCGGCATTCGGCGGAGATGCGCTCTTCGCTTACGCCGATGCGTTCGACGGTGGTGGGCTCGACACGATTGGCTCCTCCCCCGAGCCGCTCGATCCACTTGAGGACTTCGAGCTGCTGGCCGAACCGAGCGCGGCGAACGCCACCTATCTTGCGACCATCTATGCCCAATTGCTCGACGACGTGTGAGGGCGCGGACAATTTCTTCCATTGACCACTAACGCTCTGCACGCGTGCGGCAATTACCCATGAACCCCCAGCAAGAGGTCACCATGCACCCCACCAGAATCGCAGTTTGGATCGCCACCGCCACGCTCGCCATTTCGCTCACGGCACCGGCATACGCACAGCCGATCGAAAACGATGGCGCCCCACCGTCGGCTGAGGCCCTCGAGCGCATCAAGAAAATGCGCGGAAAAGTTCTCCGCGAAAAGGTCGGACTGAGCGAGGAGAAAGCCAAGAAGGTAGAAGCCTCGCTCGACGCGCACGAACCCGAACGCCGTCGCGTGCGCGAAGCGACCCGAACCGCAAGAAAGCAGCTCCGCGATTTGCTCGAAGCGAACAGCGACGACCAGCCGGCCTACGACGCCGCGCTCGGTAAGCTGCGCGCCGGGATGAAGAAGATGATGGAGCTTCGCGACAAGCAGCTCGACCTTTTCAAGAAGGACCTCACACCCAAAGAGCAGGCAAAACTGGGCCAGATCCTCGGGAAGCTTCGCAAGAAGATGCACGGAAAGGGACGGCACGGCGGGAAGGGTCGCCGTGGCGGCGCGGCCGAAAGGCACGGAGGACCAGATCTCGAAGGCGATGAATGACCTCGCCGCTGACGTCGCCAGCGAAGGGGCGCACAATGAACTCGCCGCTGACGTCACTCACTCAGGGTCGCACTTGGCAGCGCACTTCTGCTCGACGACGCCCGTACGCAGCCAGGTGATCGACTGAGCCATCGCGCTGTCGAGTGCGCGAACCTTGTCGTGCGGATCGCCGTCCTCGGGGAAATCAGGCCCCGTGGGCGGCACGTTCTTTTTGGGCACATCGGGGAGACCGAAGTCGAACTCGACGATGGCGTTGCCCTGGTACGGCGCCGCCGATGATGCGACTCCCCAGATGTCGCGATTTGCTGGCGTGATGTTCCTTGCGCCGAGGGTGCGCGCCATGATGTGAGCGCCGAGCGGCGTGACCTGATAGTCCCCAATGGCGACGTGAAGGAGCACCTGATGCGCCGGCGTATTGGGGAGCAGGTTCTCACTGAGGTATGGCAGGTATCCGCTTGGCTCGGTGCGGTCCCAGAGCATCTGCGTGGCGCCGAGTAACACCTGGATGTCGCGCATGTTCTTGAACTTCGCCTTCAGTACGATGAAGAAGGGCTCGAAGTCGACGCTGCGATTGAGCAACAGGTTATAGGGCATTCCGGGCTCGCCGAGCAGGCCGCGCTCCACGTCGGTGGTAATTGCCATATACGTCGCGCCGAAGATCCCGCCCTGGCTGTCTCCCCGATAAAATCGCGAGGTCGGGTCGATGGCGCTCTTGCCGTCAAATTGCACGTTCGGGTCATTCACGAAGCGCCCGGCCATCATGCGCATGGCGAGCAAGCTATTCACGATCCCCTGGTGTTGACGGCCAATGACGCCCTTGAAAAGGCCAAAATCACTGACGATCGCGAGCTGAATGGTCGCTTCGTCCTCGGAGGCCATGCCCACGAGCGGCACGCTGAAAGCCACGAAATTACCGGCGTTGGCGATCTTCGCGAGATAGCCGTTCTGTCCTTCATTCATGCTTCCGAGCAGGCCGTGGCCGTTCTGCAAGAGTGCGCCCGGCGTCCCCGTCGTCGCCGCGTGCGGAACGTGGACCACGAAGTCAAACTCGCCAAAGCCATTTTGTTTGGGCAGCCCATCTTCGCCAAAGACGAGCTGTCCGCCAGCCATGGAAGTATCCAAATAAAGTGGCACCTTCATCTTGCCGCGAATGCGCCGGCGCAGGTGCTCGTTCGGATTCTCTGTGACCTCGGTCACCGTGTATTCGGGCCCGAGATCGCCGACGACCTTCAGTGCGTCGTCGCGCATGTGGAGGAGCCAGCGCGTGGTGTCGTCGCGGCTCGCCGTCGTGTAGTCCCACGCTAGTTGCAAGTCGTCCGTTGCATAGCCGGCCATGCTGAGCCTTGCGAAGATGTCTTCATAGAGCTTGCGTCGCGCACCGACCGTACGGTCCTCGTGGGGCGTCCCGTCCCGCAATGCCTTGAAGATGGGATTCGGCAATAGCGGCTCGCCCGCTTCGTCGCGCACACGTCGAATGGCCACGATGTAGCGGGTCGCATCCTTGAGGCGCACCGCTGGCCGAAGCATGAGCGCGCCCTCCTCGCGCGTCTCGCCGTTGGCGTCGATCTCCGCATGGTGCGGGACTGGTGTCCCGGTCTCGGCCTCGATGAGGATCGTCGGGCTGTCCAGTGACAGCGAAAGATCGATGTCGTCCTGGGTGGGGAGACCAGTCTCGGTCGCGCCTGGCATGTGCGTCATCGGGGCCTGCGCCGGGGAGAAACCGTCTCGATCTGCGAGCAGCTCGCGATCGATGTGCCCCACGTCGATCATGACGGGCAGCGTCGTCAAACCGAAGTGGACGCGCTTCTTCGTCACTGTGCTCGAGTCGTCCCGTAGCCAGACATTCGAGGGGAAAGGGAATCCGCACTGCGTGGGCACCATGGGGTCGCAGTCCGCCCCGGCGAGCGGATCGTCGCCATTGCCGCCGCCCCCTGCTCCTCCGCTGCCGGTCGTGGAAGTCGACGCCGCCACCGTCGTGTGGCTCGCCCCCGACGTGTCGATGCAGGCCCACGGAAATGCCGCCAGGGTCGCGAAAGTTGCAATGCTTGCGATGCGCCACATGCAGCAGTTCATACCTGAAGCCAGCGCCGTCGGCCTCACTCAACCCGTGGCGAGAGCCAGGTACCAGCCAACCGCGAGGAATACGGCGTTCGCGCAAACCATGCCGATCGGCGAGAGAAGCAGGTCGCGGGCATATCGCAGTTCGAGCGTGTTCATCGCCACGATGAGCGCGGTCTGTACCGCCACGCACCCGACGAGGGCGCGTCCCGTGAGCATCCAAAGCGCCAAGGTAATTTCTGAAATGGCGACGAGCCAGAGGACGCCGCCAGCGCGCTTCGTGCCCACGACGCGAGCGACGATCTGCCGATGACGGGGGAGCACGTCGAGCGCTTTGAACAACAGCCCGAACAACAGCCACACCATTGCGACCCCGAGCCTCAGCCAGCTGAGATGCGAATCGAACTCGAAGGGGACGAAGCTCACGGCGCCCCGGCCGCGCCGAATTGGCCCCAAAGCGCGGCACCGTAAACGGCGACGTAGCCCATCCATACGAAGTTGACTCCGACGCGCAACGGAATGGACCGCGTCCATCCGGTCCGCATGACGCGGTCGAACACCAGCGGCTGAATCACGAGGCGCGCCATCCAAAATACAACCACGCCGGCGAGGACGAAGCGTGCGAGCTCGCTGGGTGCCACGAGCAGCTCTGGCCTCGTGAGCGAGAGCAGTCCGAGCGCCGCGATGACGAAGGCAATGAAGGCGGTGTGAACGGCAAAAACCCGTGCGGTGAGCGGCGACAGACGCGTGAGTTCTTCGTCCCACGCCAGGCTTCGCCAAAGGACCGCGTGAAAGATGGCCAGCATGATGAGACTGCCGCCTGCCAAGCGGAGCAACAACGCAAGGCTCATAGGGGCCTCTCAAGCGTGAGCGCCATGACCCAAGGAGTAATCCTCGTCTCAGATGCGACGACCAGCTTGGCGTGTGAGGCAAGTCGCAACCACTCACTTTTCGCGACGAAGTGTAAGTAGCCCGGCCCAAAGGCGAGGAAGTTGGCGAAGTCGCGGAGGTGTTCGACGAGCAGGAGCCTTCCTCCGGGGCGCAAGGATCGCCGCAGCTCTTCGAAGAATCTCTCGCGTGCGGCGCGGTCACGAATCTCATGCGCTGTGAAGGCCACGATGATCGCGTCGCATGTTTGGTCCGCGAGGGCGAGGGCAGTGGGGCTGCAAGGCAGGGCCTCCTTCTGCGCGGGCGTGCGAAGCCGTGCCCGACGGATCGATGGCGCGCTCATGACGGCCGGATCGAAAACATCAAGCCTCGCGACACAGCGACCTGCCATGACCCTGTCTAACTCGAGCTCGGCGTCGAGACCGGCGTGAATGGTCGCCCAAGCATCCATGCGCCAAGCCAATAGCTCCGGAATCCACTCGCCGGACACGAGCCGCGATCGGTCGTAAATGTAGCCCGACACGATGAGTGAGAAGCTCGACCATGCGAGCGCGACGCCGGCACCCAGCAACGCTAGCCATGCGAGCACCGTTGGCAACAGCGGCAAACATACAAGCAGAGAGACCAGTAGCCCGATCGCAACAATCCACGTGCCCATGTAAATGGGCCAGTTGTAGAGAAATATCCGAACGGCACCGCTCTGCCGCGTCACGCGATCTCCTCCAGCGTGCCCGGTCTCCATGCGTAGGGGATGTCGGTAACGTAGAAAGCATTGGCGAGGCGCAGGTCGGCGCCGGCGAACGGAGAATGCTCGAGGAAGGTCACTTCACGCACCTCGACCTTGGTCGGCTGCGGGTCCCATGCCTTCCTCACACCCTTGATTACGATCATTTTTTTTGTCTTCTCATCATAGGTAAATGTGTAAGGCAGCGGCCCGGCGAATTTTCTGGCATCTTCCATCGTTCGAAACGGTGAGCCTGGCGGCAGAGGCGCCGGACGGCTCGTGAGGTCGGCCACGACATGAAGGTCCGCCTCACGATTTGGCGTGCGAATGGACAACTCGAGACGGTCGCCGTCGTCCGTCATTTCTACTTTTGCATGGCGATAATTGTAACGCGTGAACACATTGCCGAAGCGCACCATTGCCGCGCGATCGGTGTCGCTGCGGAGAATCTGAAGGCCGCGCAGGGTCTGCTTACCCGGGCGAGGAAACCGCGTAAAAATACGGTATCCGGAGAGGAAAAAGTCGCGCCCCGTCCAGATCGGAAAGCCACGCGGTCGCAGGTGCCGCGTCCTTACGATCGCGATCGCCAAGAATCCCCATTCGTCGTAAGTGTCCAATTCGAGGCCACACCCGACCAGCGGCGCGAGGATTGTGGCTGGGACGGCGTAGGTGAGAACGAGTGAGCGCTCGAAAAACGCTTCGACTCCGAAGGGCTGGCGTCGCAGGAAGTTCAGCACGTCTCGATATGGGGGTGGTTGAGTGTTCGTGTGGATGAAATTGCCGCGGCGCCGCGTGGCTAGACGCCGTCACGCAGGCGGGTCGTCGAGTCGCGGCCGTAGATGTGCGCTCCGACGCGCCGCATCCACGCGCCCTCTTCGTCGCTCAGCGGTCCCGCCGTCAAGGTGTCGAGAGCCTGCCGCATCTCGGCGAGGCTTTTCGGGCCGGCGATCGCCACGTTGACACGCGGGTCGCTGAGCGCGAATCGATAGCAGTCCGTTCCGCTGGGCGTTCGCTCTCCGGGCGGCATGCGCTCGGGATCGCAGAGATGTCCCCAGCGCGTCGATGTGTAGGTCACGACGCCGGGGCGCTCTCCAACACCGCGACCGTCGAGACACGAAAACACCTCGCGCTCGGCGCCGCAGTGCACCGCGTTGTAGCGCACGTGCCAGATCCCGTAGCGTGGGTCGTCGAGCAAAGTCGGAAACATCGGGCGATGGTGCCCGCTGAGCGCGATGTGCCGGACGAGCCCGCGTCCAACCAGGTCCATCGCAGCATCGAGGAGGCGCGCGCCGGGAGCAGAGTTGTGCCAACCGAGCAAGAGGACATCGGCGTAACTCAGCTTGAGGTTCTTCAGCGCACTCTCGAGCGAGCGCTTCATCATCCACCCGAAGCGCGCGTAGCTCTGCACGACGACGATGAGTTTGTCCCGGTGTTGCGGCGCAAGCTCGCGGAGCGCGTCGCCCATGAAATCTCGCCTGCGCGAGCCCCAATAGAAGTAGTTCACGCCACGCTCGAAGGCTTCGCGGTAGGCCGCGGTAGGAGCCGCATAGGACGAGCCGAGCCCGAGCCGCGACACCGAGAGGCCGGTGCTCCCCAGCGTCACCTTGGTCGCGAACTGCCCGTTGTGCGTCATGACCGCGCGATGTTAGCAAAACCCTCGATGCGTCATGACCACGAATGCTCGCAAAGCAGTGGATGCGTCATGACCACGAGATGCTCGCAAAGCAGCGCCGCCGCGAATTGGTCTCCACGCCCCGCGGCGTGCGTCTATTCTGGCGCACATGACGCCTCGGGCTTCGTTCCAGCCATCCATTCATCGAGCAGCGTGTACTCAGCGAGCAGCAGGTCTTGGCCTCGCGGTCGCACTTTGGGCCTGCGGCGGCACGGCGGAGACCACGGACGCAGCGAGCGGAGCAGGTGGCGGGGGCGGCGCGGGGACCGGCGGGAGCACCGCGAACAGCACGGCCACGGGTGGACCCGCGACTCCGGAACCTGCCTATCAGCCGGCGGTAACAGGCAATTGCCCGGCGTTGGCAAACGGCTATGTCGAGTTTGCGCCGGCCGGGATCCCGCCGCGCCAAGTGCGCCTCTCGCTCGATGTCGCCGCGCTCGGCAAGGGCGGCCCGCTCGTTTTTTATTGGCATGGCGCGGGCAGTAAACCCGAAGAGGCGGAGTTCGGACTCAGCCCTACGACCGTGGCCGAGATCACCAGCGCCGGCGGCATCGTCGCGGCCCCCGTTCACGATCCGAATGCGGGTCAGTTTCCGTGGTTTCTCACCACCGGCTCCGGCCCCGAGAATGACCTCGTCTTGGCCGATGAGATCCTCGCCTGCGCGACGCGCGACGCTGGTATCGACGTCAGGCGCGTACACAGCATCGGGATGAGCGCGGGCGGACTCCAGACCACTCAGATGAGCTACCGCCGCTCGGGCTACTTGGCCAGCGTCGTCACGTATTCTGGCGGTGTGCTCGGCACTCCGAGCCTGCAAGAAGACAACAACAAATTCCCCGCGATGATCTTCCACGGGGGCGCCTCCGACCAGGTGATCGTCGGGTTTCAGAAGTTGAGCGAAAAGTACCGCGACGACCTGGTTGCCAAGGGTCATTTCGCCTTCATCTGCGACCACGGAAACGGCCACAAGATCCCCACGGACGCGCGCACGTCGGTGTGGCAGTTCTTCACGGACCATCCCTTCGGCACCTCACCATCGCCCTATAAATCCGGGCTTCCGGCGACATTTCCGAGCTACTGCGCGCTCTGACGAACGATGCGACCGATGCGACCGATGCGAACGATGCGAACGATGCGAACGATGCCGTCCACGCACCGACTCTCGAGCGCCATAGTCCTCGTCGCCGTGGGGCTCTACGCGGCCCCGTCGAGCGCGCAAGACGACGACCCGTACGCGGACGTTCCGGCGACCGAGCCCATCGCCAAAAAAGGAGCGCCCAAACCGGTAGTGGCCATTCCAAAAAAGGAGCCGCCCAAACCGGTAGTGGCCATTCCAAAGAAGGAATTGCCCAAACCGGTAGTGGCCATTCCAAAGAAGGAACTGCCCAAACCGGTATTGCCCAATGCCGAGGAAGAGGCGGCGGCGCCCAAAGCGGGAATGCCCATTACCGAGGAAGAGGCGGCGGCGCCCAAAGCGGGAATGCCCATTACCGAGGAAGACGAGGCGGCGCCCAAAGCGGGAGCGCCCAGCCCGACGGTGACGGACACGGCGACGACGGCGGCGGCTGGCGCTGAGGACGAGTCGGCTGCGAGTGACGAATCTTCATCCTCTCTCGCGCGGCTCTTCGACCCGGCCACGATGCCCCTGCCCGTGTGGATCGCAGCCGGTGCGACCGCCCTCACGGGACTGGGCGCGCTGGTGACCGGCTCCTTCGCGCTCCGGACGCACGGAAGCTACGACCGCGCCAACGATGGCACGGACGCCACCGGGGCCGAGTCGCTGCGCTCGCGTGGCCAGGCTCTCAACCTCACGACCGATGTCCTCTTGGGAGTGACCGTCGCCGGACTCGGCGCCACCGCGACGCTCATTTTCGTGCTGGACCGCGAGCCGCTCGTCGTAGCGCGTGCCCTGCCCTGGATTGCGCCCGGCACCGCCGGAGTGACGATTCACGCGCGCTTTTGAGCGGGATGCGTACGGCGTTGCTTGCCGGGCGAGCTCGAGGGGTGCGCGGTCGCGAAGGTGCCGCCGGGCGTTGTGCATCACGGGCAGCTCGCGAAGAACGCGCAGACGCGTCGTATCAAGGGCAGCTCGCGAAGAACGCGCAGAGTCTGCGGTTGACCTCGTCGGGGCGCTCGATGTGCAGAAAATGCCCGCAATCGTCGAGGATCGCGCACTCGAACGCGGCGCGATAGGCGGGCTCGAGCGCGCGGGCAAGCTCGGCTCCGACGCAGCCGTCATCGGCTCCATGCAAGTAGAGCGCGGGCACTCTCACGGGCTCGAACAGAATGTGTCCGGCGCGGCTCGCGAGGACTCGCGGCGAGCGGAGCGCGCGGTAGTAGCCGAGGACGGCATCCGGGTGTGGTCGAACCGCGGCCTTGATCTTTTCGAGCTCGGCTTTGGGGCAAGCGTAGCCGGGAGACCAGGCACGCCACAGCTCGTCGATGAGCGCGAGATCGTCCTTTAACAGCCGCGCCACGCCGCTCTTCCGAGGCTGAAAAAGCCCCATATACGCAGAGCGGCGGAGCTGCGCCGGCCTAAGAAATCGCGGGGCGGCGACGCGGAGGTGGGGCACGGCGAGGGTCACGATGCCACGCACTCGGTCGGCGCCCATGGCCGCGGCCGCGTAGGTCGCCACCGCGCCCCAGTCGTGCCCGATGAGAAATACGCGCTCGTGCGGACGGAGCGCAGCGGCGATATTGAGCAGATCGCGGCCAAGCGTCCGCGGGTCGTAGCGCCCTTCAGCGGACGGCGTACTCGGCGCGTAGCCCCGCATCGACGGCACGGCGAGGGTGTAGCCCGCGCGCACGAGCACCGGGACCTGCTCGCGAAATGTCCGCTCGCAATCGGGAAAGCCGTGCGCGCAGACGACGAGCGGGCCCTCCCCGACGACGAGGCACGAGAGCGTGGCGTCGCCCGACCTCAGTTCGAGCGTGCGTGTCGAGATCATGGAATCTGCCGCGCGCCGTGATTATGGACCTATCCCGCAAACGTAGGAGACGGTCATGAGTGAACCTGAACGAGTGAGTGAGCCCGCTGCCGAGCAATTCGAGTTCAAGGCAGAGATTCAGCGCGTCCTGTCCTTGGTGATCAACTCGCTTTACCAGAACCCTGAGGTGTTCTTGCGGGAGCTGGTGTCGAACGCCTCCGACGCGCTGGATAAGGCCCGATTTCTCGGGCTCTCGGAGTCCGACGTGGTGATGCCGCTCGAGGGCGAGCCCGCGATCGCGCTGGTGCTCGACAAAGAGAAGCGCACGCTCATCATCGAGGACAACGGTGTCGGGATGACGCGCGAAGAGGTGGTCGAGCAGCTGGGCACCATCGCCAAGAGCGGCACGGCTGAGTTTCTGGCGCGCTTCTCGGACGCCGCGAAGAAGGTCGGCCAAGAGCAAGCCCTCGAGCTCATCGGCCAGTTCGGCGTCGGCTTCTATGCAGTCTTCATGGTCGCGAGCCGCGTCGACGTCGATACGCGCTCGATCAAGCGGGGGAGCGAGCCGGTCCTTTGGCGCTCGACCGGCGAGGGGACCTTCTCGGTGACGGCCGGTGAGCGAGCGCAACACGGCACTCGGATCACGCTGCACCTCAAGGAGGACAGCGCGGAATTTGCAGAGAAATGGCGCGTTTCTCGCGTGATCGAGAAGTACTCCAACTTCGTGATGTTCCCGATCAGCATCGACGGCGCGGTCGTGAACAGGTCCTCTGCGCTCTGGCGATTGCCGCGCAGCCAGGTGACGCCCGAGCAACACGCGGAGTTCTTCAAGCTCATCACGGACGGCGCTGCCGGCGACGCGCCACGGCTCACCGTCCACTACGCGGTGGATGCGCCGGTGCAATTTCACGCGCTCGTGTACGTGCCGGTGACGACGACCCACGAGATGCTGATGCCGCAGCAGAAGAAGCAGGGGCTCCGGCTCTATGCGCGTCGGGTCCTCATCATGGAGAGCTGCGACAAGCTCTTGCCGCCGTATTTGCGCTTTTTGCGGGGGGTCGTCGACTCCGAGGACTTGGATCTCAACGTCTCGCGCGAGACGCTTCAGGACAATCGCAGCGTGCGCCAGATCGAGCAGCAGCTCACGCGCCAGGTCCTGAAGGGGCTCACGGCGCTCGCGAAGGACGACCCCGAGAGCTACTCCGCGCTGTGGCGCACCTTCGGAATCGTCATCAAAGAGGGGATCACGATCGACTGGAAGAACAAGGACGAGCTCGCGACCTTGTGCCGCTTCTCGTCGTTGATGTGCGCGAGAGATGAGGTCACGAGCCTCGCGGCGTACGTCGCGCGGGCCCCCGAGGCGCAGTCGCAGATCTTCTATCTCACGGGCGTCGATCTTGCGTTGCTCGATAAGAGCCCGCTGCTCGAGGCGTTCCGCGCGCGAGGGATCGACGTCTTGTTGATGACCGATCCGGTGGATGAGTGGGTGATGAACGCGCTGCCCGAGTTTGGCGGCAAAAAGCTCGTCAGCGTGGCGCACGGCGAGGTCGATCTCGACGCGATCGCACCACCCAAAGAAGTTCCGGTGGAGGACGCCGATCTCGACGAGCTGGTTGGACACGCGGTGCGGGCGGTCGGGCGCGTGCTCTCGGGCAAGGTCGAGTCGGTGCGTGCGTCGCGACGGTTGACGGAGACGGCGAGCTGCCTCGTGGCGCGGGACGGTGAGCCGAGCGCAAACCTCGTGCGGCTGATGAAGATGATGGACGAGAACGCGATGGGCGCGCAGCAACGCATCCTCGAGCTCAACCCGAACCACCCTATGGTCCGCAACATCGGGACGCTCGCCGCGCGCGACCCCGAGTCCACGAAGCTCGTGCTCTACGGCGAGATGTTGTTCGAGCAGGCGCTGCTCGGCGAGGGCGTCGTCGAAGATCCCGCGAGGCTCGCCCGACGTATTCAAGAGCTGCTGCTCGAGTCAACCGAGCGCGCCGTCAGCTGACGCCATGAGCTGAGGTCCATCGTGCCCATTCGCCTTCACATCAACATCGACCACGTCGCCACTCTGCGGAATGCGCGCGGGACCGCCTACCCCGATCCCGTGCTCGCGGCGCAGCTCTGCGAGCAGGCCGGCGCGGACGGGATCACGGCGCACCTTCGCGAAGATCGCCGCCACATCGTCGATGCGGACATGGCGCGCCTGCGTGACCTTGTGCAGACCTGCCTCAACATGGAAATGGCGGCCACGGACGAGATGCTCGAGATCGCGCTGCGGCTCCGTCCGGACGTCGTGACGCTCGTGCCCGAGAAGCGGCAAGAGCGCACGACCGAGGGTGGCCTCGACGTTGTTGGCCAACGCGCGAGCCTCGCGAAGGCGGTCCAATTGTGTCAGGGCGCAGGGATCAAGGTGAGCCTCTTCATCGCGCCGATCGAGGCGGACGTGAGGGTGTCGCACGAGCTCGGTGTCGAGCAGATCGAGCTTCACACGGGCGAGTATTGTCACACCGATACACCCTTCGAATTCGCTCGGCTCGCGGTGGCGGCGAGGCTCGCGCGAGAGCTTGGGCTGGACGTCGCCGCCGGCCACGGCCTCACGCGCCACAACGTCGTCGCGATCGCCGCCATCCCCGAATTGCGCGAGGTGAACATCGGCCACGCGGTGATCGCGGACGCGATTTTCGTCGGGCTGCCCGAGGCCGTGCGAGGATTCAGGGCCGCAATCGACCGCGGCGTGCGGATGCGGCGAGGCTGAGCGGTGAGGCTGAGCGGCGACGAACAGTGAGGGAGCGATGATCCTCGGGCTTGGCATCGACGTGTGTTCCATCGCGCGGGTGGACGCGCTGCTCACGCGCTGGGGAGATCGCTTCGAGCGACGGATCTTGGGCGAGGCAGAGCGCGCGGCGATCGCGCAGCGTGTCGATCGCGCGACGGTGCTGGCGGGACGCTTCGCGGCGAAAGAGGCCGCTGCCAAGGCGATGGCGGGAGGTGTCGGCGTCGGATGGCACGACCTCGAGGTGCGCTCGAAGCCACGGCGCGCGCCCGAGCTCGTGCTGCACGGCGCCGCGTCCGCGCTCGCGAGCCGCGTGGGCGTTCGGACGACGCATCTCTCGATCACGCACGATTCCGGGGTCGCGGCAGCGGTCGTCGTCCTCGAAGGGGAGGCGACCGGAGAGCCGTGGCGATGAGCGGCATCCACAAAGGCGGCTCGGCTCGCGTGGCGCTGCGTCTCGGCGCGATGAGGAGGGCGCGGTGAAGGTCGTACTGACCGCCGAGCAGATGCGTGCGTACGACGCCCACGCGCTCGAACAGTGCGGCGTGCCCGGGATCATCCTGATGGAGAACGCAGGTCGTGGCGCGGCCGACATCATCGAGCGGCTGGTCCGTGGCGATGAGCGCTCGGTCGTGATCGTGTGCGGCCACGGCAACAACGGTGGCGACGGCTTCGTTGTCGGGCGGCAGCTGCTCGCGCGTGGCACGAGCGTCGTCGTGTTTCTCATCGGCACGCGCGCAGAGGTGGAGGGCGACGCGCGCACGAATTTGGATGCGCTCGATGGCCTCGGGGTCGAGGTGGTGTCCGTCGGAGATGAGCTCGGCCCACTTCGCGAGGCGCTCGCCGGTGCAGCCGCGTGCGTCGATGCGCTGTTTGGCACGGGCCTATCGCGGCCGCTCGAAGGCGTGTGGCGCGAGGTCGTGCTCGCGATGGACGAGGCGTCGTGTCCGGCGATCGCGCTCGATGTTCCGTCCGGGATCGACGCGACGAGCGGTGCCGTGCTCGGAGCAGCCGTGCACGCTTCGGTCACGATCACGTTCGGCCACCTCAAGACCGGCCTCTTGCAGGGCGCCGGCGTCGCGTACGCGGGCGAAGTTCACACGATTGGCCTCGGCATTCCGGACGACACGATCGTGGCGACGGTGGGGTGTACGGCGCGCACGATCGCCGTGCACGAGGCGGCGGCGGTGCTCGGCGTGCGTGCCCGTGACATTCACAAATACGAGGCTGGCAGCGTGCTCGTGATCGCAGGAAGTCCCGGAAAAACGGGCGCTGCGCTGCTTGCGGCGGAGGCGGCGTTGCGTGCTGGTGCGGGCCTCGTGACCATCGGCACGACCCCCGCCGTGTGCGACAAGCTCGACGGCCGCGTGCGCGAGGTGATGACGTGTGCGATCGATGCCGGCGCGCTCGAGCAGACGCTCGCGGAGGCATTGCGCAAACGTGACGCGGTCGCGATCGGTCCGGGGCTTGGCTACGACGAGGGCACGCGGCGGCTCGTCGAAGCGGTGGTGCTCGGATGGCATGGCCCCGTCATCGTCGACGCGGACGCCATCGGCCAGTTCAACGGTCGACCGGAGGCGCTTCGTGCCGCGCCCGGGCCGCGCGTCCTGACGCCGCACGCCGGGGAGCTTGCGCGGCTCATCGGTGAGTCGCCCGAGACTATCGCGCTCGACCGATTCGGCGCGGTCGCGCGGGCCGCGGATCGCTCCGGCGCCGTGGTCGTGTTGAAGGGTGCGTACACGCTGGTCGCGTCGCCGAACGACGACACGCGCGTATGCGATGCGGCCGAGCCGCTGCTCGCGACGGCGGGGTCGGGCGACGTGCTCACCGGGATCCTCGCCGCCCTCGCCGTGGGGACGGCCTCGCTCGAGCAGCTGCATGCCGCGGCGTGCGCCGGCGTTTACCTTCACGCGCGCGCGGCCTCGCTGTGGAACGCGGAGCGCGGGCTCGATCGCGGCATGCTCGCCGGAGAGCTCGTGAGCATGGTGGCGCCGGCGATAGCTGAGGTTCTCAGCGGGTAGCGGCGGGCGCGGCTTAGGGCACACGGGCGCGCGGCTTAGGGCACACGGGCGCGCGGCTTCGGACACACTCTCATGCACGGCTGAAGTCGCGAATGCCCATAAAACATGGCTCCTTTAGTAATTGTGCGCCTGGCGCTCGGGTTGCAAAGGGGGCGTGCCGAGGTGCTCACGATGCTCGACACGATGCGAAGCTCCACGACTCATGCTCAGCCAGGTAACGACTGTTCTTCACCGGTGCCGGCAGGCCCACGGGGTCACGGTCCATCCACGGCCACGCTCGCTGCCCCCAAGCTCAGCGAAGTTCGGCGCGGGCTCCCGGCGCTTCGTCCCCTGCTCTTCGCTCGGGCCCTCAAGCTCTCGCGATCTCGCGCACGCGCGGAAGATCTCGTGCAAGAGACGATGCTCCGCGCTCTTCGCTTCGAGGCGCAGTTTCACGCCGACACAAACCTCCGCGCGTGGCTCGGGCAAGTGCTGATGCGCGTGTTCTTGAGCGACTGCCGCAACCACAGCCGAGAGCGACGCCGTAACGAGCGGGTCCTGTTCGAGTCGCCCGTGCACATCGCCACGGAGGTGCGCGAGCCGATGCGCTCACTCCCGAATTCGTTAGCACGCGCACTCGCGTCGCTACCCGTCGGACACCGTCGCGCGATCGAGCTCGTCGATCTCGAAGAACACGGCTATCGCGCCGCGGCCGAGCATCTCGGGGTCCCGATCGGCACCGTGATGAGCCGCCTTCACCGCGGTCGCAAGCTGCTCGCCCTCAGGCTCAGCGAACAGCTCGTGCCGCAGAGTTAGCGCGCGCGGCGTTGCGATGCGGCGCGTATCGCATTCGCGGCGCGGTGCGGGCGCATTGCGCGACGAGAGGGCGGTCACTATGGTCGCGCGCTGTGACGGATTCGGCTCTCGTGCGCGCGGCCCAACACGATCACGTCGTGGGCGAAGACGTCTGCCAAACCCTCGAGAACCGCTGAAATGTGGCGCCTTGCCGCGTCCGAGCTACGCCAGCACGAGAACCGCCTCGCACTCGAGGGCGTCCGCGCTTCGATCGGCTACCGCACCTTCGCGGGACGAGCGCAGGCAGTCGAGGATGCGGTCATCGCGCTCGGTGTGCGCCCCGGTGATCGCGTCGCCGTGCTGTCGGCTGAGCGTGCCTTCGACGAGCCGGTGGCGCTCGCCGGTGCGCTGTCCGCCGGCGCCGTCGTGGTCCCGCTCGATGCGTCCTCGCCACCCGCGCGACTCGCTCGCATGGCGCGCGCTAGCGGTGTGCGCGCGCTCATCCACGACGATCGAGCCGCCGCCCTCGCCGCGCTGATGACGGAACACGACGCCGCCGGCGATGAACCGTTTGGCCGCATCGAGCTTGACCTTGACGGTTTCGTCTTGGCGAGCGTGGGTCACGCGGCCGCAACCGACATCGCGCCCGCACCCGAACTTGCTTTTGTGCTTCACACCTCAGCCAGCACCGGCCCAACGCAGGCGATCGAAATCTCGTGGCAAGCCGAGGACGTGTTCGTCTCACGGTGGAGCGCCTTCTTCGAGCTCACGGACAAAGATCGCATCCTCCGCACCGCAGAACTCAGCTTCGAGCTCGCCTGCTTCGCTCACCTCGCCGCGTGGCGATGCGGAGCCGTCTTGTGCACGGTGCAGCGCCCCGAGCTTTCGGTCGCGCGCTCGGTCGCGGCGGCTTTTGTGCGCCTATCGCCGACGGTGGTCTGCGACGTCCCCGCGCTCTTCATGAAGCTGTGCGCCGGCCTCGACGGCGAGCGCGAACTGCCACCATCCTTGCGCGTCATCGGGTTTAGCGGCGAGGTCTTTCCGCCTCAAGCATTGCTCGATCTCTCGCGGCGCGCTCCCCACGCACGGCTCTTTCATTTCTTCGGCCCGACCGAGACCAACGCCTGCACATTTCACGAGGTCGAGCGTCGCGGCGACGGGACCCTGTCCTTCCGCGAGCCCCTGTCCTGTGGCGAGCCCCCGTCCTGTGGCGAGCCCCTGTCCTTCCGCGAGCCGACCGTGAAGTGAGCCGTGTTCGCGCACGCGTTGCTACGGCGACGTGCATGCGAGCGGGCGCTCGATGACGCTATTGGGGTGTCTCCTCGAGACCCATCCGCCGGTGATGAGATCGAGCTCGGTGGCGAGCTGAGCGCGCCGGAGCCACGACATTCGACACTCTGTTTCCGAGGCGCTCGGGTCTGATTCGGCGAGCGCAGCCGCTTGCCACGCAAACAACAGCTCGACCACACGCCGCTCGAGCCGTGCGCGTTCGCCCTCGATTTCACGGCGAATGCGCTCCATGCGAAGCTCTTCGGACGCGAACACCGCGCGGTCGAGCGACCAAACCGCGCGCGCTTCGAGCCACACGCTGGCACCCGTCGAGGCCGTCGTTCGGAGGGCGTCGTACGACGTGGGTGAGAGGCTCGCCGCGGAGTCCGCGAGGCGCGTGGCACGCAAGCGCAGCTCCGGGAGGGCCGCGGATTTGCGCGCGCGCGCGGCGAGGTCGTCGAGGCGCGCTTCCGCGAGATCGAAGGTGGCACCGCGAAGCGCGGCGTCGATCGCTTGCCGCAAGTCCCGTGCGCCCAACGACGGGACACTCCCCTCGACCGCCGTAGACACGGCGGCCTTCCCCGCGAAATGGGCATTCGCCACGCTCTTGGCAATTGGCGCGCTGTTGGCAATTGGCGCGCTCTTGGCAATTGGCGCGCTGTTGGCAATTGGCGCGCTATTGGCAATTGCCGGGCGATTGGCAATTGGCGCGCTGTTGGCAATTGGCGCGCTGTTGGCAATTGGCGCGCTGTTGGCAATTGGCGCGCTATTGGCAATTGGCGCGCTATTGGCAATTGGCGCGCTATTGGCAGTTGCAGGGCGATTGGCAGTTCGTGCGCTATTGGCAGTTGCAGGGCGATTGGCAGTTCGTGCGCTAT
>SHZB01000081.1 GCA_009692485.1 Myxococcales bacterium
CGGAAAAGCTCGCCGCGATCATCCCTCCTTTGCCGGCAACGCGGTCTGGCAGAAGCAAGTCGTGCCGAAGGTGCCGAGCTCGACCGACGCGGAGCGCGAGGCGCGGGCCTCGCTACGGCTGGTCAAGCGCGACGGCAAACGCGGCCGCGGCGCGTAGGACAAACCATACATGGAATCCGAGGGTGCGCGCATCTCGACGGGTGCGCTGCGGCGGCTGCGTTTCGGCTGAACGTGGCGAACGGGCCGTGAAGTGACGAAGCCCAATGCCGATGACGGAGGTTGAGGCGGTGGTGGCGGTGTCGGGGGCGAGGACCGAACGCAACCATGCCTTCACGTCAGGCCTGAACGAGGGACGTCGCCGGTCGCGCGGCTCGCTGGCGGTGGGCGCTACGAGAGGGCGAATGCGAGGGACATCTGGCCACGGGGCGGAGCACGAGGACGCGGCGCTGGTGTTGCTGGCCAGGTGTTGCTGGCCAGGTGTTGCTGGCCAGGTGTTGCTGGCCAGGTGTTGCGCGCGGCTGCTTTACTATCGGGCCGGCGGGAGCTAGCTTGGCCCGAGGGGTGACGGGAGTGGGAACGAGCGAACGTTTGGGCAACGGACTCCGCGTGGCGGTGGCCGACGCGGTGGGTTCACTGGCCGAGTGCACGATGGCGCTCTACGGCTTGCGGCGCCTGACCGCGGCGCGCGAGGTCGCTAGCGTGCGCCTGCTCGAGGCGAGCGAGGGCTTCCGGCGCGGCCTTGGCGCCCACGAATCGCGGCTCAATGCCGGGCTCGCAGCGATGCGCGGCTTGGCACGCGCACCGGTAGAGCTCGCTTCGGAGATCGCGGAGACCGAGCGGCTCGTTGCCTCCACGGCAGCGGCGCTGATCGCTGCGGTTCCGGCCCATCGGCGCTTCGGCGCGATGCAGCGGCTCGAGCTCGAGCGCGCCTTGCTGGGCGTAGGCACAGCGGTAGAAGAGCTTCACGCGCGCTTCGAATTGTTGCAAGCGGCGCTCTGCCCACGGCACACCGTGATGAGCAGTGAAGAGCTCCTCGCCGGTCCCTGGACCGCGAAGCCAAGCTTCGTCGGCGTTCGTGTCACGGTCGTCATTTCGGGGGAGCGTCACGCACGACTCGCCGGCGATCCACGCATTCTGTGGCGGGTGCTCGCCGCGGCCTCGCTCCGAGCGCTCCTGGATCACGGCGCGCTTCACGTAGAGCCGATGCCGAGCCGCTCGTCACCGCCGCTTGACGCGACGAAGATCCCGTGCATCGTCTGGGCCGTGTCGTCGGGGACGGCGTTGGACGTGATGGAGATCGCCGTGAGTCGACGCGAGCAGAGGGGCGCGGCGGCCGGCACCGAGTTCGTGTTGCGCGCACCCTCAGAGAGCGCTCACCGCCTCCTGACGGCGGTGGCGTCGGCGTTCGGGATCGAGTCTTTTCCTGGGAGTTTTGACGATGTGCGCATCGTCGAGGTGCCAGCGTTCAGGGATTCGATCCCAGGCGACATCGGGCGCGCATTCGTAGGACGCTTGAGCACTTGATGAGGCGGGTGCGGCGTGACGCGTGCCGGCGTAGGCTCGCCCGCGCCCATGGAACACGAACGACTCATCGGCCTCATCGACGCGGCCTTCGCGGATCGCACGCTGCTCCTTCACGGTGAGCATCGAGCGGCGGTGCTCGAGGTCCTCGAATTGCTCGACAAAGGCCGGGTGCGCGCCGCCTCGAACGAGGGAGGTGCATGGCAGGCTCACGCCTTCGTGTCGCGCGCGATCTTGTTGTACTTCGCCATCTCGGAGCTCACCGTGATGGAGCTAGGGCCCTTCGAATTTCACGATAAAATCCCGCTAAAACGGGGCCTCGCCGCCGCGAAGGTGCGCGTCGTGCCGCCGGGGACGGTGCGCTACGGGGCCTACCTCGAGCCCGGCACGGTCGTGATGCCCGGCTACGTCAACATCGGAGCGTGGGTCGGCGCCGGCACGATGGTGGACACCTGGGCGACGGTCGGCAGCTGCGCACAGATCGGCCGGGAGTGTCACCTGTCGGGCGGCGTTGGGATCGGCGGCGTGCTCGAGCCTCCCGGTGCGCGGCCTGTGATCATCGAGGACGGTTGCTTCGTAGGTTCGCGCGCGATCGTGGTCGAGGGTGTGCTCGTCGAGCGTGAGTGCGTGCTCGGAGCCGGCGTGGTGCTCACCAGCTCGACGCCGATCATCGACGTCACCGGTGCGACGCCGGTGGAGCACCGCGGCCGCGTTCCCGCGCGCAGCGTCGTCATCCCCGGCAGCCGACCGAAGCAATTTCCAGCAGGAGAGTTCGGGACTCCGTGCGCGCTCATCATCGGCCAACGCAGCGCGTCCACGGACCGCAAGGTCTCGCTCAACGCCGCGCTCCGCGATCACGGAGTCTCGGTATGACGGCGGTCATACCAGTGGCGGCGGGTTGTTCGAGCGACGCCGCGCTTTGCGATCACGGAGTCTCGGTGTGAGCTCCGAGGACGACGCGCGCATCGGCGACACGCTCGCTTGGCTGTGCTCGATCTCATCGTTCACCGGGGAAGAGGGGCCCATCGCCGACGCGATCTCCGCGCGCCTCGCGAAGGCCCGTCTCGCAGCACCCGTGCGTCGCTACGGCAATTCCCTCGTCGTGCCCGTGAGCCGCGGCACCGGCGGGCCACGCATCGCCCTCGCCGGTCACACCGACGTCGTCCGCACCGAGCACGACGGACCTGTGCGAATCGAGGGCGACCAGCTCTTCGGACCGGGCGCCAGCGACATGAAATCCGGGCTCGCGTTGATGCTCGAGCTGCTCGAAAATGACCGCGATCTTTGCGACAAACTCGACCTCACGCTCGTGTTCTACGCGCGCGAAGAGGGGCCTTACCTCGACAACGAGCTCGGCCCAGTGCTCGCTCAGGACGATGAGCTCCGCGCGGTCGAGCTCGCCGTGTGTCTCGAGCCAAGCGACAACCGCCTCAGCCTCGGCGCCTCCGGCTCGATTCACGCGGTCGTGAGCTTCTCGGGGCGCACGTCGCACAGCGCGCGGCCATGGCAAGGTGACAACGCGATCCACAAAGCCGGGCCGCTGCTCGTCGAGCTCGCACAGCTGGCGCCACGCGCTTCGACGATCGACGGCCTGACCTACCGCACGGTGACCAGCGTCACGCTCGCCGAGGGAGGTCGCGGGCGAAACGTCATCCCGGACAGCTTCGTCCTCAACGTGAACCATCGCTTCGCCCCGGGGACATCGCTCGCGTCCGCGCAGGCCGAGGTCGCGGCGCTCGTCGGCGGACGTGCTGCGATCGCGTGGCTCGATCTGAGTCCATCGGCGTTGCCATGCGCCACCCATCCGTACGTCGTGGCGCTCGCCGAATCGGGGGTTCGTGGCGTCGAGCCCAAGCAGGCGTGGACCGACGTCGCGCGCTTCTCCGAACTCGGGATCGCCGCGGTGAACTGGGGACCCGGTGTGAACGCGCAGGCTCACCAAAAGAACGAGTGGACGAGCTTGACCGCACTCCGGGACGGTCGCGATATCTTGTCGCGCTGGCTTCGGCGCGTCGGCGCGGCGACGAGCACTAACGCCTGAATGAGACGATGAGCACCAACGCCTGAATGTGACGATGAGCCTCTCCGCACTACTCCTCGAACGCGCGCTCGCGACTCCCGATGCGCTCGACCGCGCGGCGCAGAAGCAGCTCGTTTGCGGCGGCGATCTCGGGGCGCTGCTCGTGTCGGACGGCGTGCTCGATGAGACCGAGCTTCACGATCTGCTGGCGGAGTACAACGAGCTTCCGCCAGGTCCGCGCGGCCGTTTACCCGAGCCCGAAGTCGAGCTCGCTGGGCGGGTCTCGCCGACGCTCATGCGACGCTTTCACGCGCTACCGTATCGCGTCACGCGGCGCACCTTGCACGTCCTTGTGGAGGGTCCACTCGAGCTCGACGTCGAGGGCGAGCTGCGCGATCTCTTCGGACGGCAGTTGCGGCTCGAGCTCGTCACGCCGCTGCGTCTCGCCGAGGCGCTTCATCGTTACGCGGGCGTCGCGCTCACCACCTTCGCGGCAGCGCTCTTGGCGCGACTTGGGCCCGCCACGAGCGTCGCGTCACCGGCACCCGAAATCGAGGTGCCGCGCGCAGCGGACGAGACCGCGCCACCGTCGTACCGGCGCATGTCCGTCGGGCCTGACGGCGTGCGTCCGTCCGAGCGGCCGCCACGCCGAGCCCAACGCACCACGCTCCCGAGCGGCGCCGCGCGCGTCGTACCGCTGGAGCTGGCGCGGCCGCTGGCTCAACCGCAGTCTCATCCGCAGTCTCATCCGCTGGCCATGCCGCCTGCATTTTCGCGCTCGTCCGCCGTGGACCGCGCTCCGTTGCTGCCACCCGCGCCGCCGGCCGACCACGACGATGTGCGGACGATTCCTCCCGCCGAGCTGTACGAGCCCGAGCCTTGCGCGCCTTCGCCCTCGCGCTGGCTCGGTCCCCAGACGATGCGCCCATCCGACTCGCCGGAGCCGTCGCCGCAGTCGGGCCGCGGCGAAGATCTGGCCGCGTCACTAGGGGGGCTCGAGGCTCCGCGGAGTGCACGACACAAAGGGCCGCTCGTGCGGGAGCGTGCTCTCGCCGCGCTTGAAGCAGCGGACGATGCGGCGGAGGTGCTCGAGGTGCTCGGGCGTCACGCGCGCCAGTATTTTGAGCGCACCGTGGTGATGGTCGTGGCACACGGCGTCGCGCGAGTGCGACAGACCTTCGGGCTCTCGATGCCCGAGGGCGCACCGGCGGCGTTTACGCTCGACGCCGGCGGTGTTCTCGCCGACGCGGTCGAGCAACGTAGCGCGCTCGTCGTGCAGCTCGCGGCACACGGACGCGATCACGAGCTCGCGACCTGGCTCGCGGGCCATGAAGGCATGCCCGTCGCGGTCGTTCCGGTCTGCGTCGGCAAACGCATCGTGGCCCTCGTGTACGCAGACGAAGGCGGTGGTGAGCTCGACGAACTCGCCGTGATCAGCGTCGCCGAGGTGGCGCGGACCGCAGCCGACATCCTCGCCCAGCTGGTCCTCAGTCGCAAAAACAACGCCGACTGACCCGCGAGTCAGTCGGCCTGTTCCGCTTTGGCAGCGACGCTTTCGCCGCCGCCCGAGCGATTCCATCGCGTCCGCGTTTGCGGCTCGGATTGCGCGCTATTTCCCGCCCTTTTCGCGCGCTTCTTTCAGCGCAAGCTCGATCACCTTGCGGAACGCCGGATAGCCCTGCGCGCCGCTGATGAAGTAGCCGTTGATCGCGAACCCGGGCGTGCCGCTGATCTTCACCTTGTCCGCTGCCGCGATGTCCGCCTCGACGCGCGCCTTGTGCGTGCCGCCGTCGAGCG
Source organism: Myxococcales bacterium (assembly GCA_009692485.1). Lineage (GTDB taxonomy): Bacteria > Myxococcota_A > Polyangia > Polyangiales > Polyangiaceae > SYFR01. The sequence continues at coordinate 5,339 of SHZB01000081.1, forward strand.
CCTTCTTCAGTTTCGCTACGTCGAGGCCGATCTCCTCGCCGTACTTCTCGAGCTGCTCGCGCTTGATGCCCGGATCCTTCTGCCCGGCGAAGAGTCGGTCGTGCATCTTCCAGAAACCATCGTTGCCCTTCTGCACGAAGGCCTCGACCGTGGCCTGATGCGCGAGCGGCGCGTTTGCGTGGAAAGGCAGCGCCTTGTGCCGCCACACGACCTTCACGTCCTTGCCGTAGCGCTCCAAGATTTGCTTGATGGTGTCGTTCACGCGCCCACAGAAAGGGCACTCGAAGTCCGAGAATTCCTGGATGACGACGACCGCGTCCTTGGCCCCCTTCCATGGAGCATCATCGGGCGGCGGGCCGACGTCCTTCGTCTCGGGCGGTGGCGGAGCCTTGCCGTCCTTCGTGAGCTCGGCATACATGTCTGCCGCCTTCACGCCTTTCGCGAGCAGCGCCTCGGCCTTCTTCAACTCCTCGTCGATGAGCGTCTTGAACGCCTGCGCTGGCTGCGCCCCGGAGAGGCGCCGGCCGTTGATGAAGAAATGCGGCGTGCCACCCGCCTGAAAATCGCTCGCCTGAGCTTGACATTCCTCGATGACGCCGCGAAATTTCTGGCTCGAGATCGCCTCTTTGGCCTTCGCCACATCGAGACCGAGTTTGTCGGCGTAGCCCGCCAAGTCCTCGTCGGAGAGCGCTTTGTTGTTGGCGAAGAGCAGCTCGTGCGCCTTCCAGAAAGCTTCGTCGCCCTTCTGCGCCTTCGCCTCGCGCGCCAGATACGCCGCCGGAAATGCGCGCTTGTGAAAGGGCAGGGGATTGTCCTTCCACACGACGCGCAGCTTGCCCGCATAGGTCGCCATCAGCTCCTTGATGGCCGGCTCGACCTTTCCGCAGAACGGGCACTCGTAGTCGCTGAACTCCACGATCGTGACGAGCGCATGCTCCGCGCCCTTCTTCGGATCGGTGTCGAGCACCGGCACGCGCCAGACCGTGGTCGTGTCTTCCTTCGGCTTCTCGGGGCCCTTCTCCTTGGCCTTCTGGCTGTGGTTTTTCTCCGTCAGCTTCGTGTAGACCTCGCCCTTCGGCGTGCCTCCAAGGATGAGGGCCTTCGCCTCCGCGAGCTGCTTGTCGATCTCTTCGACGAAGGCGTCGACCGGTCGCGCACCGCTCAGGAAAATCCCGTTGACGAACGACGCGGGCGTGCCGCTGACCCCGGCCTTGCTGCCCGAAGCGACGTCGGCGTCGACCTTGGCCTTGGCCTTGTTCGACTCGAACGCGGCCTTGAATTTTGCGCCATCGACGCCCGATTGCGTCGCCCACGCGGCGAAGTTTTCTGGCGTGAGCGCGCGCTGGTTCGCAAAGGTGAGCGCGTGCATCTTCCAGAACGCGTCGTTGCCGCCGAGCTCGAACACGGTCTGGGTCGCGACGTGCGCCGGCACCGCCTGCTGGTGCATCGGCAACGGAAAGTGTTTCCACACGACGCGCAGGTTCTCGGGGCCGTACTTCTGCTTGAGCGCCTCCATGGTCGGCTCGACCTTCGTGCAGTACGGGCACTGGTAATCGCTATAGAGCACGACGGTGACGGGCGCTTCCGGCGAGCCCCAGCTCGGGTCGGAGGCGTCGACGGGCACCTTCGCGCTCGCTTGACTTGCGGGCACGGCCCCGCCGATTGCGCCGGCCGCCGCGTGCGTTCCGCCGTGCGCGTGGTCCCTCAATACGCCGCGGGCGAGCCCCATGCCTGCAAGCAGACACAAGATCATCCCGACGATGGCAGATCCTCGATTCATCGCGCTGCTCCGTGCTGGTTAGGTGAGTTCATCTGGCTCACTTTGCTTCCTTGAGCGCTTTGTCGATCGCCGCGCGGAAGGCCGAGAAGGGCTGCGCGCCCTCGATGAAGTAGCCATTGACGAGGAACGCGGGAGTCCCACCAATGCCGATCTTGTCGGACGCCTTGATGTCCTCATCGACCGCCGCCTTGTGCGTGCCGTCGTCGAGCGCCTTCTTGAACTTCGCCATATCGAGGCCGAGCTCGCCGGCATATTGGTCGAGTTGCTCGCGCTTGATGCCGGGGCTCTTCTGACCGGCAAACAGCTTGTCGTGCATCTTCCAGAAACCGTCGTTGCCCTTCTGCTTGAAGGCCTCGATGCTCGCCTGGTGCGCGAGCGGAGCGTTCTGGTGAAACGAAAGCGGCTTGTGGCGCCACACGATCTTCACCTTGTCGCCGTACTTCGCCTCTACCTGTTTGAGCGCGTCGCCCACGCGCCCGCAGAAGGGGCACTCGAAGTCCGAGAACTCGTAGATCACGACCTTCGCCGCCTTGCCACCCTTGAAGGGTGCATCCTTCGGCGCCGGACCCGGGTCCTTCTTCTCGAGGTCCGCCGGGCCCTTGCCCTCTTTCGTCGCGGCCGCGTACACGTCCTCGAGCTTGGTGCCCTTGGCCACGAGCTCTTCGGCGCGCTTCAGCTCTTCGTCGATGATCTTCTTGAAGTTATCCACCGGCTGGGCACCCGAGATGCGCCGGCCGTTGATGAAGAAGTGCGGAGTGCCGCCCGCCTGAAAATCGCTTGCGACGGCCTGGCACTCTTCGATCACGTCGGCGAACTTGTTTTCTTTGATCGCCTGCTTGACCTTCGCGACGTCGAGGCCGAGCTCTTTCGCATAGCCCTCGAGATCGGCGTCGCCGAGCTTTTGCTGATTGGCAAACAGCATCGCGTGCGCCTTCCAGAAGGCCTCGTCGCCCTTCTGTGCTTGTGCCTCACGCGCGAGGATCGCGGCCGGAGTGGCGCGCTTGTGGAAGGGCAGCGGGTTGTCCTTCCACACGACGCGGAGCTTGCCCGCATAGCTGCTGAGCAGCTCTTTGATGGTCGGCTCGACGCGCCCGCAGAACGGGCACTCGTACTCGCTGAACTCAACGATGGTGACGAGCGCTTTCTTGGCGCCCTTCTTCGGATCGCCCTTGCCCACTGGCACCTTCCAGATGGTCTTGTCCGCGGCCGGATCCGGCGGCGCTTGCGGCTTCGTGTCGGCCGCGGGCGCTGCCTTCGCCGCGTGATTCTTGTTGGTGAGCGTCGTGTAGATCTTGTTCTTGGGCGTGCCGGCCGCAAGCAACACCTGCGCCTCGGCGAGCTGCTTGTCGATCTCGGCGGCGAACTTCTCAGCCGGCTGCGCGCCGCTCATGAACACGCCGTTGATGAACGATGCTGGCGTTCCCGAGACGCCCGCCGCGGAGCCCACGGCGATGTCCGCATCGACCTTCGCCTTGCCCGCGTTGCTCGCGAACGCCGGCGTGAACTTCGCCATGTCGACGCCAGCCTGCGTCGCCCAAGCGGCGAAGTTCTCGGGCGTGAGCGCGCGCTGATTGGCAAACACCAGCTCGTGCATCTTCCAGAACGCGTCGGAGCCCGACACCTCGAACGCGGTCTGCGTCGCGACGTGCGCCGGCACCGCCTGGGCGTGCATCGGCAGCGGAAAGTGCTTCCAGACGACGCGGAGTTTTTCCGGACCGTACTTGTCCTTCATGGCCTTGATGGCCGGCTCGACCTTCGTGCAATACGGGCACTGGTAGTCGCTGAAGAGCACGATCGACACCGGCGCATCCGCCGAGCCCCAGTGCGGATCTGCCGAAGAAATGGGCACTTTCGCGTCTGGGAAGCTCCAGGCGACCCCGGCCGCCGTGCCCTCTTTTTTCGCGTCGACCTCGCCGGCGGGGACGTATTTGTCGAGCCCCCACATCAGCGAGATGCCGCCGATGAAGCTCAGAATGAAACCAAGTATCGCGGATCCCTTGCTCATGACTTTTCTTTCTTGTGAAGCGGCGTTCGGGCTCCCCTGTGGGCGGGCCCTCGCCTCGATCGAACAGACTCATGCATTGCGCGGAGCGTGCGCTCGACGTCGTGCGCTCTTGGGTCGTACGGCGTGTTGCGGACTTCGACGCGAAAACGAAACTCGTGAGGCCCCGCGCTCGGTCGACCCAATGGATCGCCCAATGGATAACGGAGCGGCGCCGGGGCTTCAGTGCTGCGGCGGACGCTCGATGCGTCCCGTGCGCGCGCTGCCAAACATGGCGGCAATCACGGGCAGCTCGATGAGGCACGGCGCACATCGCGGTTCGAGCGCGAGCTGCGTCGGCGTGACGGCCTCGAGCGTGGCCGGCGGAAGATGGCGCGGGGTCTCGGGCGTCGAGTCGCTAGCGAGCTGCGCGGACTCGGACCCCGTGTCGCCAGCGAGCTGCGCGTACTCGGGCGCCGCGTCGCAATCGAAGCAGCGTGCGAGCGGAGATTCGAGGCAACCCTTGACCGCCTCGATCAGCGCGTCGCTCACCGGATGAACCGGGCGCGGCCCGACCGCGGAGGCCCCGTCGTGGGTGCAGACGGCCGCGTCGAGATCTGCGTTCACGTGCGGCAACCCTGGAGCATGCGTGCCGGCGTGCACGGTCTTCGACTGGCAAAGGCTCGCGAACAACAGCGCAAAACCCGCGAGCAGGACTCGCAGGATGGCGTTGTGTCGAAGCGATCGGCTCGGTCGCACCATGAGCGGCGGGAACCTAGTTCCGCGCATCGGTCGAATCGAGGACTAATTGCACAAGGCGTTGCGAGAGGCGCCGCGCGTAGAGTTGAACGCGGCGTTGCGAGAGGCGATGCGATTGGCGTTGCAAGAGCCGCAACTGCTGCCCTCGACCGAGCTGCACGGAAGTTGTCCCACCTTTCACTTCATCGGCACCATCCATGTCGATGGCGCAAGACCCCACCCAGGCGATCGAGCGACGTGACGAACAACCGGACTGCTTTGCACAGGAGGGACTGCCGCGTCGCTTCGGACGCTTTCACCTTCTGCGCCTGCTGGCACGCGGCGGAATGGGCCAGGTCTTTCTCGCGTCGAGCATCGGCGTCGAGGGGGCCGAACGCCCGCTCATCATCAAGGTGATTCGCCGTGAGCACGCGCGCGATCCGAACTTTCTCGCGCGCTTCCTCGACGAGGCGCGAGTGCAGTCGCAGCTGCAGCACTCGGGGGTCGCGCAGATCCTCGAGGCCGCGATCCACGAGCCCACCGGCGACCCTTACGTCGCGCTCGAGTACGTCGAAGGTCGCAGCCTCGGCAACGTGCGGCGCCGCATGACGGACGTCGGCTTCCGAGTTGGCTGGGCCGACGCCGTCGCCCTCGGAAACCTCATCTGCGAAGGGCTCGCGCACATCCACGAGCGCACCGACCCTTCCGGAAAACCGCTCGGGATCGTCCACCGCGATCTGTCGCCGCACAACGTGATGGTTGGCTACGCGGGCGAAGTGAAAATCATCGATTTCGGCACCGCACGCGGGCAAAATCGTCGCTGCCACACCGTCGCGGGCGTCGTATTCGCGAAGCCCGGCTACGTGGCACCCGAGGTCGCGAACGGCAACACCGGCGATCACCGCGTCGACCTCTACGCGGCCGGCGTCATGATCTGGGAGCTGTGTGCCGGGCGGCGATTCCTCCAAGGCGAGGCGCCCGAGCACATGGCGAGAGTCGCGGCCGGCGAGCGTGATTTGCCCCCGATCGCCGACGTGATCCGTGCACCACTTGCGCTCGATCGCGTGCTCGCCAAGATGACCGCGACGCGTCGCGAGGACCGGTACGAGAGCACCCACGAGGCGGCGGTCGAGCTCGCGGCGCTGCTCCGCGAAAGCGAGCCCTTGGCGAACGGCGAGCGTGGCGTTCGGGCGCGCACGGCTCAGCTCATGTACGCGCTCTACCCGAATCAGCCGGGTCGCGCGCGCCGTGAATTTGCCCGTCTCGTCGCGGAGGCGCGGGCCAAGGGGCCGGACGAGTGGTTTGGCCCGGCGGAGCTCGAGCGCGAGGCCACTCCGCACGGCATGTCGCTAGGCTGTCCGGCGGCGGCAGACGAATCCGAGCTCTTGCCCGGCACGCGCTACCGGCTGGGGAGCGAGCTTGGCCGCGGCGCGAGCAGCGTCGTCTACCGCGCGGAGCACATCGAGCTCGGTCGGCGCGTGGCGGTGAAAATTCTCGATGCCGAGCACACCCACTCGAAAGAATTTTCGGCGCGATTCCGGCGTGAGGCACGCACCCTCTCGCGGCTCGCGCATCCCGGGCTCGTGCGCGTGCACGACTTTGGCCAGGCGACCGATGGCCGACTTTTCTGCGCGATGGAGCTGCTCGAAGGCGAAAGCCTCCGATGTGTCTTGGACTCTGGCGAGCCCATCTCCTGGCGTCGCGCGCTGCGCTTCGTCTTGGCGGCTGCGTCCGCGCTCGAGGTCGCTCATCGGGCGGGGATCGTGCACCGCGATATCAAGCCCGAGAATTTGTTCGTCACCAAGACTGGGCAGCTCAAGGTCGTCGACTTCGGTCTCGCGAAGCTCGAAGGCGAGATCGGTGACGGCGATGGGCGAAGTTGTTCCGAAAGCAACAGCGCGATGACGCTCTTCGGGACGCCCGAATACATCGCGCCCGAGCAGATCGCCGGTGGCCACGCCGACGCGCGCGCGGATCTCTATTCACTCGGCTGCGTGCTCCACGAGCTGCTCACCGGCAGCGTCCCCTTCGCCGATGCCGCGGGTGTCGCGTTGCTCGATCGCAAGCGTCGCGGCAACCCCGAGAGCGTGCGCGCCTCCGCCCCGATGCGCGAAATTCCGCGTGCCGTCGACGCCCTCGTGACGAAGCTGCTCGCCCGCCACCCGAGTCGCCGCCCGGCCGACACCGCGGAGCTGTGCGCCGCGATCACCGCGTGCCTCGAGGCTCCGTCGCGCGAGCAGGCCCGGCGCCGCATGCTCGGCGGCTCCCTCTTCGCGGCCGTCATGGGCTTCGGCATCATCCTCCTCGCCGCGGAAGCACGGCCCTTTCTCGGTCAGCTTCCGGCCCACATGCCGTGGTTGAGCGAGACCTCTGACGCGACACTGCCCGCTCGCGCGCTGCCCAAACCCGCCAACCTTGCGCCCACGCGCGTGCCCGCGGGACGCTCCGCCGAGCAGCCCGTCGATCACTCGCGCGAAGAGCCGCTCGGCCCGCCGCGTTCCTTCGTGCCCGCGGAGCGCGACCACTTCAGCGGCCCGTCCACGGACAACTCCGAGTGGAAGCACGCCATCATCCCGCGCACGATCGAGCTCCCAATCACGACGCTCGCCGAACGCGACGACTGACCCCGCCTCTATCGGTGGACAGTCTGTGAACGCGGCTTCCCCAATACCCATTGATGCGGGCATTGATTGGTCTCCTAGCGCAACGCTGGTAGAGGGCCGCGCAAGTTGGGCGCTGTGTCTCAAGAGTCCGCCAGCGGCGTCAACGTCGTCACCGCCGGCCCGCGTCATCGGGCGGTCTTGCGGCTGGCGCTGCCGACGGTCGTTGCGATGCTCGCGCAGAGCGTCGTCAACGAGGTGGACATCGTGTTTCTCGGGCGCTTGCCGTGCCCCGAATCGTCGAACACGCAGGCGGCGCTCTTGCCTTCGCTGGTGATGCTCTGGGCCTTTGGCGGCTCGCTCAGCGCGATCTCGGTCGGCACGCAGACGTACACGGCGAGGCGTTTTGCCGAGGGTCGCCACCGAGACGCGGGCGCCGTGCTCACCAACGCGCTGACCATCGCCGTTTGCGCTGGCGTCGTCTTCACGCTGCTGGCGTACCTCGCCATGGGACCGGTCCTCGCGCTCGCGGCCCCGAGTCCGGCGGTGCGCGAAGCGGCGACGGTGTATCTCGAGTGGCGCGTCCTCGGCATCACCTCGATGGCCGCGACCTTCGCGCTCAAGGCCTTCTTCGACGGCATCGGAAAACCGCACATCCACCTCGTCGCCTCGCTGGTGATGAACGTGCTCAATGTGATCTTGTGCGTGCTCTTGATCTTCGGCTCGCCCGCGCTCGGGATCAGCAAGCTCGGGATCGCGGGAGCCGGAATGGCAGGCTTCGTCTCGACCTGGGTCGGGCTCTTGGTCATGGTCGCGTATGCCCTTCGCCCGAGCTATCGCGGCCATTTCGAGCTGTTTCGCAAAAGCAGCCTCAGCCTCCCGCTCGCGCGCGACATCGTGAAACTGTCGGCGCCTTCGGCCGTCGCCACGGTCGTGATCATGGGCGGCGTGATGATGTTCGTCACCGTCGCGTTCCGACTCGACGAGGTCGCGCCTCTCGGCAGCGTGACGGCGCTTTGCCCTGGTGGCGTCGCAGAGCCCGTCAACGGAGCGGCGACCACGGTGATCATCGGCCTCTTGAAGCTGACCTTCAGCGCGGGCCTCGCTTTCGGCACCGCGACCGCCACGCTCGTTGGCCAGAGCCTCGGGGAGGGCGATCCCAAAAAGGCCGAGGCCTTTGGCTGGACCTCCGTGAAGCTCGGCCTCTTGGTGTTCGGCGTCGTCGGCCTCACCGAGCTCGTGTTCGCGCCGCAAATCCTCGCCTTCGTGAGCCACAGTCCGCTCGTGCAACAGACGGCGCTGACCCCGCTCCGGCTGATGGGGTTCGCGACGCCGATCATTGCGGTTGCCATGATCATGGTCGAGGCGTTGTTCGGAGCCGGCAACACGCGCTTCGTCATGATCGCGCAGTTTTTCTTGCACTTCGGAGTGCTCGTGCCGTTGGCGTACCTGCTCGCTTTCGCCGCGGGTCTTGGGCTCGCCGGGATCTGGCTCGCGGCTTGTTTCTACGCGCTCGCACTCGCGCTCCTCATGTGTTGGAAGTTCAAGAGTGGCGATTGGAAGTCGATCGCGCTCTAGTTTCGTGGCTGGCGTGAAGGGCGATCGCGCGCTCGTGTCGACACTGACGCGAGTGTTGATCGCGCGCTCGTTTCGTCAGTGACGCGAGCGGCGTGGCGATTCTCGCGAATCGATTGGCTGGCCCCAAAGTCGCCCGTGCTACCGTCCGCGGCGCATGGCAAAACGTGGGAAAGACCCGCAAAAGACGATGATCAAGCGCGATCCCGAGCTGAAGAAAAAGCGCCGCGCGGAACGTGAGCTCCAAGCGGCCGAGGCAAAGGCGGCGGGCAAATCCCTTGCGGACACATCCTCCGACGAAGACGAGGTCGAGTCCGACGGCGGCGACGTCGCGACGAAGTCCACCGGCAACAAATCCACTGGCAGCACCGCGTTAGGCGAGTTCGAGCTGCCAGAGCTGGCGGTAAAGTCCGCGGACGACGAGCCGGAGCCCGAAGTTTCGGGCGCGCCGTGGGTGCTTCCCTTCGCGCGCTTCGAACGCAAGTGGACCTGGCTCGAGACGCGCATGTTGATGGTCACCCTCAGCGGGCTCATCGGCACTCTCTGTTTCTGGTTCGCGATGCGCGGCATGAAAGATCCCGTCTCGACACAGTCGGCGACCGGCACCGTGTGGCGCGCGCTCTTCGGCATGGTCGCGCTCGGCGGGCTCGTGCGCTTCACGACCAAGAAGCTTGGCCTCGCCGAGAAGCAACGCACCATCGCCACCGTGGTCGCGGTCGTGGCCGGCGCGCTGCTCGCAAAGACCTGGCGCGCGGTCGGCATCGACTACTTCACGGCGCTGCTCGATTGGCTCCAGCAGGGCTCGTCGATCTGCCTCTTCGGTGGTCTCAAAGGCATCAGCACCCGCCTGACCATGTTGGTCTCACTCATCGGCGCGTCGCTCGCGTGCAGCGCCGGAACGCATATCAACGTCGATCTCGCCGTGCGCCTCATTCCCAAGCGTTTTGGCCGCCACGCGCACATCGCCGGCTGCCTCGGCGCGGCGCTCGTGTGCTTCATTTCTTCGTGGGGGTTCTTCGATTTCACCGCCGTGTCGGGCTTCAAGGCTCCGGCCGAGGCGAGCGCCGGCGCGAAGTTTTCCCACGTCGTTCACCACGTCAGCGACCACGGATTTCTCTTGCGGAAACAGCTCGGCTTCGACCTCGGCGCGGTGCCCTACGTCATTCAAGGCGAGCGCTGGAACGCCGACGCGCGCATGAACGGCCGGCAGTGGAACGCGTATCTGGACGAGGCCGGCTTCGTCGAACGTTACGGCGCCGAGAAGGTCGCCGGCGTGCGCTCCGCCGAGTCCGAGCTCGACCTTCCGCGGAGGCCCTTCGTGGTCGAGCCCGGCGGTAGCGCGCCCGGTGCGCTCATCCACACGCTCGATCTCATTTTCACGGTCGGCTTCTTGATGATCGGGCTGCGCTTTTTGCTGCGCGCACTCCTGGTCCACGGCGGCGCGGCCTCCCACGATCCGCACGCACAGGCGCCGCCCGCTCCGCCACCCGCGGAGAAGCCGAAAGAGCCAGCGCAAGACGCCGCGCTCGACTCCGCGCTCGCCAAGGAGGCCGCCTGATGTACAAGCTCCTTGGCGCGCTCCTCGGCGTGATGGCCGTCATCGGAATGCCGCTTTTTGCGGTACTTGGCGCGATTTCGATCCTGAGCTGGCTGTCCAGCGACGACCCGCGCCACCGCTTCATGCGGCACGTCGCGGCCAACGTGCTCGAGGACAAATTCGCCGACTCCAGCATCCTCGCGACCATCCCGCTCTTCGTCCTCGTCGGCTACCTCATGGCCGAGTCGAACACGCCGCGTCGCATCGTGCGCGCTGCCTCCGCCACGCTCGGCTGGATGCCCGGTGGGCTCGCCATCGTGTGCATCGTGGCCACGTCGATCTTCACGATGCTCACCGGCGGCAGCGGCGTCACCATCGTCGCCATCGGCGGGCTCCTCTTCCCCGTGCTCGTGCAGCGCGGCTATCCCAGCGGCTTCTCGCTCGGGCTCGTCACGACCTCGGGCGCGGTCGGCCTCTTGCTGCCGCCGAGTCCGCTGGTCCTCATCTACTGCTACGTCACGGGCGTCGACGTCACGCGAGCGTACAAGGCGACCTTGTGGCCGGGGCTCGCGCTCGTCCTTCTGCTCGCAGTCTACTCAGTATATATAAGCCTCAAGCACAAAGTCCCGACGCAGCCCTTCGCTGCGAAGGAAGCCGCGCTCTCCATGTGGGACGTGAAGTGGGAGGCGCTCGCGCCGGTGCTCGTGCTCGTCGGCCTCGGCTCGGGCTTGATGGAGCTGCACGAGAGCGCAGCGGGCGCGGCCCTCTACACGCTCATCGTCGAGGTCTACATCCACAAAGATCTCAGCTGGCGCAAGGTGCTGCGGGTCGTCAAGGACGCAGCCTCGCTCGCGGGCGCGCTGATCGTGATCCTGGCGATGGCCGCCGCGCTCACCAACTACATCATCCACGCCGGGATCCCGCGCTCGGTGCTCGAGTGGTGCGTCAAGCAGGGGATGACCGAGACGTGGCACTTCCTCATCGTGATGAACGTGTTCTTGTTCATCATGGGCGCGCTCATGGACGCCTTCAGCGTCTTGCTCGTGGGCTTGCCGCTGCTCGTGCCGCTCGCCGCGTCGTTCGGGCTGCACCCTTTCTATCTCGCGGCGATGTTCCTCCTTCACCTCGAGATCGCCTACATCACGCCGCCGATCGGCTTGAACCTCTTCATCGCCAGCTTCCGCTTCAAGAAGCCGGTCGTAGAGGTCTATCGCGTAGTGATGCCGTTCTTCGCGCTGCTCGTCGGCGGATTCGTCCTCATCTGTTTGTGGGAGCCGCTGTCGACCTTCACGGTCAAGGACGAGATCGCGAAGATCCGCGCCGACAGCGAGCGTCTCGGGGTCCCGCCCACCGAAGCGTGGGTGCTCGAGTGCATCCAAGAAGATCGCAACAACGTGTTGCCGTGCGCGGCCGCGGACATCGCCAAGTGGGGCAAAGACGGTAAGGGCATCGCCATCGCCGGGGCCAATGGGGACGATGACGATGACGACGATGACGACGAAGAGAGCACGAAAGATTTCGACGATGACGCGGAGCCCGTTGGCTCGGCAGCCCCCCTCGCCTCGGGTGCACCCGTCGGGTCGGCGGCGCCGGTCGGCTCGGGCGACGCAGAAGCACCCGACGCGGACGATGACGATGATGACGACGATGACGAGGATCTCTAGGCGACGAGGATCTCTAGGCGACGAGGATCTCTAGACGACGATGTCAGCTTCCGACCTGCCCCATTCGCACCCGCCGTCGCCGCCCGTCTCCACCGCGGCCGATGCGCGCGTGTCGATCCCAGCCCTCGCGACCGCGGTGCCAGCGGCGTCGAGCTCGCGCCGAATGTGGAGCATGCCGGCGCCGCGGGGACCGACGCAGGTCCTGCTCGTCGACGACTCGCCGTCTCTCTTGGCTCAGATGTGCGACCTGCTCAGCGAGCGCGGCTTCGAGGTCACCGGCGTGAATGACGGTGCCGAGGCGCTGGCGCTGCTCAAGTGCCGGAGCTTCGATGTCGTCGTGTCGGATCTTCACATGCCAA
>SHZB01000082.1 GCA_009692485.1 Myxococcales bacterium
CAGGCGCGGCAGGCGCGGCATCACAAAAAAGCGAAAACGGCCGTGATTTACAGCCGCTTTCTGGTCGGGGCAGCCAGATTCGAACTGGCGACCCCTTGACCCCCAGTCAAGTGCGCTAACCAGGCTGCGCTATGCCCCGATCCTGCCCGCGTAGGCCCGTCTCCAAGCCCGAACGAAGCGCGCGGAACCTAGCCCAAGCCTCGGCGATTTCAAAGCCCGATGTCATCCGAGTGCCACCGTCGATCGCGGCACGCACGGTCATGCGGCGCACGTGTATCAGCCCTGCGTGAATGGGGCGGGGGCGGTAAGAGGGCAACACGAGGGCGGTACGAGATTGCTACGCCGCCGTGGCTTCCTTTATGCTGCCGCGCTCACAATCGCGAGGAGAGGGGAAAAAGCATATGAAACCCGAGAAGGCCGAAAAAAAAGAGCTCGCCAAGACGGAGAAGAAACTCGCCAAGAACGAGCATCCGGAAGAGAAGAAAAAGCTCAAGCGCAAGAAGTACGAGAAGGCGCTCTCTAAACTTCAGCTCGAGCTCGTGAAGCTCCAGTACTGGGTCAAACGCGAGAAGCTGCGCGTCGTGGTGCTCTTCGAGGGTCGCGACGCAGCGGGCAAGGGCGGCGCAGTGAAGCGCATCGCAGAGTGCCTGAACCCACGCGGCTGTCGCGTCGTCGCGCTCGGCACTCCCACCGACCGCGAAAAGTCGCAGTGGTATTTTCAGCGCTACGTCGAACACCTTCCCGCGGCCGGCGAGATCGTCCTCTTCGATCGCAGCTGGTACAACCGCGGCGGCGTCGAGAAGGTCATGGGCTTCTGCACCGATGAAGAGCACGCGGAGTTCTTGCAGGCGTGTCCGGTGTTCGAGCGCATGCTGCTCCAGTCGGGCGTCATTCTCGTGAAGTACTGGTTCAGCGTCAGCGACGAGATACAAGAGCAGCGCTTCCGCAGCCGCTCAGAGTCGCCTGCCAAACGCTGGAAGCTGAGCCCGATGGACCTCGAGGCGCGCACGCGTTTCATCGACTACTCGAAAGCGAAGGACACCATGTTCCTTCACACCGACGTGCCCGAGTCGCCGTGGTGGGTCGTCGACTCGAACGATCAGCGCGCCGCGCGTCTCAACTGCATCGCCCATCTGCTCGAGCGCATCTCCTACGAAGATCTGCTGCCGACCGAGCCGCTCGTCTTGCCGCCCCTTCAAGAGGGCGACTACGACCGGCCGCCGATCGAGCTGCAACGATTCGTGCCCGCGCGCTATTGAGCGAACGCGCGAGCGATCATCGAGCGAAGGGGCAGCGCAGGCTCGCACAGCGCAGGCTCGCGCAGCGGAGGCTCGGGCAGCGGAGGCTAGCGCAGCGGAGGCTAGCGCAGCGGAGGCTAGCGCGGCGGAGGCTAGCGCAGCGGAGGCTAGAGCCCCTCGACCGTGACGTGAATCATGCGGACGGGCGTCTGGGGCCGATCTCCGCTCGCGGTGGGCGTCAACTCGATGGACTTCACGACGTCGAGCCCGTCGATGATCTTCCCGAACACCGGATGCCTCGACGCTCCCGACGAGAACCAGTCGAGGTAGCCGTTGTGCACGGTGTTGATGAAGAACTGCGCGCCGCCGCTGTTCTTGCCGCCGGAATTGGCCATCGAGAGCGTACCGGGCTCATTCGAAATTTTGTGGAGAGGCGGGTGCTCGTCCTCGACGTTGCCGAACGGAGAGCTGCCGGTGCCGCAGCGCGAGCTGCTCGGGTCGATGCTGTTTTCGCAGCCGAACTGGATCATGAAGCTGCGGATCACGCGATGGAAGTGGAGCCCATCGTAGAAGGCTCGCCCCGACGCGTCCTTGTGGCGCGCGATGCGGACGAAGTTGGCGACCGTGATCGGCATCTGGTCTTGGAAGAGCTCCGCCTTGAAGGTGCCGAGCGACGTCTCGAAGGTTGCAATCGGATTGGCCATGGGGCGCCGTACTAATGGCCCGCGCGGCGGCGATCAACCGCTAAAGACCGGCGCGGGGCGGCGACGGACCGCTAAAGATTCGCATGCAGTGGACCGTACTCGCAAGCGACACGGCCCTCCCCGCGGCGCAATTTGCCCGCGGAGGAAACTTGGTACGCGGGTTGCGCGACTCACAGGAGCGTGAAGGCACTCTCTCGTCGGCGGCCCCCAGATAGGACCCCTATGGCCACACCCTTTCGGCATGATTTGCCTGTCGATCTCGGCGAGATCGGCGGCCCCATCATCGCGATCCCGCGCGACGCCCTTCGCGCGCGGCTCGCGCACCTCGAGTCGGAGAACCGTTCGCTGCGTCAAGAGATTGACCGATTGGCGATGTTCCGACGCCTTGCGTACCGGGACGACCTGACCGGGCTCTACAATCGCCGGCACTTCACCGAGCGGCTGACGCAGGAGTGGAGCCGCGCGTCCCGCTTCGGCGAACCCTTGGCCGTCATCCTCATCGACGTCGACAAGTTCAAGCCGATCAACGACGCCGCGGGTCATGAGGCCGGCGATCACGTGCTGTGCTTCGTCGCGCGGCAGATGACGCTGGTGTGCCGCAGCTTCGACGTTCCGTGTCGCATCGGTGGTGACGAGTTCGCGTACATTCTGCCGTCGTCGTCGACCGAAGGCGCGGAGGTTTTGGCCTCACGATTGATCGACGCGCTCCTGTCCGCATCGGAGCGCCCATCGCTCCCGGCTGGACTCGACATTCAGATCAGCGTCGGCATCGCAGAGCGCCTCGACGCCAATTCGGCGGCCGATCTCGTCAAGCGCGCGGACGCAGCCATGTACACACACAAGCGCAGCGACAAGGCCATCTGCGCTGCCTGAGTCGCCCCACAAAGAGCGCTGAAATCGCTGAAATCGCCGCAAATACCGGCGATCGCGCGATCCGCCAAGTTCACGGCACGCGCGCGCCTGGCCGCCCGGATGCGCTCGGTGCCGCCCCTGGCTCCATGACCTTCTTCACGTCGGCGAGCCCGGTGCAGCCCGGCGCGTCTCCTTGATCGCACGCTCGCTTGAACAGCTCGGTGGCCTTGTCCGCATCGCGAGCGGGGCCTTTCCCTTGCAGATAAAAGTAGCCCGCCATCGTGCACGACGACGGCGAGCCGCCCTCACACGCCTTGTCGTAGAGCGCTAGCGCCCGCGTCACGTCACGCTTGGCGCCATCACCCTCCGCGAGCATGCCGGCGAGGTTGTGGCACGCGAGAGTGAAGCCGCCGGTACACGCTTTCTCGTAGAGCGGAACCGCAAGTTCGGGCTCTTTCTTCACGCCCCGACCCATCGCCATCGCAGCCGCGATCCCGTTGCAAGAGGCCATGTGCCCCTTGTCGCAGCTCGAGCGCAGCATGCTCACCGCGCGCTCCTCGTCCTTCTCGAGCCCCAAGCCTGCGAGGTAGCAGTTTGCGAGCTGCTCGCAGCCATCGAGGTCATCGCCTTGGCACGCCTTGGCGAACAGCGCCGCGGCCGCCTTCGGATCCGCTACGCCCCCGCCGAGCCCCGCCATGGTGACGATGCCGAGGCGCGTGCAGCCAGGCAGGTGACCGCCCTCGCACGCCTTCGCATACGCCGCGCGCGCCTTGTCGGGCTCTGCGCTCACGCCGTGTTCGTGGCGTTTTCCGACCTCGACGCACGATGCGAGTTCCCCGCCATCGCATTTCGACTGCGCCTGCTCCTCGGACTGCATGCCCTTCTCGCCAGCGCCGGAGCCGGCCGCCAAATTCTTGAGCCCCGCGCACGCATCCACATCCTTCAGCTGGCACGCCTTCTCGAAATAGCCGCGCGCCTTGTCGTGATCCTTTGCGATGCCGCCCTCTCGCAGATAGAGCACGCCGAGGTTGTTGCACGCGCTCGCACTCTGCGCGGCGCACGCCTTTTCATAGATGCGCCCAGCCTCCGCAACGTCCATTGGGCCGCCCAGGCCGCGCTCGAACAGGTAGCCGAGGTTCGGGCACGCCGAGGCGTCGCCACCCGTGCACGCCTTATCGAGGACGAGCCGCGCGCGCGCATGGTCCGCAGCGCTCGCGCCTGGCCCGATGAGGAATCCACCGAGCGAGCCACACGCGAAGACGTTGCCGCCATCACAGTGCGGCCCGCATGTCTCCACCGATTCGCACAACAGCTTGAGTCCGGCGGGCGGAACTCCGGTCGGCGTGGGCAAGGTCCCCGGGTCTCGCAGCCACACGAGAAACGCAGCGACGCTCGCGACTGCGGCGGCAACAACGACTACACGCTTGTTCTTCATCACAGCGGACTCTAGCAACTCTCCGCGTGCACGGGAGCGACCTTGCCAACGACCGCGCCTAGCATGTGCTGCAACTCTCCGCGCACGATCGACGCCGCCGAATGCCGTCGCGTGTTTCACAAACACCGCAACTCTCCGCGCGCGCACGACAGACCCGCGCTCCCACAACTTCTGCCTTAGGTTGCCGCGCCGCGCCCGCGATCCGAGCCGTTGCCGAGTCGTCGCGTGAGACGCAATCGATCGAAATGCTCCAAGAGCGGGATCGCCTGTTTTCGCGAGAGGCCCGCCATTTCTTTCATCCCCACGATGGTCAAGATTTCGGCCCCTAGAAAATGCGCGCGAATGCGGGCCCCAAGCGCCTCGACCGCGGCGGCGTCGAACCACAGCTTCTCGGCGTGCACGACCGCGCTTGCTCGCTCGAGTGAGGCGAGCGCCGCGCGCATGAACTTCTCCGCCACACCCGCAGCCACCAACTCGTTCTCGCTCACGCCGTTGAGCGCGGCCTTGACGATGAACTCGCGCGCGCGCGTCAAGGCCGCCGTCGCCGCCGAATCCGAGGTGGCACCGCGAAAGCTCGCGAGCCGCATGAAGCGCCCCTCGACGACGACGAGCTTAGGATCGGGACCGCGCGTGAGCTCAAAGAGCACCGCAGTCACGCTCGCCGCATCGCTCTTCTGCGTGAGCTGTGCGCGCAACGTCTCGAGCTCGAGACCCGCATCGAGGGGAGCCGTCTGATGACGCGCGCGCACGATGGACAGCCCGAACTTCGCGAGCGCATCGACCGCTGACCGCGTCACGAACGCCGCCCGCTCGAGCAGGACGAGCTCACCGGCGAGCGACCGCGCCCTGCCCGCTTCGAGGAGCGCCTCACCTTCAATCAGAAAGCGTGACTCCCGCGATTCGTGCGAGCTCGAGCGCGGCGCCACCTCGTCCGCGAGCGCCTTCATCGCGAGCTCCGCCTCGCCCTTACGCATCGCATCGAGCAGCTCCACACGCTTCTGCGCGCGCATGGTGCGACTTGGCCGCGCATCGAGCACGACACCGCCGCCGCACACGGCACCTGCCGGGCCATCCACCTCCGCGCCTCGCAAGACGAAGCGATCACCGCCGACGACCACGAGCGGGGTGGCGAGCCGCAAGCGCACGAGCCCCGGCTCCGTCAAGAGCGCGAGCCCGATCGGCTGGATTCGCGCCGTCGTCCGCGCCGTGCCCACGAACACCGCCGCATCCGCGCCACGACGAAGCGGCACCATCGGCTCGAGCCACACGTCGAGCATCCGCGTCGGCTGTGCGCCCGGATCGTCGGTGATGATCATCCCGCGCTCGAGCTCATGCTGCGAGACTCCCGCGAGGTTGATCGCGAGCCGCGTCGGCGCCGTCGCCCGCTCGCACGCTTGGCCATGCACCTGGAGGCCGCGCGCCGTGGCCGCGAGCTCGCGCGCACCACCCAACACCCGCAGCTCAGCGCCCACCCGGACCACGCCCGCGACCAAGGTCCCGGTCACCACCGCGCCCGCGCCGCGCACCGCGAGCACGCGATCGACCGCGAGCCGCACGCGCCTGCCAGCCCTCGTTGATGCCGCCGCGTCGCCCTCGCTCACCGCCCTCTCGACCTCCGCGCGCAAGGCGTCGAGCCCCGCGCCCGTCACCGACGAGCAGCACACCACCGTCGCCGTGATGCCATGCGCCGCACACAGCTCGCGAGCCTCTTCACCGGCGAGCTCGCCCAGCTCTTCATCCGCGCGATCGAGCTTGGTCACCGCCACGACCGCGCGCCGCACGCCGAGCAGCCGGCACGCCGCGACATGCTCGCGCGTCTGCGGCATCACGCCCTCGTCCGCCGCCACCACCAACAACACCAGATCGATCCCGCTCGCGCCCGCGATCATGTGATGCACGAGCCGCCGATGCCCCGGTGCATCGATGACGCTCACGAGCCAATCTTCCCCAAGCTTCCACGGCGCGAAGCCAAGCTCGATGGTGATCCCGCGGCGCTGCTCTTCCGGCAGCCGATCGGTCATCACCCCCGTCAGCGCGTGTACCAGCGAGGTCTTGCCGTGATCGACGTGCCCCGCCGTTCCAATGACCGCGTGTCGCACTCACGCCAGCGTAGTACGTTCACCGCGGAAGCGCGTGGCGGGCTGGTGCCGTCCCCGGTCTTCAAAATCGGTGTGAGGCAGTTATGCTGTCTCGGGCAGGTTCGATTCCTGTGCGTTTCCGCAAAAAGGCCAGTTTTGTCGGGCCTTCGTGAGATTGACCGCAGCTCGGTCGAGCTCGGCAGCGAACCTGGCAATCCAAGTCCGCCGCTCACCCGAAGCTCGCCGCCCAGACCCGCGAAGCCATCCACGAGGCGCGCGAAAAACAGCCGCTCGCTGGGGCGACACTCAGCCCTATTGGGCGCGGACCCAAGCGCTGCCGAAGCCGATGTTGGCGGCATCATAGGAGACCCACCCGAAACCGTCCTCACCCCAGACGGTGCCCCAAGAGTTCTTGATGAGGTAGGCCCCCTTCTTGTCGTCCCACCCCACGAGCGTGATGCCGTGATTGACTTGGTTCGCATCGACATCGGGCTTCTCGTCGAAGACACCTCCTTGGTAGGCGATGAACATGTCGCTGGCATAAACCGTGCTCGCCAGCGGACCATTGTCACACAGCGCGCGCTTCATCTCGCTCACGCTGGGGCGCGAAGCGTCCTCCCTCACATAGCCCCAGAGTGCCGCCTTTGGTCCCGTGCTCGAGCCGCCGCCAGTGCAAGCACCTTCCTTACTTTTGTATGGGTATTTCCCCTCGGCCGGAGGGCCCTGGGACTGGAAGGTGTCGAAGACCCCGCCGTACCACCCGCCGCCACAGCTTCCGGATTTCTTGCCGGACTTGGTCTTTGCGCAATCGAGCATGAACTGCTCTGAGAGATCGAGCTCTTCCCCGTGGGCGACGCGCCACGCTCCCTCGAAGGCGGACACCCCGGTGAAGGCCCAGCAGCTTCCACATGTTTTCTGATCACGAACCTTCGTTAGCCCGGCGGCATCACGCCAGTTGAAAGCTGTGGCGGAGGCGCTGCAACCGTCTGACTCGGCCTCGGCAGCGGGCTCGGGCGTCCCATCATCCGTGATCGCGATCGGCCCGGCGCACTGGCGCCCAAGCACGCCGTAGGTCTTACCGTGAAGGACCCACACGCAGGCCCACAGGTTCTCTGTCGGGGGCAAGTCCTCCAAAAGATAGCCAGCGGAGGGCCCAGTGGCTAACAACGAGTTCGCATAGGGCGGAACGACGGTCCCGAGCTCCGTCCAATTGTCGAGCCACTGGCCATCGTTCCATAGCTGGACCCCAATGATGACCTTCTCATTTTTCATGTCGAAGACCTTGATGTTGCGAGTGTCCAGCCGGAGGATGGACTCGCCCTCATAGACCGCGCTCGAGTCCGCCTCGACGGATTCGATCGTCGCCGCGGCCCCTTTGCCGCGCACCGAGATCTCTTTGTCCTCGGTCGCAACGCTCGCCACCTTCGGCGCGAAGCCGCCCTTGGGCTTCTTGCCGCTGGCCGGCTTGGTCCTTCCCTTCTCGGCGGCCTGTACGTTGGGCTCGCCTTTCGCACCCTTCAAGCCCCTCAGGCCCTTGAACTTTCGGCCCAGCCTCTTCGGCTTCGACGCGCTCTTCGCCTTGCTCTTCCCAAAGCCCGCCAGCTTGAACTTGAGCTTGCCAAGTTTCTTCAGCTTCGGTCCCGCGTCCCGGCTGTGCGCCTTGGCCACCTCGGCGAGATCGCTCGGCGGTACGGTTCGAGCAAGATCCTCGATCTTGAACTTGAACATCGCCGTGCCTGCCTTGAAGCGGTGCTTGCCGCTCTTCATCTTTTTCTCGACCGCGTTGAAGCGCGCGAGCGCCGCGGGCGGCAACTTGAAACCGCCCTTGGTTTCCGCCTGGGCACGGGACGGCAGCCCCATGAGCAAGACGATCGCCGCGAGCCACACGAACGAGAACCAGGTCCGCGTCTTCCCCATTTGAGTCACCCTTTCGATTGTTGCGCGCGGCACCCTGCGCCGCCTGAGACTTACAAATCCTTGCCGTCGACCGACCGAAGCGCGTGCTCGCCCTTCAGGTTGCGATGGACGACGAGCGTCATCTTCGGCGCGCCCTTCACCTCGAGCGCGAGCCGGTAGTTCACTCCGTTGACGACCTGCTTCTCCGCCGACACGACGCGAACGAAGGCCACCTTGTCGCCGCCTCGCGCGTTGAAGAGAGCCACGCCCTGCCGGCCCGCCTGGACGACATCGGTGAGATCGACAGCGACCTTCTCAAAGCCTCCGACCATGGGACCGTCGGGGCCGCCCACTACCGGCGTCGGGCCTCCGATCTCCGGCAAATTCTGGGCTTTTTCGGCCGTGATGGGGCTCACCGCCAACGGCGCATCCGCGCTCAGCGGGCCCGGCACCACCGCGGTCACGGTCGCCGGCGGAATGGCATCACGCGGCGCGCTGACAGGCGGCGCTGCATCACCGGCCGGCGCCGGACAGCCCGCGCACACACACCCAACGAGGGAAACGAGAGCGAACATGGACACGCGCATGGCCCACTCGGATACACCTCAAGCTGAGGCGCGACAACTTCAAATTCACACTTCAAATTCACACTTCAACCTCATACTCTTGCCGCGCTGTCTGCTCGGTCACTCCTCGGTCACGATCGGGCTGTCAGCCGAGCGCACGACGCAGCTGTGCCGCGAGCAGGCGGTGAAAGTGGTGTTCGCCCTGTTCGACATTCGGCGCATAGCGGCCGCGGTCGAAGGATGGCGAAGAGTTGCCGCGCTGAATGGACTCGCAGATCTCGATGTCCTCGCGCTGCGTCACGGCACTCTGGGCGATGCTGTCCTGTGCCTCGAGCTCACCTGCTTCGCCCGCGCTCTCGCGAAAGTAGAAGTCATAGACGACCTTGCAGCGATCATGTCCAAGGGGAATGACGGTGTTGGTGTCGATGCAATTGCCATAGAGATTGACCATGAAATTGGGGTAGAGCCACGCGTACATCGCGCCGTCTCCGATTCGCGCTGTTGCCGAATAAGCAATGCGCTCGTCCGCTGCCCGAGACGCCGCCGCGGACTGGATCGAATAGCTGCCAAAGACCTCGGTTCGGTAGTCCGCCATATCGAGCTGAGCGGCGAGCGTCGGGTGCATGTGGGGGATGTGGTAACCGCCGTCGAGGTAGTTGTCGACGACGGCCTTCCAGTTGGATTGAATGACCCACTCCGTGCTCTGGAGAAAACGGTACCCAAGCCAGTCGCGCCCGGACATGCGCTGCGCGAGGCCGGACAATGCGACCGCGAGCGGCTCGGCGGCGAGATCGATGTTGATGAACACCCACCGCCCCCAGGTCTCGACGAGGATGGGAGTGAGCGACATTTCCTCGCGGTCGAAGTCTTGAATACCACCCACGCGTGGCGCGCTGCGAAGCCTCCCATCCAGTGAGTAGCTCCAGGCGTGATAGCCACACACAAGCTCGCCAAGGACGCCATGGCCGCGCACGACCTCTCGCCCTTTGTGGCGGCACACGTTGTGGTAAGCCGCGAGCTTGCCATTGTCCGCACGCACGATGACCCACGGCATTCCGGTGAGGCAACCGCTCAGGTACGCACCCGGCACTCCCAATTGCTCGACTCGCGCCACCGCTTGCCAGCTCGCCCCGAACACGGCGCGCCGCTCGAGCGCATACAAGTCCGGGTCCGTGTACCAGGCGCCAGGCGGCATCCAGGCCCGCTCGATGGGGACCTCAGGATCGAAGCGGAACACCAGGTCGCGCAGGGAGGCATTTCTCATCGTGTCACCCGCCGGCGCTCAGCCGCCGACCAGAACCGCTTTTCCGCTGCCCTCGACCACCCGATAGCGGCCGCGCGGAGCGAGGCCACTGATGGTCTCGGTCTTGCCGCCGACCCAACGGACTTCGAGCGCGTCAATCGTGGCAGCCTTGCCCAACCCATAGTGGAGCCAATGGCTCGATTGGGCATTGCCGTGCCCGCCGCCGCCCCGCACGTCGCGCAGTTGCTTCTTTCCGCCGGCCGTCAACGTAGCGCGCGCTCCGACGGCATCGCGATTGGTGAGGGTGCCCTCCAACTCGAGCTCGACCCATGCGTTCTCTTCGCCGAGGCGATTCTTGAAGAAATGCACATAGGGCTCGCCGCCGCGGTCGGCCGTGAACAAGTCCAGATCGCCGTCCTCGTCGGCGTCGCTGAAGCTGAGGCTCACCGCATCGCGCACCGCGACGTGGCTCTCGTAGGTCACGTCGACGAAGGTGGTGCCGCCGTCATTGCGATAAAGGCGCGAGTGGTGGGACTCGTAGAGTGATGCGATCGCCACGTCGAGATCGCCATCGTTGTCGTAGTCGCCAAACGCCACGTTCACGTCGCCTTCGTCGTAGATCATCCCCATCGCCTCGAGCCGGTTCTCGAAGCTGAAGTCCGGCGCGCCCTTGTTGAACATGAGCTGGCTCGGATCGCTCCAGGGCTGAAAGCGCGGGTGCGAAAGGTTACAAAGGTAGAAGTCCATATCGCCGTCGCCGTCGAGATCCCCAAAGTCGGCACCGTAGGTGTGACCGCCTTTGTATTTGCCCACGGGCCCGGAGATCCCGTCGAACGCGACGCCGGTCTTCTCCCCGACGTCGAGAAAGCTGCCATCGCCCTGGTTCTGCCAAAGCTGATTCGGAGAGAGGTGGTAATTGCCGACGAAGATGTCCTGATCGCCGTCGTTGTCGTAGTCGTTCCACACCACGCCGAACGCGGCCCACGCGGTCTTGAGCTTCAGACCCGCCGTGACGAAAGCATCGGCGAAGGTGCCGTCGCCATTGCCCGTGAAGTAATTGTCCTGCACCGCCAGGTCATCGGGATACACCTCGAGCCAGTTGCCCCAATAGAGGTCGAGCTTGCCATCGGCATTGGCATCTCCGAAGGCGCCGCAGGTCGCCGGACTGATTCGCTCTACGCCGCTCGCGTTGAGCTCGGCGAAATTGCCCTTGCCGTCGTTCAGCAGCACGCGCTGCACGAAGCGCTCATCGACCTTCTGGTTGCAGTCGTTGTCGAGAGAATCGAGCTGCTCTTCATTGCCCGGAAAGCTGTTGGCCTCGGTGTCGTCGCAGTCACCCGCCGCGATCGAGAAACCATCCTTGTCGGCGTCGCTCGTGTCGGTGCCGTCGTCGGCGACGCCGTCGCAGTTGTCATCCTTGCCATTGCCAGGGATCTCGGGTGCGCCCGGGTTGACCTTCTCGCCCTTGGGCGGGTCGCCCGCGGCGGCCTTCGGGGCGTTGTTGCAGTCCCCTTCGGTGGCCACGTCAACCCCGTCGCCGTCGGCATCGACCCCGACCCACGTCCCGGCGAAAGCGTCCTTGTCACCGTCGTTGTCGATATCGCCGAACACCAACATGGTCGCCGATGGCGCGGCCGCAAAACGCGCGGTCTCCGGCTCTGCGAAGCTCCCCTTGCCGTCGCCGCGATAACCCATTGGGCTCTTGCCGGCGGCGTACACGACGACGTCGTCATGGCCATCGCCGTCGAAGTCCGTCATTGCCATATACGGAGACGGTTCATTCGCAAATGGTGCGGGCATGGACTCGAACCCGCGCGCCTCGGGTGCGAGCTTGCAAAACGAGTTGCCCTCGAGCTCGATGCGGTAATTCACGCTCGGAACCTCGGGCGTGCCGCCAATCCCGCCGCCGTCTTTCGTCTTCGGGAAGAAGACTCCGGCGCGAGAGTAGTCACGCTCAGGGTCGCGCATCGCCGCCGGCACACCCTCGACCGCGAGCTTCGGATCGGGACCAAGGTGCTCGTAGACAAGCATGTAGTGTTGCGTGGGCAGCAGGTAGATGGGTTTGTCGGAGAGATCGATATCGATCCAGTTTGCGGGGTCAGGGTCGTCGATCATGAGCTCGACCGGCGGCATCAGATCTTGCGAAGTGTCGGTCGTGTCCGGCCATGGCATCGGAAAGCTGCGGCCAAAGGTGCGCGTGAGCCGCAGCCGCACCGGCCCGGGCTCGCCGGCAAAGGCAATACGCAGCTTGGTCACCTCGAAGGGGTGCTCCGGGACGAACTTCTGCCCCTCCATCGCGCCCGCCACGATCTGCGGACTTTGGAGGGCACCGAGGTATTCGCCATAGAGCTTGCCGAGCGACTCCGGCTCGCGCGACGCTTGCCAGTCTTTGTCTTGGCAATAGCCCTCGAAACCCGCCGGTGGCATCGGCAGAGCCCCGCCGCTCCCACCCGCTCCGCCGCTGCCGCCGCCCCCCGCGCTCGTCGCACTTGGCGCGGCATCTTCGCCCGAGCACGACGCTCCGAGTGCGAAGACGGAGACGAGCAACGCCGGGGCCAGCATCGCCAAAGCCGGCACCGTTCCGGTTCGAATCATCGTCATCGCGCCAACCGTAGCGGCTCCCATGCCATGAATCGAGCGCCTCGGACGTGAGCGCCTCGGACGACAGGGCCTCGGACGACAGGGCCTCGGACGGGACGAGGACGGAACTACGATAAAATGGGCAATACGCGCGCTTTCAGCATCGCGATGACCTCGTCGTCGCTGCGCTCGGGAGCCCCCGGCAAACGCACGAACGAGCGCGCGAGCGCCGGCCAGCGGCCAAGCATCAGGTAGGCCCAGACCATGAAGAAATCGATGCCCGCGAACACGACGGCATCCTTCTCGGCGTACATCGCGATGTTGTCCCGGAACTCGAACGGCAGCTCGGTCCAGTGCGCCCTGGCCTTCACGTGATGAAAGATGTGGTAGCCGTCATTGAAGGCGCGCCGGTTGTAGCGGGAGTTGATGCAGGTGATGCTGTTCTTGAAGGCATCCGCCGGATCGCTCGCGTCGATGAAGGCGTGTTGCCCCCAATTTCCGGCCATCATCAGCGTTCGCACGGCGATCACCGGAATGACGAATACGATGAGGGTCGCGCGCCAGTTGACGAATGCGAGCGCCGCCGCAAAGGCATAAAAGCCAAGCTCGCCCACCAGGAGTCGGCGCATCATCCGCGGGTTCTTCTTGTTCCAGTGGTAGCTGGCGAGCCGAGGCACCGTGAGCACGAGGAATTCGAAATAATAAACGAGCCAGCCGCGAAAGCTGTCGCGCCGATACTTCATCGTGGAGCTAAGGTCGTCGGCGAGATTGTTTTCGGGGTGATGCATCCCCATGTGGTGCGCGAAGTAGGTCTCCGGGGTCTCCCCAAAAAAGGGCCCGAGCACCCACGGGATCAGCTGGTTCATCCACCGGTTATCCTTGTTGAACAGGATCCGGTGCGAGGTGCAGTGCAGCATCAAGATGAAGCGATCGAGGACTCCGAAAGCCCAGACAGCCCAGTACACGGGCGCGAACAACCATATGAGCGGGTCGCTGATGAGAAACAGCAAGAGCCCGCACGCCGCGACGGCCGCGCACTGCATCATCAAGTAGAGAAACGGGACATCACGATCGTCATTCAAGAGCGAGCTGAGCCGCCGATCGAGCGCAGTCTCGAGGCGCGGCGACGAATGCGCGAGATCCGTGAATTCCACGGCGGGGACCGTTGCCACGAAGACGCGGGGGCCGCAATCAAGGCGAGGGCGGTGTTGCGGGTGGCGCGGGCGGCGTGGCCTCTCGGACGCGATAGAGCACAGTCGTTCCATCGTCCGTACCGACCGCGAGTCGCTCCGTGCCGGGGTCGAACGCCATGGCCGTGACGTGCGCGTTCCGGTCCACATCGAAGGAGCCGAGAGCGGCGCCGGTCGTCGTGCTGAAGAGACGGATCGCTGTTCCGCATGCAGCGCTCGCCACGGTGCGGCCGTCGCGTGACAGCGTACGGACCGGGACGCAGCCCGGCGGTGTGGGCGTTGCGATCGTCATGAACGGCCGTCTTTCTCGCATATCCACGAGCACGACGCGCTCGGACTCGCCCACGACGACGGCGTCTCCGGTGTTGCTGAAGCCGAGCAGGCTCGTCGGCGCGAGGTCGGCGACGTCGAAGCTGTCGAGCACCGCCCCGCTCGTCACATCGAGGAGGATGAGGCCGGCCGGCGCGTCAGCCTCGCGCGCGAGCACCGCCAGCATGCGAGCATCGGCAGAGAACGCGAGTCCGGCGAGTGGCTTGTCGATTTCGGATTCGGCGAGGACCTGCCCGTCCGTCCGCATCACCTGGACGCGGACGCGGTCTTCCTTGTCCCAGAAATTACCCAATTGAAATGCCAGCGTCTCGCCGCCGCGCGTGATGGCCATGGCGTGCGTACCGTACGTGGGCTCGCCAAGCGCGCGCACCGCGGGCGACTCGCCCCGATCACGCGAGCCGACGACGAGCACGCGACCGTCGTGGAGCCGTACCGTCAATGCTTCGGCCGTGAACGCCGCCGCAAAGTAGCCACCCTTGCGCTCGCTGGCGCGGAGCAAACGACCCGTCCCTGCGTCCCAAAGATTCAATGCGCCATCCTCCGCGGTCGATGCCAAGAGCGCTCCATCGCGCGAGAAGGACAGCGAGGTGATCTTGCCAATATGCCCGGCAATCGGCGCAGTCCGCGTACGCCCGACGACGTCGATCCATAGAGCTTCGCCCGTGCGGGTGACGGCCGCGAGACGGCGCGCATCGCTCGAAAACACGAGCTCGGCAACATCGTCCTTCGTCTCGTAGGTGCCGCGCTCTTCGAGGCTCGCAGCGTCGAGCACGGTGATGCCGTGTTCTCGGTGATATGCCAATAGCGCACCGTCGGGCGAGAACACGACCGCTACCGAGAGGGGACTGCCGAGCCCGAAGCCCCACTCCGGTTCGTCGTTTTTTTTGTCAAAGTCGCGAGTGTGCAGCGGCGCTTCCGTTCCGACTTGGGAAATGGCCAATGAGCTCTTGCCAAGAACCGCAATGCGCGCTCCGTCGGGAGACAGCGCCAGGGCGACCCGGCCGTCGCCGATATTGGCAAGTTCCGCAACGCGAACTCCGGTGGCAAGGTCCCAGATGTTGGCCTTGCGCTCCGGCACGCCAAGCTCGCCGCCTGCGCTGGAATCGGCGCTCGCGATTGGCAACTTCGGAAACGTGACGAGGCGCCGTCCGTCCGCCGACAACAACAGCTCGCCCTCTCCGGCCGCGTCCACGATGCGATGTGTGCGGGCGCCCGATCTCGCGTCGAAGACCAGGACGTCGTTCGCACCGCTCAGGGTGATCGCAAAGACGCTGCCATCGGCCGAGAGCGCGAAGCGGTCGGCCGCAACGGAGGTTGGGGAATAGCCGGCGATGTTGCCGAGCATCCCCGCCATGCGCGCATCCTCGAAAGCAGCCGCCTTTCCGAGCATTTTTTGTGGCTCCCGAA
This sequence comes from Myxococcales bacterium, assembly GCA_009692485.1. Classification (GTDB taxonomy): domain Bacteria; phylum Myxococcota_A; class Polyangia; order Polyangiales; family Polyangiaceae; genus SYFR01. The sequence continues at coordinate 15,520 of SHZB01000082.1, forward strand.
GGGCGAGCACGACGCGCTGTCGACCAGACGGAAGCTCGTGGATCCACGCCTCGCGGGCGCCGATGATCGCGAGCACCTTGCCGTCATTCGACATGGCCGTGTCGTGGCTTGGCACGGCGATCGTGGCGATGGTTTCGCCACGGAGGACATCCTCGACGAGGGTCCCTCCGTGATGCTCACTCGCGATAAAGAGCGCCCCGTCGAGGGCCGCAACACTGCGCTCTACCCCCGGTCGATGACGCAGCGCGCGACTTCCGGCACGAGCGTACGCACCCCTCGGCAACGCCGCAAAGGCCGCTTGGACCGACACCGCCGCGCTCGCGATCACAGCTGCGCCCGACGCCGAAGCCGCCACTGCGATCGCCTGATTTGCGGGTGAGGAGGCTTTGTGGGCTGGCGCGCTGGTCTTCTTGAGCGGCGCCGCGCCGCAGCCGACGAGCGCCATCGAATTGGCCAGTAGCGCAGTCGCGAGGAGCGCCGCTCGGGACATCGAAGTGGGCATTCGGTAAATCGTAGGCCGCCTCGCTGCGCGCTGGGAAGAGATGTGCCGGGTGGTGTTGCAGTCGAGCGATTCTGTCCTTGCTTCACTTTTCAGCGATGTGCCGTGTGGCACGAACCAAGTACACTCACGACCGCGCGCCGATTGAGGCTCACCAATGTCGCATTGTCCTCGTCCGGCTCTCGTGTGTTGCCTCGTGGCGCTCGCCGGCTGCGCGGACGCGAAAGGCGCAGACGACGTCGCCGTGAGCCCGCTGCCCGAGCCGCCGCCCATCATCGCCGGCACGGCTGTGCCCATCATCGCCGGCACGGCTCTGCCCATGATCGCCGGCACGGCTCCGGTCATCATCGCGAGCACGCGCGAGCCATTGCCGGTGCTGGTCAGCGAACATGAACAGCTCGCTATCCGTATCGCCGAGGGTCTGGACGCGTTCGAGGCCGAGCGGGTCCGTGCCGCCGAGTCGGAGCGGATCGAGCGCGAAGAACGGTGGCAAAGCCAGAAGGCTGCGCTCGAGGGCGCCTTCGGCTCGGGCAGTTTGGGGGAGGTGTGGATGCTCGGTCCGGCGGGCACGATGGGGGCGGGCGTGGGAGGCCTCGGGCTACGTGGCATGGGCGGAGACGTGGGGCTCGGCGGCATCCGCGGCACCGGCTTTGGCAAAGGGTCTGACGGACTCGGCGTCCGCCCTAACCCCAAGAAGCCACTCGGCGCTAACCCCAAGAAGCCACTCGGCGCTAAACCCAAGTAGCCGAGCGGCGCTAAACCCAATAAGCCACTCGGCGCTAAACCCAAGTAGCCAGGCGGCGCTAAACCCAATAAGCCACTCGGCGCTAAACCCAAGTAGCCAGGCGGCGCTAGCGAAACTGTTTCACGTTGATCTCGTGGCGCTTGAGGTAAGTGCGGACGTGGGCGCGCTCCATGCCGGCGCGGCGTGCCATCTCACTGACGTTTCCGGCTGATTCTTCGGCCAAGTGGACGAAGTAGTCCTGCGAAAAGCGGGCGAGCACTTCGCGCTTCGCGTCCTGGAATGGCAGCTTCGAAAACTGAAGAT
>SHZB01000083.1 GCA_009692485.1 Myxococcales bacterium
CGCAGGCGCAAACGCAGGCGCAAACGCAGGCGCAAACGCAGGCGCAAACGCAGGCGCAAACGCAGGCGCAAACGCAGGCGCAAACGCAGGCGCAAACGCAGGCGCAAACGCAGGCGCAAACGCCACGCGACGCAAGTACTTCGCGCGCGGGTGTGTGCTCGCCGACGGCGCTTCTTGTCGCAAGCTGGGCGAGCTCGAAGGCGACGATGTGCTCGCGGCGCAGCACCTCGATAGCGCGTGTCGTCACGGCGATGCGCTGGGGTGCCGGCGCTACGCCGAGCGACATTTCCGCGGGCGCGGGACCGTGCATGACAACGCGTATGCACGCGAGCGGCTGCTGCGCGGCTGCATGCTCGACGACGACAGCGACGCGGGCGAGTCGTGCCGTGAGCTCGCGGGCAACGCTGCGCTCTTTGTCGGCAAGCTCGACACACCGAGCCGCGACACGCTCCTCGATCGTGGATGCACCAAGGGCGACATCGCGTCCTGCCGCATGCTCGCGTCCGAGCACTACGGTAATGGCCGCTTCGAGCTCGCCATCGGGCCGGCGGGCCGCCTGAGCGCGCTCGAGCCCAATCAATGGACGGGCCCCTATTTGCGCGGGATTTCGCTCTACAACCTCGGGCGCTTCGATGCCGCGACGGGCGATCTCGAGCGCCTGTGCGAGCTGCGTCGGGGCTGGCCCTATTGCCATTTCTGGTTATTTCTGGCGCGCGAACGCACGGCCCGCAACGGCACGCCCGAGCTCCTTCGCGCAAGCGCCGCAAAGGACCCGCTCGCATGGCCGCGCCCGGTGTTCGGCATGCTCCTCGGGCAGCTCCGCGATGCCGAGTTCTTGCGACGCGCGCGCCACGCCGACCGCAAGCTTGAGCTTCAACAGCTCTGCGAGGCACACTACTACCTGGGCGCTCGACACCTGCTCGCGGGCCAAACCAAAGAGGCGACGGAGCACTTCGAGAGCACGCTCGCGACCGGCGTCACCAACTTCGTCGAGTACGGCGCAGCCACGGCCGAGCTCGAGCGCCTCCGCGCCGCGCAAGCTCCAAGTCGCTGACGGCGTGGCGATCAGGAGGACACCCAAGCCCCCGGGACGACACCCAACATGGATCACCAATTACCCATATTGACGGCTGTGGCTCGCTCGCTGTTACGTCGTAACTTCTTGTTTTTACTAAGACAGTTTGTCGCCTACATGGTGGCATGTTGTGTGCGAATGCGGCGCGCGATGGCATCACGAGCGAACGAAGCGGGCGCGTCCGCAGCGACGACGAAGCACGCGCTTCGCGACGGCGGCGCTCTTCGACATAGCGTCTCGGCGATGGCTGCCGCCATGCACGTGATCGCATTCGCAGCGCTCGCGGTGCTCGGCGCGTGCTCGCTCGAACAGGCCGAGAGCGGTCATGACGTGGCGGCGCTCAGCGACGTGGATGCGTGCGGCATGTGCCACGAGATCTTGATCGAGTGCGCCTCGAGCAGCGCGGCCGAGGCGGACTTTGCGGGGTGCCGCGATCAGTGGAGCGAGTGCCGCACGGGCCACGCGCTGCCGACCGCGAGCTGCGGCGCGCCGACCGACGGCGAGGGCTGCACGCTGTGTCTCGCGCGCTTCTCGAAGTGCGAAGCCTCGGGCGCTACCGCGTGCGGGCCCGAGCTCGAGACTTGCAAGTCGCTCCTCATCGGTCGCGCCGACGTGGCCGCGCAGTGCCGCGCCGACAAGGCCGTCCCGCTCGAGGTTGCGTGCGGGATCTGCGAGGCGAGCTACTCGGGCTGCATGACCTCGACCGCGGGCGCGGATTTCGCGACCTGTCAGAATCAGTTCGAAGCATGCCGCGCAGCGCACGGCATCGTGACCGCAGGCTGCGAGCCCGCGACCGGCGAGAAGGCGTGCTCGCTCTGTCAACAGCAGTACGACGACTGCAGCGCGGCGGGCGCGGGCGAGTGCCAGCCGCTGTGGAACGCGTGCACTGCGGCCACGGCCTCGAGCGCGGGCTGCGTGCTCTCACCGCACGACGTCATCGTGCACGAGGGCGGCGAGCCCACGGCCGTCGCATGCACGCACGAAGAATGCAGCCTTGGCACCGCGCTCGTGGCCGAGTGCAGCCTGTGCGCGACCACGGTTTGCCAATCGGACCCGTTCTGCTGCGAGTCGGAGTGGGACTCGCTGTGCGTCGATGCCGCCGCAAAAGCTTGCGGATGCGGCGCACCGTGAGCCGAGAGCCCCGGCGACTGACGGCGCAGCGGCGCGGCATCCTTGCGGTCATCGCCGCAACGAACATTGCCGTGCATGACATCCTGCGACGGACGGTGCAATGGCGCGGCATCCTTGCGGTCGCGTGCCTCGTGATCGCGACGTCGCATGGCTGTGCCAGGGGCGAGGACGTGTACCACCAGCTCACGCTGTGCGTTCCGGGCGAGAACATCTTTTGCCGCTGCGACGGCGGTGAGCCCGGCACCAAAGAGTGCCTCTCCGAGGGCGAGTCGTTCGGGACATGCGGGCCCTGCGAGCCGCGCGAAAATTCCGGACCGGGCGCACAGGCGAGCGGCGCGGGCGCGACCACGAGCGGCGCGGGCGGCATGACCAACTCGAGCGCGAGCGGCGGCGTCACCACCTCGGGCGGCGCGAGCACGAGCAGCACGTCGAGCGGCGCGGGCGGGACGATGACGCCGGGCGCGACGGCGCTCCTCGGAGCGTGCAAAAATGACGGAGATTGCCAGTCGCTCAAGTGCCGGCAGGGCTTCTGCACCAAGACTTGCGCGAAGGTCGCCGAGTGCCCGTGGCCCGCCTCCGAGTGCGTGCCCCCCGCGTCGCTGCCGATGCCGGAGGGCCCCCTCTGCATGCCAAGCTGCAACACCGCCGCGAGCTGCGCCCCCTACGGTGCGCCCCCAAGTCAGTGCGGCTACGTCAAGGCCATCGACAGCTGGGGCGTCACCGTGTGCGGCACCTTCGGCACTGCGCACGCCCTCCTGCCGCTCGGCAGTGATTGCCTGCCCTTCGATCACCCAGCGTGCAACCTTGGCTACCCCGGCAAGGAGCGCGTTTGCAGCGCCGCCGGAGTCTGCGCCGCCGGCTGCTTCAGCGCCCAGGACTGCCCCAAAGGCAAGACCTGCAGCACCCCCGGCAACGTCATCGGTAATTGCCAATGAGCCAAGCGGGGTCTTGCCGCTAATTGCCTATTAGCGGAGTGGGGTGCGCGGCTAATTGCCTATTCGCGGAGTGGCCTGTGCTCGCCGCCCGGGGTGTGGTCGCGTCGGGCGGCGTCATCGTAACGCTCCCAAGCGGCTCGAAGGACGGCGCCGTGGCCTTCTAGATCGTCACCGGCTTCGGCGAAGAGGACGCGAGCTGCGCGCCGCCGATGCCGGGTTGCACCAGCGTCACGCTGGCGGACCGCGTCTCGGGGCGTTCGGCTTGATCAGTCTCGCGGCGCTCGGCTTGGTCAAAGTGTGAGGCGCATGAACTTTGCGGTCTCGCGCAGCCACGGGACAAAGCCGTCGAGCTTGCGCGGAACGCGGAGCGAGATGACCAGCCCGAGGAAGCTCTGCGCCAGCTCCGTCATGCGGAGCAAGAACCGCATCCGCTCGAGGATGAACCTTGGGCGAGCACCGCGCACGAGCTCTGCCTCTTCGACCGCGCCTTCGAGCGAGACGCGCGCCGCCTCGATCAACATCCATTCACGGTCGCGCAAGACGTCCGAGATGGTCGGCCAAATGTCGGTGACGGCCTCGAAGGGGGCGTTGCGGTGCTCGTCGACGGGGCGCACGAGCCCGTGGTCCATCAGCTCGCTCATGGCCTGGCTCACGAGCGAGCGGCTCACGTCGAAGAACTCTGCCACCTCGATCTGCGTGAGCGGCTGGTTGCTGAGCGCGAGGAGCGTCCAGATGCGACCGTGGATGGCCTTGAAGCCCCAGTACTCGATGAACGCGCCGATCGAGTCGGCGACCTGCCGCACGCGTAGAGAGAGCCTGTCGTGGCCGGTGGGGCCGCGCAAGCCTGTGGGCTCACGGGGGCGAGCAGGCTCGCGGGACGAGGCGTCGTTCGGGCTTGCCACGCATCCACGATAGGCCCTGCACTCGACAGCAGCCAACCCAAATCCCACGGGTGTGGCCCGGCAGATTCGCTTGCGCGGCGTCGCCATCGTACTAGTGTTTCGTTGTTCACGATGTTGTGAACAATGATCGCCATGGCCACCATCCGTCTCGTTCGCGTCGCCGTTTCGGCGGGCCAGGTCGATCCTTGGTCGCTCGCCGAACGCTTCGATTTGGCCTTTTTGTGGGACGACTGCGAGACAGGCGTCGCACTCGCGGCGTTCGGTGCGCTAGCGCTTGGCGACAGAAGCGCATTGCGTAGTTGTTCGACGCTCGCCGAACAAGCGACAGCGGTCGTGCGCGCTGCCAGGCTTCTGCTCGCGGAGGACGCCGCTGTGGCAGCCGAGTTGCCGCTCGCGCTCGTGGCGCTGCCGTTCTGGGACGAGGCGCCCGGCATGGAGGACGTCGCTCGGCTCGGCTGTTGGCTTCCGCGCCTTCTCGCGGTGCGCGCGGGCGGCGAGACGACGCTGATCGCACACGGGCTCGCCGAGCGTGGCGCTCCTGCCGAGGAGCTTCGTGCGGCCCTCGGTCAGGACCTCGCAGCGTGGGGGCGTACGCGCCGCTCGATCGTCCATGCGGCGAGGAGGCCGGGCGCGGATCGGCTCGAGGGCGCCGAGGTGGAGCGAGCGGGCTTCGAGGTGGAGCGAGCGGGCTTCGTCACAGCCGTCACGCACGCGCTCGCGGCGATCGAGCGCGGCGAGCTGGCCAAGGTGGTGATGGCGCGCTGCGCTACGGTGAGCGCGGAGCCGGGCATGCGCTTCGACGCCCTGGCCCAAGCGCGGGCGCTGCGGGAAGATCGCGATGGCGCGATCGTGTTCGCGTTGCTCGGAGGCGTAGCTCACGGCTTCGTCGGCAAGACCCCGGAGGTGCTGCTGCGGCTCGCAGGCAACAGGCTCACGACCGCGGCCCTCGCAGGTACGACCGCGAGTGACCGAAGCGCGATGAATGACGGCAGCGCGGTCGCGGCCGGGATGCTGATGGATGAAAAACTTCGGCGGGAGCACGCGGTCGTCGTCGTTGACATGCTCGAGGCGCTCGCGCCGCTCGCAGAGTGGGTGCATGCCGCGGACGAGCCGCGGGTGGTGCGGGCCGGCGCGGTGGCACACCTCGAGACGTCGATCGAGGCACGTCTTTCAGCGGGTGTTGGCGCGTCTTCGGGTGTGGGCGCGCTCGCGGCGAGGGCGGCGTTACACCCGACGGCGGCGCTCGGTGGCAGCCCGCGCACGGAGGCGCTCGCGTTTTTGCGCCGACACGAGACGCGCGACCGCGGGCTCTTCGGCGGCAACATTGGCTGGGTCGCACCGAACGGCGATGCGGTCCTCGCCGTGGCGATCCGCGCGGCTTTGCTCGACGGCACGCGCGCGCTCGCGTGGGCGGGCGCTGGAATCGTGCAGGGCTCGCAGCCAAACGAAGAGTGGCTCGAGACCGAGCAGAAGCTCGACACCGCGCTCGGCTCGCTGCGGCTCATCGAGGAGCGGGAGCTGGCGGGGGGCGACGCGAGGGTGGACGCGAGGGTGGACGCATGTTGTGCGGAAGGCGTGGACGGCGTGGGGGCGCGGGCGTGAGACACGTCGATGTCACCAGCGACGGCGCGGCACAGGGGCTTGCGACGGCGCGGGAGAATCGGCGATGCGCGCGGGTTCTGGCTCGTTCACTGTGTCGTGAACAAGGCACCCACGTGGTGATTTCGCCGGGCTCGCGGAGCGCTCCGTTGGCGCTGGCGTTCGACGAGCTTCCGGCGGCCATCGTTCACGTCGTGTTGGACGAGCGGGCGGCGGGCTTCGTCGCGCTGGGGATCGCGCGCAGGACGGGCGAGCCGGCGATCGCGATGTGCAGCTCGGGCAGCGCCGGCGCGAACTACTTCCCCGCCGTGGTCGAGGCCAACCTCGGACGGGTGCCGCTCTTGGTCATCACCGCGAACCGACCCGCGGAGCTTCACGGCACCGGCTCGCCGCAGACGATGCCGCAGCGGGCGCTCTTCGGCGAGCATGCGCGCGCGTCGATCTCGCTGCCCGAGCCGTGCGCGAGCGTCAGCGATCGGCAGCTTCGCAACCTCGCCGAGCGGGCGCGCAATCTCGCGGTCGGCTCGCCAGCGGGGCCCGTGCATCTCGACGTGCCATTTCGCGAACCGCTGTATTTGCCGGAGCTCGAGGACGAGGCGGAGCGTACTGAGCTCCCACGTGCGCGCACCGTGATGGGGCGGAGCATGCTCGCGGACGCTGACCTCGACATGCTCGCGCAACAGCTCGCGCAAGAGCCGCGCGGACTCATCGTCGCTGGCCCGATCACGCCCGCGCTCGCCGCCGAGGGCACCTTCGCCGATGCGGTCGCCAAGCTCGCAACGAAGCTCGGCTGGCCGATCATCGCCGATCCATTGAGCGGCCTGCGCTGGCCGGTGAGCACTGAGCTCGAACGCGCGCCCGCGATCGCGCACGCCGACCTGCTCGTGAGCGCGGCCGAGTTTGCGAGGGTGATGCAAGCGACGCGCGTCCTTCGCTTCGGACAGCTCCCGACGAGTAAGGCGTTGAACGCATTTCTCGCGGGCAGCGGCGTAGATCGTGTCACGCTGGTGGACGGGGACGGGGCGTGGCTCGATGGTGGCGGCGTCGCAGATCGCCTCGTCGTGGCGGAACCGGCGGCGCTCTGTCGCGGCCTGGTAGAGCGGCTCGATGCGCATCGGCCGCTGGCAGAGGGGCGGGCCTATCGCCGCGCTTGGGCCCAGGCCGAGGAGATCGCCGGGCGCGCGCTCGCCGCGGCTTGCGAGAGCGGAGATTCGGAGGGCCGCGCCGCCCGCGAGCTCGTGCGCGCGCTGCCGGATGGCACGTCGCTGTTCGTCGGCAGCAGCATGCCCATTCGCGACCTCGATCGCTTCGGGGGCGCGAGCGCGCGGCGAGTTCACGTGGCTGCGAACCGCGGCGTGAACGGCATCGATGGCGCGATCGCGACGGCGCTGGGCATGGCGCTCGCGCGGCGCACGCCGACCGTGGCGTGGGTCGGCGATCTCACGTTTTTGCACGACCTCGACGGCTGCGAGTCGGCGGCGTCCCTCGGCGCGCGAATGACGATCGTCGTGGTCAACAACGGCGGCGGCGGGCTCTTCGAGCGCCTGCCGATCGCGCGGCACCCGAGCGCCTTCGAGCGGCTCTTCTTGACTCCGCGCCCGGCCAATCTCGGCGGCATCGCGCGCGCGCTCGGCATGACCCACACGCGCATCACGCGCGTCGACGAGCTCGCGATGGCAGTCCTCGACGACCTCGAACGGCCGGGAGTCGGCGTGGTGGAGCTCTCGGTCGATCGCAGAGCGAGCCTCGCGCACAGCCAGGCCGCGCTCGCGTCCGTCGAGGCCGCGCTCAGCCGCGAGTGGTCAGCCAGCGGCGCGCCAATGGCAACGTCGAACGAGCGCGGAACCGAACAGCACGAGTGAGCAGAGCGGCCGAACGACCGAACCCCGAGGAGAACATCATGGCGAGCGAGTGGAGCGAGAGCCCCGGATACGAGGACATCACCTACAAGAAGTGCGGCGGCATCGCGCGCATCGCCATCAATCGGCCCGAGGTGCACAACGCGTTTCGCCCGCAGACGCTCTTCGAGCTGCGGCGCGCCTTCGAGGTGGCGCGCGAAGATGCGAAGGTGGGCGTCGTCATCCTCACCGGTGAGGGCGGCCGCGCCTTCTGCTCGGGCGGCGATCAGCGCGTGCGCGGCGACCAAGGCTACGTCGGCGCCGACGGCGTTCCGCGCCTGAATGTCCTCGATCTGCAGCGGCAGATCCGCAGCCTCCCGAAGCCCGTGGTCGCGAGCGTGGCGGGCTACGCGATCGGCGGCGGGCACGTGCTGCACCTGGTGTGCGATCTCACGATCGCCGCGGAAAACGCGGTATTTGGACAGACGGGACCGAAGGTCGGCAGCTTCGACGGGGGCTTCGGTGCCAGCTACCTCGCGAGCGTCGTCGGCCAGAAGAAGGCGCGCGAGATCTGGTTCTTGTGCCGGCAATACGACGCCAAAGCGGCGCTCGCGATGGGGCTCGTCAACGCCGTGGTGCCGCTCGATGAGCTCGAGGCCGAGACGGTCGGTTGGTGCCGAGAGATGCTCGCGCACTCGCCACTGGCGCTGCGGCTCTTGAAGAGCTCTTTCAACGCGGCGCTCGACGGGCAGGCCGGGATCCAAGAGCTCGCCGGCAACGCGACGCTGCTCTATTACATGAGCGAAGAGGCGCGCGAGGGCAAGCAAGCCTTCCTCGAACGCCGAGCGCCAGACTTCGAAAAATTCGGGCGCCTCCCATGAGCCCAGAGCGCTCCGTGGCGTCGATCGATGCGGGGTCAACCGCGAGCTTGGAGCCGAGGGCTCGAGGTGGTGTGGCGTCGCGCGATGCGGGGTCAGCGGCGGCTGCGATCGGTGTGGCTTCGATGGACACTCCTTCGCTCGTGCGCGTGTGGCTGGCGGCGGCGCGACCCAAGACCCTCAGCGCTGCACTCGGTGGTGTGCTCGTCGGCACGGCCTTCGGCGCGCGTCACGGGCGGCTCACGCTCGCTGCTGTGCTCGCGACCTTCATCGTCGCGATCGCCCTGCAAATCGCGGCGAATTTGTACAACGACTACGGCGACGCGGTTCGCGGCGCGGACACGCACGAGCGGCATGGACCCACGCGCGCGGTCGCGGCCGGCTGGCTCACGCCGGTCGCCGTACGAAGCGGGGCGCTCGTCGCGGTCGTCGTCGCGACGCTCGCGGGGTTGTACCTCGTGCGGCTCGCCGGGTGGCCCGCGCTCGGCCTCGGTGTCGCCGCGGTCGTGAGCGCCCTCGGGTACACCGCCGGGCCGATGCCGCTCGCTTACGTGGGGCTGGGCGATCTGTTCGTGGTCGCGTTCTTTGGAGGCGCGGCCGTGTGTGGGACGGCGCTCGTGCACGCGGGCAGCGTCGAACGCGAGGTGTGGCTCGCGTCCTTGGCCGTCGGCGTCGTCGCGAACGCGATCTTGGTGGTGAACAACGTGCGCGATCGCGACACGGACGCGCGCGCTCGCAAGCGAACCTTGGTGGTGCGTTTCGGCGAACGCTTCGGGCGGCTCGAGTATGCCGCGATGCTCGCGCTCGGTTACGCGATTGCGAGCGCGGGCGCCGTGGCGTTCGAGCGGCCTGGCTGGCTCTTGCCGCTCGTGACCTTGCCGGGCGCGTGGCTGCTCGTACGCCGCGTCCAGGCTCGCGACGGCACAGCGCTGAATCGCGATCTCGAGCTCACGGCCATGCTCGGGCTCGCCTTCAACGTGACCCTCGCCGTCGGAGTGTCCTTGTGACCGCGCCCGAGTTCTTCGCGCTGCGGGTGCCGTCATGAATTCGCACGAGCTTGTTGGTGGCGGCGCCCTCATGCATGCGGCCGAGCTTGTTGGTGGCGGCGCCCTCATGCATGCGGCCGAGCTTGTCGGTGGCGGCGTCCTCATGCATGCGGCCGAGCTTGTCGGTGGCGGCGTCCTCATGAATGCGCACGAGTCTCTCGCGAGCCCGCAGCCAGTTGGCGCGAGCGCGCGGGCATGTCCGGAGCACGTGGCCCTCATCGCCGCCGACCGCACGGTGACCTACGGCGAGCTGTGCGCCGACGTCGCGCTGCGTGCGGCATTTCTGCGAGCAAACGGCGTCGAGCGCGGCAGCGTGGTGGCCCTCCACGGGCGCGCCACGATCGACTGGGTCGCGTGGTTCTTCGCGATCGTTTGGGCAGGCGGGGCGGTCGCACCGATGGCGCCGAGAGCGACACCGCGTGAGCGCACCGCGACGCTGCGCGCTACGGCTGCGAGCTTCGATCTCGCGGCGGACGAGGGCACGCTCGCAGTCGCCGACCGCGACGCGCACCGTCTGTCCGAGCGCGCGGTTTCGTTCGCGAGCTGCGCCGGCCTCCTCACTCCGATGGCCGAGACGTGGCTCGCGCCGAGCGACGTCGTGCTGCTCGTCACCACCAGCGGCACGACGGCCGCGCCGCGCACGATTCCGCTCCGCGCGGGACAGCTCTTCGCGAGCGCCTTCGGCTCGATGTTGCGGCTGGGGCATTTGCCTTCCGACCGATGGCTGTGCTGTCTACCGCTCGAGCACATCGCGGGCGCGTCGATCCTGTGGCGGGCCGCGCTCGGTGGCACGACCGTGCTGCTCACCGAAAAGTTCGAGCCGCGCCGCGTCGCCGAGCAGCTCGACCGCGGCGAGGCGAACCTCGTGTCGCTCACGCCCGAGATGCTCACCCGCGTGCTGGCCGCGCGCGTGCACCAGCCCTTCCCTGCCAGCGTGCGCGCCATCTTGGTGGGCGGGGCGCCGGCGACCGAAGCGTTGCTCGAGCGTTGCCGAACGATCCGCGCCCCGGTGGCCCTCAGCTGGGGCATGAGCGAAGCGGCCTCGCAGATCGCCACGCGCACGCCCGGCGATCTCGCGCCTCTCGCCGAACACGGGAGCGGCGCCCCGCTCGCGCTCACGCGGGTCACGACCGAACACGGGCGGCTCGTCGTCGACGGCGCGGTGGTGAACGGCAGGCTCGTGACCGACGACCTCGGCGCGGTCGATGGCGCCGGGCGCGTGCATGTTCACGGACGTGTGAACTCACTCATCAACTCGGGCGGCAAGAAGATCGATCCCGCCGAGGTCGAGGCCGCGCTCCGCGAGCACCCCGCCGTCCTGGACGCTGCCGTGTGCGCTTGCGACTCGGCGCGCTTTGGCGAGCGACCCGCCGCGGCGCTGGTGTTGGCGGTGGGGCACGAGCAACCAACGGACGATGCGCTGCGTGCACACTGCCGCCGCGCGCTGTCCGGCTACAAAATCCCCGCGTTCTTCCGCTGGATCCCGGAACTTCCGCGCACCGCGCTTGGCAAGCTCGCCCGCGCCGAGATCGCGCGCTTGCTCGACGACGCCGAGATCGCCGAGCCCATTCTTCGCGTGCTACTCGACGCCGAGATCGCCGAGCCCATTCTTTGCGTGCTAGTCGACGCCGAGATCGCCGCGCCCGTCGCGCAGCAAACCAAGACGCTCGAGCCCACGGACGAGGACGTCCGACGCGACGCAAGACCGGAAGTCGCTGGTGTTCACGAAGGCTTGAACAAGCTTAGCGCGTGCGCGCAGGTCGGCGGCCCCGAGCGGTCCACACAAGGTGAAGCCCCACGTGATCGAGCGCCGGCCGAGCCGCTCGACGCTGAGCTCCACTGTGAGCCGCTCGCCGAGGCGAATGGGCGCAACGAAATCCGCTTCGGTGCGCACGACGGGCATCGCGACGTGTTCGGTGGCGAGCAAGTGAGCGATCCCGCAGTCGAGCGAGAGCAAGAGCTCCTCGAGAGCCTCGTGGCAAAGCTCGAACACTCGGCTGAAAAACAAGATCCCGGCGCTATCGACCTGAAAGAAGCGCGGAGTGACGCAATGAACGAAAGGCACGACGTTGACCGACGATAGTCTCACTCTCACGCGGACGACCACCGCGACGGCTTGTTTGCCGCTCGAGGTCATTGCCGTCGATGTCGCAGCGCCACGCTCTCGAGCTCGCGGCGACTCACCCGTGCTCCGTTCGCTCGCGCGCACCAGCGAGGGTTTTGGGCTCACCTCGCTCGCGGCGCGGCTCGAGGAGCTTCAGGTGTTCATGCTCGCGGATCTCGCCGGCGTCGAGACCAAGCTCGATGACTTGTGCGCGACCGGGTCCGAGCCGCATCTGGCGAAGCGCGCGGCGACGCACCTCCTCCGGCAGCGTGGCAAGCGCATTCGGCCGGTGTGCGTGTTCCTCGGCGCGCGGATCGGCGGCGCTCCGATCGACGAGAGTGCGCGCGAGCTCGCCGTGGCTTGCGAGCTGGTGCACGCCGCGACCTTGCTCCACGACGACGTCATCGACGAAGGCACCGAGCGACGAGGCGCGCCCGCCGCACGCGTCGTCTACGGCAACTCCGCGAGCATCCTCGGCGGTGATTATCTGCTCGTCGAGGCCCTCGACCGCGTTCGCAAAGTCGGCCGACCGGAGCTGCTCGGGAGCCTGCTCGAGACCTTGACGCGGATGGTCGCCGCCGAAGCGACGCAGCTCGCCTGCCGCGGCGTGCTCGAACCTTCGCGCGAGCGCTACCTCGAGATCGCGGATGGCAAGACCGCGTGCCTTTTTCGCTGGGCGCTCACCGCCGGCGCGCAACTTGGGCACTGCTCGCGTGACTGCGAAGATGCGCTCGCAGAGCTTGGCACGGCGCTGGGGCGCGCGTTTCAGCTCATCGATGACGTGCTCGATCTCGAGGGCGAGCCGCTCGAGACCGGCAAGAATCTCTTCGCCGACGTGCAGCAAGGCAAGCTCACGTGGCCCGTACTGGTAGCGCTCGAGCGTGAGCCGCGCATCCTCGGCGTGCTCGAAATGGTCGCAAAAACGGGCACGCTTCCACCGGCTGAGCTCGCGTCGTTCTTGGACCGCGTGCGCGCAACGGGCGCTACGGACGAGACTCGCCGCTTCGCTCGAGCCGAGGTCGAGCGGGCGAAGGCAGCGCTCGAAAGATTGCCCGAGTGCGCGGCGCGTGGGGCGTTGGCGCTTGTTCTGGACGCGGCCGTCGGCCGTCGCGCATAAGGAGGAGAGCCATGTTCGTCACCCTTCGTTCTCCCGGCGATCTCGACGAGGTCGCACGCGAGCTTCAGGGCCTCGGCGTGTGGACCGAGCGCGTCGAGGGACCAAGCGGCACGGTCGCGCTATTTCTGCGAGCGGACTCGAGTCGAGTCGCGCGCGAACGGCTCGAGGCCATCGAGGGCGTGGCGGGGGTGTGGCAATCGCCGAGCGCCCACCCGCGCCTCGACGCGCTCGCCGGCCGCGCCGTGGCCATCGCGCGAAGGACGAGTTCGAGTGCACTGTTGGGCCCGGGTGCAGCCGCGATCTTGGCGAGCGGACCCTGCAGCGTGGAGTCGGAGGCGCAGATCTTGGAGGCAGCGCGCCTCGCTCGCCGCGCCGGGGCCGTGCTGTTGCGGGGCGGTGCGTTCAAGCCGCGCTCGTCGCCGTACAGCTTCGCGGGTCACGGAAAGAGCGCGCTCTCGTGGCTTCGCGCGGCAGCTGATGAGACCGGACTTGGAGTCGTCACCGAGGTGATGAGCGAGGCGGACGTCGAGGCCGTGGCAGAGGTGGCCGACGTGATTCAGGTCGGCTCGCGCAACATGCAAGCGTTCGCGCTCTTGCGAGCCGTGGGCCGCGCGAACAAGCCCGTGTTCTTGAAGCGCGGCATGGCGGCGACGGTCGAAGAGTGGCTGCTCGCGGCCGAGCATCTGCTGGTGGCGGGCGCGGCAGGCGTCGTCTTGTGCGAGCGCGGGCTGCGCGGTTTCGATCCGGCGACCCGCAATTTGCTCGATCTCGGCAGCGTTGCGCTCGTCGCCCACGTACTCGGCCTGCCGGTGGTGGTCGATCCATCGCACGCCGCGGGCCGACGCGATCTGGTGCTGCCGCTCGCACGCGCCGCGCTCGCCGCCGGGGCCCACGGGCTCTTGATCGAGTGTCATCCGAGGCCCGCGCAGGCCATGAGCGACGGCCCGCAGGCGCTCGACGAAGACGCCCTCCTCGCCTTGTCCCACAGCTGCGGATTCGGGACGCGCGGAGCCGAGCGATGAGCAGCGCGGATGGCAGCGGTGGGATGTTCGATCGCATCGCGCCTCGCTACGACATGTTGAACCGCGTGCTCAGCCTCGGGCTCGATCGCGGTTGGCGAAGGGCGCTCGTGCGTGCGCTCGCGCGTGCCGCGGAGGGACCGCTCCTCGACGTGGCGACAGGGACGGCCGACGTCGCGCTGGCGCTCGCTCGCGCGTATCCCGACGCGCGCATCGTCGGCGTCGACACCTCGCGCGAGATGCTCGCAGTCGGGGCTGCGAAGGTCGCGCGCGCGGGGCTCACCGAGCGTATCCAGCTGCGTGTGGCCGACGCCGCGGCGCTCTCGTTCGAGCGCGGAGACTTCGCGGCAAGCGCGATCGCGTTCGGGATCCGGAACGTGCCCGATCGGGCGCGGGGACTCGCTGAAATGGCGCGCGTCACGCGAGCGGGCGGGCCGGTGGTGGTGCTGGAGCTGGGCGAGCCCGACGCGGGCGTGTTCGGCCCGATCGCGCGCGTGCACCTGCGGCACGTCGTCCCGCGGCTCGGTGCGTGGCTCAGCGGCGCGGCGGAGTATCGGTATCTGCAGACCTCGGTGGCGGCCTTCCCGACGCCGGCGCGTTTCGCGGAGCTGATGAGCAGCGCGGGGATCGAGCTCGAGCGCGTCGAGCGACTCGGCTTCGGCGCGGCGCACCTCTACGTCGGCCACGCACGCGGATAGCGTCATCGGGCTCGCGGAGAGCGCGGCGATTGCGGGGCTCGCGGAGATCGCGGAGATTGCGGAGATTGCGGGGATCGCGGGGATCGCGGAGATCTCTGCGCTTCCAGCGGCGCGCCGCTTCCACTATTCGAGTCGGCCAATGCCAACGAGGGAGCCGAAGTGACGTGCGTCTGTGGGCTGGGGCCATCGACCCCGGAGTGTTGCGGGCGCTATCTCTCCGGCGCCGAGAGTCCGCCGACCGCCGAAGCGTTGATGCGCTCGCGTTACGCCGCCTACGTCGAGCGGCAGATCGAGTACCTCGCCACGACGCACGAGCCGAAAAAGAGGCACGAGGTCGATAGTGCGGGCGCGACCGAGTGGGCCGAGAAGGCGACGTGGGAGGGGCTCGAAATTCACGCGACGACGGGCGGCGCGGACGACGCGGAAGCGACGGTAGAGTTCACCGCGAAGTACGCCATCGGCGGGCGCTCCCTCAAGCACCGCGAGCGCGCGAGCTTCCACAAACTGGAGGGCCGCTGGTACTACCACGACGGCCAGATGGTGAAGCCTCCGCCCGTCGTCCGCCAAGAGCCCAAGCTCGGCCGCAACGACCCGTGTCACTGCGCTAGCGGAGTCAAGTTCAAGAAGTGCTGCGGTCGCTAGCGCGGGTGCGTGCGCCCGGGGTTTGGTGAGGCCCAGGGTTGGATGAGCGTGCGGCGGCGCTCATGGGTGCGCCAGATCTCTCCGAGCGATGCGTACGGCGGCCGTAGCCGTCAAAAACACACTTTGATGATCGTGCAGTTGCCGCTTTTGCACTCGGCGTCATCGGCACAACCTTGCCAAAGATCTTTTTTCGGATGGCAAATGCCGTCGCTCAACGTGCAATAGCGGTCCATGCCACAGTCGCTGTGCATCGTGCACGCCGCACAGTGCCACTTTTTGTCCTTCTCGACACAGAGCTGGCTCAAACAGTCCACGGGGACGACGCAGCCCTGGCCAGGAGCACAGGGGCTGCAGTCTGGCCCGCCGCAGTCGACGTCGGTCTCGTTCGCGTTTTCTTTGATGTCTCCGCAACCAGGCGCTTCGCAAAGAAATATTTTGCAGCTGCTGCCCACGGGGCAGTGTGTGTCATTGGTGCACTCGACGCAGGCGCCAAGTCCATCGCAGGCGTGGCCGGTTGGGACGTCGTTGCACGGTGTGCCGACGGGGATGTCAGCGGTGCCGCACTCCTCGCCGTCGCAAACTCGCTTCCGGCAGTCGGTGTCGCCGCCCGGGCACTTTTTGGGATCGCACTGGGCCAGCTCGCCGCCGGCGCCGGTGGTGACGGACCCGGTGGTGACGGAGCCCGTGGTCGCTGTCGTCGACGTGCCGCTGCTCGCGCCCGATTGTGCCGCCGGTGCGCCACCATCGCCGCCATCGTCGACGACGATGTAGTAATCGCCGACGCCGCTCATCATGTGGCAGCCAAGGACGAGCGTGACGCCGAAGAGCGCGATGAGCGGCAGCGGAACGGCGAGCCCTCGCATGACTGGCATGGGACCGAATGTCGTCGCCTATGTCAAGGCACCCGGACGCGCAGGCACCCGGACGCGCGGCAGGGCCGGCGCGCCATCTGACAGATCACACTTTGTGAGTTTGTGTCGGTGATTACGGTCCGCAGGGCGTTCATCGCGTGGATGCGGCCGATGGTCGCGACCGCGGAACGCGGATCTCCGTGCTCGGAAATCGGCGACCGGACTGCCGAGCCCCAAGTCCCGACCTCCCAGTCCGAACTCCGAAAACGGGGACGGGGACGGGGACGGGCCGATCTCCGCCAAGCTGGTCCATCTCGAGCTGCGCCGACTCTTCACTCTTGCGCCGCCTGTGGACAGATGTGACTAGACGTGAACCTGTCGGGCATGATCTCATCCGACGGCGATATAGTCATCTGCCACGTAAAGTCAGGTAAAGCGATACTTTGTGCCTCCAAAAACTAGATACTCACAGTCTGTTAGATCGTTACTTCACAACAATTGATACTTTTAGTCTCTATGGACTTAGTGCGCTCTCCGCGATCCGATCCATTCGAGACCTACAGACCTGAGGCACCTACTCTTCTCAACAGAGGAGGCGAGGCTCCACAGAGGAGGCGAGGCAGGGGCTTGGCCGCTCGTTCAACGAGGCGACGTGTGCATTGCTTGCCGAGTCCGCGAGCTCGTTTCACGCTGCTACGGACATGGGCCACGGCGCGACGAATATCGCCGCGTCTGGGTGCAGCGCGACATGGCCTAGCTCGAACGCTCCGAATCCGTGGTCGCACTTGAAGCCGCGAAAATAATCCAATTTTACATGCGCCGGCCCTCTCAAAGCACCAGGACGCGCAGCCGAGCAGCCGAGCAGCCTAGAGCAACCGCGTGGCGCAGCC
>SHZB01000084.1 GCA_009692485.1 Myxococcales bacterium
CCAGAAAAACCTCACGCGCGATCTCTTGCAGCGCTGAGCGAGCCGCTGGTGCAGAGACGGGCGGCGGACTTCACGCGAACTCGCACGACTCACTGAGACGGGCGGCGGACTTCACGCGAACTCGCACGACTCACGGAGAGCGCGGGCCGTAGGCGGTCTCGCTAGCGCGGGCCGTAGGCGGTCTCGCTACCGCGGATCGTGATCGTGTCGTAGCGCTTGTCGCGAGGCGGTCGCTGTGTGGGGGCCGCTTGCCCGAGCTTGGCAGCCGCCGCCGGATCCGCCTTGCCGACGATCGGCACGCGCAACTCTTTCGCTGCACCGTCGCGCGTGAAGTCGATCTTCACTTCGCTGGCGACGCTGAGCGTGGTCCACGCCGACCAGAAGTCGCTCGGCGTCTCGAGCGGCATCGCGTTCACGCGCGTGACGACGTCGCCGGCGCGAAGATCGACGCGGCTCCACTCTTGGGGCAGCTCGCGCAATCGCCAGCCCCGGAATTTACCGCCATCGAGCGTCTCTTCGAGCTGGATGCGAGTGAGCAGCCACGCGGGCCCCTCGCGCAGCACCGCATCGACGTCCGCACGTTCGAGCGAGCCATCGGGTGCGGCCGGCGCTCCGCCCGTCTCCTCAGCGGCCGGTGTCGCCGCCTCCGCGGGCCCGGGGAGATCGGGTGAAAACATCGAGGGCTTCGCGCACGCCGCGACGAGACTGAGAGCGGCGAACGATACGAAGGCGCTGGAGGCGAAGCGGCTCATGCGGCCAACTAGCATCGCCCGGGGAGACGCTGCCAACTTTCGCGCGGCTCGAGCACGCGCGGGCATGGAGCGACGCGCACCCGCTCGAGCACACGCCCGCGATCGAGGTTACGCACCCGCTCACGCGCGGGCATGCGGCGCCCCGCTACCACTCGAGGCCGAGGCCGCCGACTCCGGTCGAGGTGCCGACGCGCATCTGCGTCGCATCGCCGAAGCCGTCCAGATCTGCGCGCATCCACTCGCCCCAGAGGAACGCGTAGCGAATGCCGCTCGCCTGAAACAGCGAGCGCGCGGCGGCCTCATCGAATGCGTTCAGAGCGAGCGCGCCCCCGATGGCGAAGTGGCGTCCGGTCGTGAGCCCCTGCCCTTTCACGTTGTTTCCGGCGTCATCGACGGCCTCCGAGGTGCCGCTTGCGCCGCTCGCCTGCCATTGCGCGAAGCCGAATCCCGCCTTCACGTAGGGGACGATCGGGACGATGCCGTAGTGCAGCAGCGCATCGAATCGAATCACCGCCGACGCGTGCATCGGCATGATCGAGAGCGTGGTCTCGGAGCCCGCCTCGGTACTCGGGTCGGACTCGAGCCGGGTGCTGCCTGAAGCCTTCGTCACACCCCAGCCCCACGCCGCGCCGACTCTCCCGACGTACGGAATACGGAGCGGCAACCAGTCGAGCTCGACCCCAAAATACGTCTGACCCGAGTCCCCGAAAAAGTCGGCATAGGGCGTCGCCTTGCCGTCAAACTCTTCGTCGATTTCAGGGAAATACCCGCCAAAACGCAGCTCGAAAAGATAATGCTCGAGATCGACGACAGCGTCCTTGCGGTCGTCGTTGCGCCCGTGGCTCTGCCGCCAATCTTCATCGGGCAGACCGTGCCGCGCCTGCTCGAGCTCCTCTTCGGTGACCGCTTCTTCGCGAAACGTCTCGGTCCTCGCCGGGCGCGTCGGCGGCTCGGAGGGCTTGGCGTTCGCCGCTCGGCTCGCCTGCTCGGCCTCCGTCGGCGTCGCCGGGCTCGCCTCGGCAAGAGGGCTCGACGGGAGCACGACGCCCGGGTCCGTCGCGTCCTCGTCGGCCGTTCGGATTTCGATGCCGGTCGGTGGCTCACCGGCCTCGCGTGGCGGTGGAGCTTGCGGGGCGTGCGCTTCCTTGCCATGTGCGTGCGCCGCGCTCGCAAGAAGCGTCAGCGCCAGCGCGACAGACGAGGTCTTCATCGCGTGTGCTCCTCACGCATGTTCGCATTTCGGCGACGGCGAAGGACGAGGACACCCAGCCATGCGAGCGCGAGCGACGCGCCGCCGAGACCGCGTTCTCGTTCGCGTCCGACCGAACACCCGCAGCCATTTCCGGCTTGTCCGCCGGCCTTTCGATACGCGTCGAAGAAGTCCTCTACCGGCTCCGGCGTTGCGCAGTCGACGGCCGAGAGCACGCCGACGTTGCCCGCGAGATCGATGGCAGCCACCGCGACCGCGCCGAGCTGATGGACGATGAAGCCGGTGGCGACGACCTGGGTCGATGGGATCACCGCCTCGCCGCAGCTCGTGAGACCGTTCGGCAGCTCGCCCGCAACGAGCTGCGACGTACACTCCGCGCTGGCACCGGCGCTGGCGCTCGAGCTCGCCCCGCCGGTCGCGCCACCCGTGCTCGACGTGCCGCCCGCGCCACCCGCGCTCGTCGTGCCGCCCGCGCCACCCGTGCTCGATGCACCGCCAACATCGCTCGACGCGCCGCCCGCGCCACCCGTGCTCGATGCACCGCCGCCCGTGCTCGACGTGCCGCCCGCGCCACCCGTGCTCGACGCTGTGCCGGAGCCTTCTGCGCCGCCAGCACCGCTCGTCGCAGCGCTCGCCGAGACGCTCGTCGTCGTCGCGCCCGTGGTCGCTCCGCTCGTGAGCGCGGTCGCCGTTGCGTCGCAATAGACCTGGTATTTGGCCAAATCGTTGCTCTTCGGCGGCGTGAACGTGACCTTGAGGCTGGTGTCGTCGTTGACGGACGCGAGCACGTCGGTCGGAGCCGGCGGTCCGAGGACGTCGATGTCGATGGGCTCGGTCGTCGCGTCAGCAGCATCGCCGGTCGTCGCGTCGACGAGGAAATAGACGGTGACCGGCTTGGGCTGGTCGGTCGTCGAGGTGTCCACGCAGCTCGCGATCCCAGGCACGATGTCCGCGAGCAATCGCGCGTTGAGCGCCAACGTCACGGAGGTCAAGCTCACGAGCGACACGTCCGCGCCGAGCTGAAAACACGTGGGCGCCGCCCCGGTCCGGTTCATCACGAGCCGGCAATCCGCGCTCGCGTTTGCGGTCGCCCATACCGAGAGCGCGCTGCCGGTGAAGGTGCCAAGCGTGTACGAGAGCACCGTCTGATTTTGGCAGGCCGAGCGGCTCACGGTGAGGGTCGGCAAGCCGGTCGAATTGTCCGGGCGCTTCGTGACCGCGATCGCCGCGGCGCACTCGAACGAAACCGCGACCAGCGCCGAAGCGACACACAGCCCGACGAGCGGGCGAGCGACAGAGTGAGGCCAGAACATAGGATTGCGCGCGTATTGAGCACAGACCCTGTGGCACGGCAAACATCCTCGCCGCCTCGCCGATGCGCTTGACGCTCTAACCCGCGGGTCCGCTCACCGATGCCCGAAAATCTTCAGGGGTGCCAGTTCAGGATCCGCAGCGCATTGCGCGCGAAGACCTTCCGAACGTCGTCGTCCGTCATCCCCGCCAGACGAAGCGCCGCGGCGAGCTTGGGTAGCGCGGCGGCGTCCGCGATCGCAGCGCTCGGATTGCCGCCGTCGAAGTCGCTGCCGATCCCGACGTGCTCGATGCCGGCCTTGGCCACGAGGTGCTGCACCATGCGAACGACGTCGCCGAGCTTGCCGCCGCCGAGAAAATCCGCGTGCAGATTCAGCCCGACGAGGCCACCCGTGCGGCCGATCGCGGCGAGCTGCGCGTCGGTGAGATTTCTGCCGTGCGCCCTGAGCTTGCGTGCGTTCGAGTGCGTCGCGACCACCGGTGCTTGAAAAGTTTTCGCGATCGTGAGCACGTCCGCGAAGCTCTTGTCGGACAGGTGCGAGACATCGATGAGGGCGCCTTGACGGTACACGCGCTCGCAGAATTCTTTTCCGAGGGGCGTCAAGCCGTGGCGCTTCTTGCCCGTGGTGGAGCCCGCGAGCCGATTGTCGCGCGCGTGGGCAGGACCGATGAGCCTCACGCCGCGACGGATGAACTCGTCGATGCGCGCGATGTCGCTCGCGAATGCGCCCGCGCCCTCGATCGCGACGAACACCGCCACGCGCTCCGACGGCACGGTGACCCCAGAGCCCGACACGAAGGCCGGTGCCAGCAGCGCATGCGCGGAGATGATGCGCTCGATCGTGCTGAAAATCGCTTCGGCATCGGCGATCTCGGGCCGGTCGTCGTGGATGTAGTCGGGGATATAAATGGGATAGACGATCCCGGCGTACGCGCCTTGGACGAGCTTCGAGGGCGTCGCGTGTCCCTCGGGCAAGCTCAGCGGACGCTCCTTGAAGTGAACGCGCCACGGTGTATCGACGTGTAAATCGATCACGCGCACAGGTCCCGTCGATGGCAAGTCGACGACCACCTTCGCGGGCGCAGCCGATCGACCCAGAGCGGCGGCTGTTGGAGTCGCCGACGCCGAGACCGACCTTGCTGCGGCAGAGCCCGCTGCGGTTGAGCCTGCTGCGGTTGAGCCCGCTGCGGTTGAGCCTGCTGCGGCAGAGCCCGCTGCGGTTGAGCCTGCTGCGGTTGAGCCTGCTGCGGTTGAGCCTGCGGTGGCGGCGCGTTCACCATCCCCCGCGTTCTGCGCATGACAACCCGCGATGAGCACGAGCGCGGCGGCGACTACGACTGGCACGACCCGGCGCATCAGGTCGCACCAAGCACGTATCCGCACAAAAGTCCAGCTCCGAAGGCGGCGAGGCCGAGCACCAGAACGGCCCACCACACGAGGCTAGGTGGGTCGAGCCTCCGGGCGGATTCGACGCCGATCATGGGCGAATACGCATTCGGGAATTGGACGACTCCGTGTTGTCGGCCGTCCTCCCACGCTTCGGACTCGTGTCCACGGCTCGCCAAGGTCTTGCCGGCTGGCTCGGCGCGATACCCCGGACCCGGCCCGGCGACCGGAGCGCCCCGTTGCACCAAAGGCATCGCCGCGCTCACCGGCAATCCGTCGGCATCGAGAGCGCCAGCGGTATTGGCCGCGACGCCGCCCGTGATTCTCGCCGCGCCAGCGGCATGGGCTCCGGCCCCGAGCGCCAGTTCTCGAAGCGTCGTCGCCATCTCTTCGGCCGACTGGAAGCGCTGGGCCGGATCCGTCGCGAGCGCGCGCTCGAAGAAGGGCCCCCACGCCGCGAGCCCGGGACTGACTTGCTCGATCGGTCGCGCCTGCCCGCGCAAAATCATGACGACCCGGCCCATGTCGTCGTCCTCGCCGAAGGGGTGCTGGTGGGTGAGCATCTCGTAGAAGACGATCCCCGCCGCCCACAGATCGCTGCGCGCGTCGACGGCCTTCGCGTTCTTGATCTGCTCGGGGCTCATGTAGCCGGGCGTGCCAAGCATGACGCCGGTCCGCGTCTTGGAGGCCATTCCACCGGCCAGGTCCATCACCTTCGCGATCCCGAAATCGAGCACCTTGATGTGCTGGCCCGAGGGCGCGTTCGGGTCCGGCAACAGAAACAGATTCGGCGGCTTCAGATCGCGGTGCACAACTCCGCTTGCGTGCGCGAGGCTGAGCGCTTGCAGGACACCGAAGAGAAGCTGCGCCGCGTGGACGGGCGGGATCGGCGGGTACTTTTTCAGGTAGTCCTCGAGGGACAGGCCGGCGAGCAGCTCCATCACGAGGTAGGGGCTCCCGTCCTCCGCGTACGCGTACGCCTCCACGGACACGATGTGAGGGTGCCGCAGCGCGTAGCAGGCCTTCGCCTCGGCGTAGAAGCGCTCGACCACGATGCGATTGCCGTGAAACTGCGGGTGCAGGAGCTTCAACGCGCGGCGGCCCTGGCCATGGAGCCCGTCCGCCTCGTACACCGTCGCGAGCCCGCCCTCGCCGAGCCTCCGAACGAGCCGCCACTCTTTGTTTAGAATCGCACCGACGAGGTCACCGGACGCCCCGTTCGACATGCGCCGGACTCTAACAGGGAGCCCGCGACGCGGCGCCGCCATCCTGCTGGCGAGCCGCACTCGCTGCCATGCGGTTATGCTGCGCCGCGATGCCTACGACGCTGCGCCTCACCTGGTTTGCGATCTTCCTCGCGTTCACTCAGGTCATGGGCGCCGGCGTGGCCAATGCGGAGAGCCCCCCCGCGGCGCGCGCGATCCCGATCGATAAGGGGGACGTCACGAACGGCAGCACCGTCGCGCAGGTGGTCGTGGTCACGTTCTCCGATCTGCAGTGTCCGTACTGCCGCAAGCTCGCCGCGACGCTCGACCTGTTGCGTGCCGACTATCCGAAGAGCGAGGTGCGCTTCGTCTTTAAGCACTACCCGCTCGCGTTTCACCCACTCGCGCGACCGGCGGCGGAGGCCGCAGCGGCGGTGCGAAAGATCCATGGTGAGCAAGCGGCGGCTGCGTTTCTGACGCGCTCGTACGAGACGCTCGCGAACCAAGGAAGCTGGCAGGATGCCGCGCGCGCCGAGCAACTCGACGTGGCCATGCTCGAGGTCGAGCTCGCGACCGGTGCGCCCCAAAAGCGCGTCGATGGAGACATGGCGCTCGCGACCGAGCTCGGTGTTCGTGGCACGCCGGCGACGTTCGTGAATGGCGTGCTCGTGTCAGGCGCGCAGCCGAAAGAGAAGCTCGCCGCCGCGATCGATGCCGAGCTCGCGGCCACGACCGAGCTCGCGAAGAATGGGACACCGCAAGCGCGCCTCAGCGCCGAGCGCACCACGCAGAATCTCGCCGAAGCCGCGGTGGCGAGCGCCGCCCGAGCCGCCCTCGGCGCCGCAGCACCGAAGCCATCGGGCGTGCGGAATGCCGACGACGACGCGGTGTGGAAGGTCCCGGTCGGCACGTCTCCCTCGCGCGGCCCGAAGCATGCGCTCGTGACCTTGGTGGTGTTCAGCGATTTTCAGTGCCCGTTTTGCAGGCGCCTCGTGCCCACGCTCGACCTTCTGAGTGCGAAGTACCCAAGTGAGCTGCGCGTCGTCTTCAAGCACAACCCGCTCGAGTTCCACGACCGCGCCGAGCCCGCCGCCCAGCTCGCGCTGGAGGCCTACGTCAAGAAGGGCGCCGCGGGTTTCTGGGCCGCGCACGACGCCCTGTTTGCGCGCGATTCACGCGGACTCGAGGACAGCGATCTCCAGGACGTCGCGAAGGCCATCGGTCTATCACCACGGGTCACCCTCGCCGCGCTGACGGGACATGCTCACGCGCGGGCGATCGAGCTCGACGTGGCCCTGGCCGAAGCCGTCGATGCCACCGGCACGCCGACCAGCTTCATCAACGGCAAGAAGCTCTCGGGCGCGCGTCCTCTCGCCGACTTCGTCTCGCTCATCGATGCAGAGCTCGCGCGTGCAAAAGAGCTTCAAGCTTCTGGCGTCCGTCCCGCGAAGCTCTATGAGCACTTCCTCGCGACGGGCAAACAAAAGCCCATCGCAGAGACTGTCTCGGTGGCGGCGCCCACCGCAAAAAACCCGCGTAAAGGGCCCAAAAACGCGAAGGTCACCGTGCAGATATTCACCGACTTCGAGTGTCCGTTCTGCGGCCGCGCGCAAGCGACGCTCGGAGAGTTGGAGAAGCTTTATCCAGGCAAACTCGCCTTCGTGTTTCGCAACATGGCATTGCCGTTTCACGCCCATGCGCGCGATGCCCACACCTTCGCGATGGAGGCCTTCCGCCAGCGCGGCGCGACGAGCTTCTGGAAGGCGCACGATCTGCTCTTCGAGCATCAGCGCGACCTGACACGCGGCGATCTCCTCGGCTACGCCACGACCCTTGGCCTCGATCCCGTCGAGGTCGAGAAGGCGCTCGACGAGGACCGCTTCAAGGACCTGCTCGCGAAGGACGCGAAGGACGCCGCCGACGCGGGGATCACCGGCACGCCGACCTTCGTGATCGACGGCTATCTGGTGAGCGGGGCGCAGCCGCTCGCAGCCTTCCGCCGCGTTGTGGATCACGTGCTCGGCGGCCAGCAGCGCGGGAACTAGCCCGTGATCGGGGTGACTCCGGGCAGAGCCGCGATGGCGGGCGAGGAACACTTCTTCGCGAACGGAACCACCGCGCTCGTTGGCTCGCTGGTCGCGCTCGGGTGTCGCGAGAGCGCCGTCGCCGTGCCCGCCACCGTGTGCCCGAGCGTGGTCGCGGCGATCTACGCGACCGGGAATCGACCGCTGTTCGTGGACATCGAGCGCGAGCGCTTCGGCTTGTGCCCTGACGAGCTCGCGTCGGTGCTCGATCGCGTCAGCTGCGTAATCGCCGTGCACGCGCTGGGCAATCCGTGCCGCATCGCTGCGCTCCAGAAGCTTTGCAACGGACGCGGCGTCGCGCTGATCGAAGATTGCGCGCAAGCCGAGGGCGCGCAGCTCGATGGCCGCTCGGTCGGCGACTTCGGCGACGTCGCGATCTTCAGCTACGGCGCTGGCAAGATCCTTTCGCTCGGCGGCGGAGGCGTAGCGCGGGCGCGGGCGGCCGATGTCGATCGCGAACTTGCCTCGTTCGCCGCGACGCTATCCGCACCCCAAGACGAAGGCTGTGCCGAGGAGCTCGCGCACTTGTACAAGCATCTGTACAACTGCTTTTACCCCGACCGGCTCACGCCCCATCGCTCGTCGTTTCGGCCCAAGCTCGAGAGAGCCGCCGCGCAGGCGCTCGGACGCATCGAAGCCGCGCAACGGGAACACATCGTTCAGGACCGCGCGAGCCTCGCTCTGATCGCGAGCGAGCGGCAGCGCAAGGCCCACCGTTACGCCGAGATCCTCGGCGATCATCGGCGAGTGGTCGTGCCGCCCTTCGTCACGGGCTCGGTGCCGTGGCGCTTCAACGTGTGGCTCGAGCCCGTCTTGCGCGACCGCGTGCTCCGAGCGTGGCTAGCCGAGGGCCGCAACGTGAGCAGCTGGTACCCGGACATCACGCCATTCCTCGAGCCGCAGGACTTCGACCGGACGACGCTCGAAAATAGCCGCTGGCTCTCGCGCGGGATCCTGAATCTGTGGCTCGACCCGCTCACGAGCGACCAAGAGATTGAAGAGACCGCGCTCCGGTTGCGCGCATCGCTGGATTCGATGTGAGCCGCGCACACGGCCCATGGCGGTGACATGGCGGCGGTGACACGGCGGCAGTGAGACGGCGGCGATGACACGGCGGTGGGATTGGCGAAACAAACGGATGCAGCGAAGTTGCCGAAGGGCGGGATAATTCGGTTTACTTGGCCGACGGGATTCGCCAATATTCCATGGTCTGAGGGTTTGCTTGGATCGTCCCCGCGTTTATGACGCGACAGCAACAAGAAGAGCCGCTGGCTGGCCCCGATAGCACTCGCCGAAAGGCCTCCAGCGCGGCCTGGCGCGTGCTCGTCGCCGAAGACAGCGAGCTGCAGCGCGATGTCCTGCGCCGCCAACTGGCGCTGCTCGGTTAGGACGCCGAATTCGCCGAGGATGGGCTCGTCGCACGCGACATGTTGCGCGATGGCCAGTCTGCGATGCTGCTGGCGGATTTGAGCATGCCCGGGTTGGATGGCTTGGAGTTGGCGCGCTCCATTCGCGCTGACGAGGCCCAGAGCGGCGCACCGAAGACCGTCATCATCGCGGTCACCGGCAATGCCGAGCCAGATATCGCGGCAACTGGCACGGCCGCGGGCATGGACGGTTGCGTCCTCAAGCCGCTCCGGCTCGAGGCGCTCCGCGAACTGCTGGATAAGTGGCTGCCGGCGAACCCGTAGGCTCGCCCCCTTTCGCTGCGCCGCGCCGAATTACGGCAGTTTCGATGATGCCCGCGAGCCGTGCGGTCGTGCGCTCGCATCCGACCTCCCGCGCACGGTGACGTGATCGGCAAGCTTGCTCGACTAGCCTTGCTCAACGAGCGCAAAGCTCAAGAATCTGGGCGTCCCCAGCGGGATTCGAACCCGCGTTACAGGCGTGAAAGGCCAGTGTCCTGGGCCTCTAGACGATGGGGACAGATCGCCCGCCCGAGAGCGAACGACTGGGGCACCTCTTAGCGACCTCGCTCTCCGACGGCAAGACCTGTCCGCGGGTCTGCGCGTGTCGCGGGGCGAAGCAAAGCTCGCGACACAGAGCACGCGACAAGAGCACGCGTGCCGATGGACGAACGCGGCGGATCGCGTTATCAGGGGCGCCGAAGGCCGTTTAGAAGGATCGACGATGGCGCTCCAGGACACGCTCGATTGGGCTCGCACGGAGTGGGGGCTCATCACCGAGGGCGAGCGCATGAGCACGCTCGAGCGGGCGCGGTGGTTGGCGCAGTGGGTGCCGTTCGGAGTTCGGACCGTGGGCTATGGCGCGCTCAGCGTTGCCTTGGGGCCGCTCACCGAAGAGCACGAAGTGAGTCTCTGGGCGATGCGCCAATGGTGCCGCGCGTCGGTTCGGCAGCTGCGGCTCTCCCCGGAAATTCTGGGGCTCGGGCACGTGCCGGCGAGCGGCGGCTTCGTCTACGCCGCGAATCACCAGAGCCTGCTCGACATCCTGGTTTTGGGCGCGGTCCTGCCGGGTGATTTCAAATGGGCGGCGAAGCGTTCGCTGATGCAGGTGCCCTTCCTCGGCTGGCATCTGAAGCTCGCGGGGCACGTGCCGGTCACGCGTGAAGCGGGCAAGAGATCGGCCGCCGAGGTCATCGAGCGGTTTCGCAAGGTGCTGGTGGCGGGGAAACCGCTGCTCATTTTTCCGGAGGGCACGCGCAGCCCCGACGGCGAGGTGAAGGACTTCAAGACCGGCGGATTTCATGCGGCGGTGCGCGCTGACTGTCCGGTCATTCCGGTCGGCCTCGACGGCACGGGCGACGTGATGAAAAAGGGCGCGGCCGACGCGGGCACGTCCAAACAGCGCAAGCTTCAACCGCTCGCGGTGCATATCGGCGCGGCACTACACCCCGACCGGAGCCTCAAGGACAAGGACCGCGTCCTCGATCTGCGGGACCGCACTTTCGCCGCGGTGTGCGCGCTGCGAGAAGATGCCAAGAGCACGCGACTCGCGGCGTCCTGAGCGCGAAGGGCACGCATGACGGTGCTCGCCCGCGCTCGTTCGTGCGTCTTCGTCGTGCTCGCGGTCGCGGTCGCGGCTGTGGCGATCTACGGCTGCGCTGAACCGCTCGAGCGCTCGGGCGGCGCACCCAGCGCCTCGCCGGCGTTCGCGCCCGTGCGTGTCGCGATCGACGAATCGGTGGTGCCCCCGCCGCGCGCGTCCACGCCCAATCCACTCGGCTTGCCACCGGCAACCGTCACGCTCGCTGCCGGCCAGCGGGTCTTCGTCGTGCCCGAGCGCATGCTGCGTGGCGCCGCCATCGGCTCGAGCTTCGCCCTGGTGACAGCGACGGTGGTGGCGATGGACGCCGAGGACGTCGTCGTGCGAGTCGGACACGAGGCCACATTCAAGGTTCATCCGGGCTACGTGGTCGTGCCGCGTGCGGGACGCTTCGAGCGAGGCGCCCTCGTGTTCGCCGCCTACAAGAACGAGCTTCACCATGGCGTCGTCGAGCGCTTCGCGCGAAGGCAGGTCGTCGTGCGTTTCACCGACCTTGGCGCGGCCACGATCACGCAAGAGACGGACCGCTCCGTCATCGGAGCGCTGCGCATCGGACTCGCCCCCGGCGGCTACGCGATCGCCCAAGTGGAGAGCACCAAGGCGCACGTCTTGCTCGTGTCCGAGAACGTGCGCGACGGCGGCGAGTCAGCGTGGCTCGTCCTCGGCGCGGCGGGCGCGGCGATGCTCATCCCAACGGGCGAGCTGCAAGCGTTGCCCTCGCGAAAGCTCCCCGAAGTCGGCAACGCGGTGCTGGTCGCGTGGCGCGGCGCGATGGTCCCTGGCACGGTCGGCCGCACGGAGCCGCTCGGAATTTTCACCGTGCGACGAAGCGTGCTCGGGGCGCCGCTGGTCGTCGGACCCGACATGCTGACCTCGGCGCGCGAGTAGCCCGAATCCAGCTGACCTTGGTGCGCGAGTTCGGCGCCTCACTATGCAGATAGCGCGCTACCGACGCCTCACTTTGCAGATAGCGCGCCACCGACGCCTCACTTTGCAGATAGCGCGCTATCGGTATAACTGCGCTCAGCCGCCCACGGTCTGACAGCCGACGACGACCTTGATCTGCGCGTCAAGGTCCGCCTTGAGCGTCTCGCAGCTCGCGCCGTAGAGCTGCACGTTTTGCTGGCCTGGCAGGTAGTCCCAGCCGTCACCGTGGCTCGTGTCGCGCAGGACGGTGATGGTGACTCCGTTCGTCGTGACGGTGATGTTGACCGCATCGTAATCGGGGACGCCGCCGGCAACCTCGGGGAGCTCGATCGTGCAGCTCATGGCATCGAGCGCGATCGACTCGAGCGCGACCGCGAGATCGTCGGCGAAGCTCGCGACGTTGATCTGGTAGGCACAGTCGTTCGTCAGCTCGCAGCCCGCGTAGCGACCCGTCCCGCCGGCCTCGGCGATCGCCGAGAGCGCCGTGGCATCCGAGGCTTTCACGCCGTCGATCACGCCCATCACGTAGGTGCGTACGGCGCTACCGTAACCGAGCGCGGCCGCGTCGACCACGCGCTGAATGTCGTTCGCCGTCGGGTCGTCGGCGGTGTGGCACGAGGTCGGCAGTCCATCGGTGAGGAGCACCACGCTGCTCACGCCCGGGGCCTTCATCGCCACCATCGAGTCCACCGCGCCTGCGAGCGCAGGGGCGAGCGGAGTGCCCCAGTAGAACTCTTCATCGACGGTGGCGATCTTCGCCTTCATCGCTTCGACCTGGAGCGCGTCGAGCGGGCCGACACCGACGTCGAGATCTTGGTACTCGAGCGCATCGCAGCGGTTCTCGGGCTCGGGAAGTTCGCCCGCGAGGCAGCCATCGCAGGTGATCGTGTTCGCCGTCGTGATGACGCAGCAATCGATGGGCGCGTCGCCAGCCGGAAACAGCGACAGGCCGCCGCGAGCCGAGGCGGGCATGGCGTCGAGAAGGTCGAACAGCCCGGCCTTCGTGAGATTCCAGCGCGTCACCGTGTCCGTCACCCGCAGGTGCATGCTGCCGGAGCGATCTACGAGAAACAGCGTGTTCGACTGCGCGGGCTCGACGTCGATGACGCTCGTGGCATCGGGGCACACCTCGGGACCGGGCGCGCTGCCTCCGCCGCCGATCGTTTCGCTTCCGCCCGAGGAGCCGTCGTCCACCGGAAGGGAAGGATGGAGCGTGACCTCATCGTCCGTTCCGCATCCGAAGACGAACATTGCCGCGCCCAGTGCCGCAGTCGCCGCGAGTCGAAGTGCGAAGCGATTCATCGAGTTCTCCCTTTGCGCGCGCCACCGAATTGACCGCGATGCCGCGCCATAAGCGACGATCGTGCCAAGACGGCCGTTGTCATAAACGCCGTGAATTGCGGCTATTTCGCAGTTTCGCGCCCGAGTTGCGGCCCACGCGCATCGTGCTGGGATGTGGACTATCCATGTAGCATGATCCACGACACTGGCTTCCATCGACTCGCGAGGGCCTGCGGTGAACTTCTCCGGCGTGCGCGTGAGGTAGGCTCGGCCCTTTCGCGGTTCGCGAATTCGACGGGTCCACATCTCCGGCGTGCGCGTGAGGTAGGCTCGGCCCGGTGACGAGGCTTATCGAGCTTCCGGAGCGCGGGCGGCTCATCGTCGGCACGGATCTGCAAGGCAACGTCGCGGATTTCGAGCGGCTCGAAGAGATCTTCGAAGAGCGAACGAGAGAGCCAGATGGCGCGGTGCTCGTCCTCACGGGCGATCTCGTACACGGCCCGGAGATCCCCGAAGACCATTGGCCCGACTACCTCGGAAGCTACTATCGCGGGGATTCGCTCGGCGTGCTCGAGCGGGCCGACGCGCTCGCGAAACGGCACCCACGCAGGGTCCACTATCTGCTTGGAAACCACGAGCACGCGCACGTCGGCGGTCCCGTGGTCGGCAAGTTCTTCCCCGACGAGGCGATGCGACTCGAGCAGCTGCTCGGGCCCGAGCGCACGGTCGCGATGAAGCGCTGGCTCGAGGGCTGGCCGGTCGCCGCCGTCGCGCGCCACGCCGGTCTGGTGTTGGCGCACGCTGCCCCTTGTGCCGTGCTCGAGTCGGCGGCGGAGCTCGAGCAGGTCGCACTCGCGCCCGAGGGCGACACCATCGACCCGCGCCTCCTCGCGCTGTTGTGGACGCGTGACTCGGCGCCGGAGTCCGTGCGTGCCTGCATGCGCGCGCTTGGCGAGGAGCTCACGGTCGCCGTTCACGGACACGACGTCGCCCGCAGCGGTTTCGTCATCGAGCACGAGCACGCGCTGTGTATTTCGACGAGTTTCGGCTGCTTCGACGGCGACAAGTTCTATCTCGACTGGGCGCTCTCGGAGCGGGTGAACTCATCGCGTGAGCTCGTCGAGCGCGGCCTGCGACGGCTCTACCCGAGCGCCAAGCCGGTGTTCTCGACGGGCCTACTGTCCAATGACGACCGTCGAAACAGCTCAGCTGCGTACCAACTCCGCTAGAACGGACACGCCGCGGTCGAGTTCTTCGTCCGACAGGTAGGGCGCGGGTCCGAGCCGTAGTCGCGAGCCGCGCGCATCGGTGAGCACGCCAAGCCGAGAGAGCTTGGTCACGAGCTCGGCGGCACGCGGATGACCGAGCGCCACGAACCCGCCGCGCCGCGCATCGTCATCGCTCGATACGAGCCTGAGGCTCCCCTCGCAGATGCCGCCGTCATCGAGCGCGCCGCCGTTAGCGAGCGCGCCAGCGTCGTCGGCGAGCACACCGTGGGCCGCGAGCCCATCGATGATTCGCCGCGTTTGCCGGGTCGAAATCGCGCGCAAGGCCTCGACCGTGAGCCCGAGCGCGTCGAATTGCCGCAAGGCCGCACGCGCACGGTAGAACCCGCTCGCCTCGAAGGTCGCTCCCGCGAAGCGCGCCCCGCCCGAGCCGTAACGCACCGGTGGCCGCTCGGTCGTGCGCGGCTCGGCAAGGGAGGCATAGTCCGAAAACCAACCCGTGTAGCGAGGCCGAAGCGCGCACTCGGGCGGGATCCGCATCCAGCAGACTCCGTTGCCAAAACCGGCGTATTTGTAGCCCCCCGCCACCACGAAGGCGCTCTCAGGCAGCGTGCCCGCACCGAGCGGCACGACGTTGTACGCGTGGTACGCATCGACGAGCGTGAGCGCGCCGGCAGCGTCAGCATGCGCAAGGATTCGGCCCAGCTCCGGCATCACGTATGCGTCTTCGAAGAGGACCGCGCTCAGGGCGACGACCAGCGGCCCATCCCCTCCGCGCTCACGCTCGATGGCAGCGATGAGGCGCTCGGCGAGGCCGGTGCGCGGCGACGCATCGACCCAGTGAAGCGTGGTGCCGTCCTCGGCGAAGCGACGCAGCTGCCGGTCGAGGGAGTGGAACTCTCCGGTGGTGGTGACCACCCTCGTGCGGGCGAGATCGAGCGCGCTGAAGAGGCGCACGACGAGCTCGTGGGTGCTCTCGGCGAAAGCGATGGCGTCGGTGGGCGCGAACCCCATGCGCGTGAGGACGCCGCGGCCGACCTCATCGACCAGCGGAAAAATGGCGCGTTCCCACTTCTCGTCGACCCACTGTGCCGCGTCGTCGAAGACCTCGAGCTGAGCTTGCCGAGCGACGTCGGGCCACGCCTGATGCGAGTGTCCGCTGAGCAGCACGCGCCCCGGTCGAAGAAACGCGGAATAGGCGCGGCGGATGGTGTCGAGGTCGGCCGTCACTGCGCCTGCTCTTCAGTCGCGGGCGGCACGCGGCTTGGCGACTCTCTGTCTCCGGGCACGACCTGCGGTGCGTCGTGGGGCACGGGCGGCGGTGGCCGAACGAGGGCCGGCGCGAGGTTGCGGAGCTCGAGCCGCTGCCTCAGCTTCACGGTCGAGCGCTCCCGAGTCTCGCCCGCTTCATGGACCGTGCCCGGAGGCGCGTTCGCCAAGAGCTCGATCTCGCTGTCGAGCGTCGACACGACACGAACCGGTGCAATCTTGGCGCGCAACAGCTCGAGGCGGAGCTTGCCTAAGGCCGATCCGGACAGGATCTCGACCTCGATCGGCAAGGTGAATTTCTCGTCCCCCGCGTGACTGTTGACCGCGCGCTCGTGCAGCTCGGCATCGATTGTGATTTCTTGTAGCTCGCTCGTCGTCAACGTGTAGTCGACGCGCCGAACCATGTGGATGCCGCCGCGATTGAGCCGCCACATGGCCGACCACTTCGCGCCGACGCCGAGCGCCGCGGCCGGCAAGGGCGGCAACAGCTCGCGCATGGCTTCGTCGAGACTTGTCCAGATCTGGTAGATTTCCGGGTCTTTCGCAGGCGATGGATGCTTCACCGCGACGCCGCGCGGATCCACCTTCCACGGTGCTTCCATGCCCGTCATTCGTGCGAGGAGCGGTCGCACACGCGCCGCTGCCTCGTCCTCGGACGGCTCCGCCACGACGCAGGCGACCTCGCTGAGCTTGACCACGAAATCCAGCTCGTCGTCCTGCGGCTCCGAGTCCGCTACGGTGGTCTCGAGCCGCATTTCGATGCGTGGGGACGGCAGTACGGTGGGTGCTTCGCTCGCGCGCCGTATCACCACCGTGTCCGCGTCGAACCCGAACGTGAGCGTGTCCTTGCTGCCGACCGCGGGCGCATAGCGCATGAGCTCTCGCGGCTCCGCGCCCGCATCGATGAGCTCGAGACGCACCTCGCCGACACGCACCAGCTCGTCCGCTTGCGCGTCCGTTAACGCGCTCCGACTGACGGG